>NZ_JANJGQ010000012.1:0-119728 GCF_030847595.1 Pseudoalteromonas sp. 20-92
AAAAGCAGTTAGCTTATGAGCAACTGACCACTTAATCTAGTCAAAACAAGTTATGCACTTACAATTTGAATCTAGGCTCAAGCGCAAACCGCACACGATAACTTTTGGGATTTTGTAAGCTTGTCGCCTGAGTCAATGCACATGGTTATGTGGGCGATGTCTGATAGGGCTATTCCGCGTTCATTGCGATTTATGGAAGGTTTTGGCGTTCATACATTTAAGTTTATTAATGCCAAAGGAGATGAAAAATACGTTAAGTTTCATTGGAAACCAAAAGGCGGTATGCAGTCAGTTGTGTGGAACGAGGCGCTTAAACTAAATGGCGTAGACCCTGATTTTCACCGTCGCGACATGTGGGAATCAATTGGTAACGGCGACTTTCCTGAATGGGAGTTAGGTGTGCAGGTGTTTGATCAGCAATTTGCTGATGAATTTGAATTTGATGTATTCGATGCCACTAAACTAATACCAGAGGAACAAGTGCCCGTTAGAATAGTTGGGCGAATGGTGCTTAATCGCGTAGTCGATAACTTTTTTGCAGAAACAGAGCAAGTTGCATTTTGTACACAAAACATTGTACCAGGGCTCGATTTTACACCCGACCCGCTACTGCAAGGTCGTAACTTTTCATACTTAGATACTCAAACTAAGCGTTTAGGTGGTCCTAACTTTACGCATATTCCGGTTAATGCGCCTAAGTGCCCAATGAGGCATTTTCAGCAAGATGGCCACATGGCAATGCACAATCCAAAAGGGCGTGTTAATTATGAGCCAAACTCATGGAGCGGCGACGAAAACAACCCGCGCGAATGCCCAGTACATGGCTTTAAAAGCTCAAAGGAACCTGAAGTAAGTGGCGGTGATAAACTGCGTTACCGCTCAGAAACATTCAGCGATCATTACAGTCAAGCTCGTCAATTTTATTTAAGTCAAACAGAGATAGAGCAGGCCCATATTCAATCTGCGTACGTGTTTGAGCTCTCTAAAGTTGAGCATTTACCAATACGAGAACGTTTGGTATCGCACTTGTTAAATATTGACGAAACCCTCGCAAATAAAGTTGCCGAAGGACTTGGCTTGCAAGAAATGCCAGACCCAGCTGAAGCTGCTATGCCAACACGTAAAGACTTACCTGTATCTGATGCGTTAAGTATTTTGAAAAATGCGCCCAACACCTTCAAAGGCCGTAAATTAGGTATTTTAGTAAGTGATGGCTTTAATGCAGAAATTTTTGAATCGGTTACCAATGCACTTAAAAGTGAAGGCGCAAACTTTGAAATTATTGCCCCACAAGTTGGCGGTGCTAAATGCAGTAAAGGTAAGCACTTTAAAGCTGATCAGGTTATTAATGGTGGTCCATCGGTTTTATACGATGCGGTACTTGTACTCACCACTGAAGAGGGAGCTGAAAAACTAGCTGCTATAGCAGAAGCTAAAGACTTTGTAAGTGATGCGTACGCACATATGAAATTTATAGGCTTTACAAATGAGGCCAAGCCTTTATTTAAAGCGGCAGGCCTTGATGGAAAAGTAGATGATGGTTGGATAGATTTAAAGGTAGACTCTGCCGATAAATTTATAAGTACATTGCGTAATTTAAGATTTTGGAAACGTTAGTAAGCTCATTAATTTAAAAACCACAGCGTGTAATTGTTGTGGTTTTTTTATGCTCATCTAGTTAAGGTATTAGTTCAAGCCAACATTAAAATTGGATTTATTATGAAGTTAAATGGCGCTTGCCACTGTGGCAAAGTGGTATTTACGGTCAACTCAAAACACCCTTATCCTTACAATTTATGTTATTGCTCTATATGCAGAAAAACTGCAGGAAGCGGGGGCTTTGTTATTAATTTAAGTGCAGAATATAAAACATTAAAAGTGACAGGTGCGGAGCATATAACGATTTATCACGCTAAAATAGACAATAAAATCAGCCCTGCAGAGCGTCATTTTGTAAGCATTGTAGTGCTAACTTGTGGTTATACGATGCGCGTTGGCCAGATCAAGTTCACCCATTTGCTGGTGCAATTGATAGTGAGTTACCCATACCGCCAGAGCGCACTCATTTAATGTTAGGCAGTAAAGCCCATTGGGTTGATGCGCCTATAAAAAACGGTGATCTGCAGTTTGATCAATACCCAAGCGAAAGTATTGCTCAATGGCATCAACGTTTAAAGTTAGAACAATAAAAATGTATTTTTTAACACTATAAAATAATGGCGAAAATGACGTTGTTGCTTTTATTGATCAGAGCCATTTAGCGTATACGGGCTATTACCACTATCTCATTGAGCTCAATGAGAGAGTGGTAGGTTTAATGTTTAAATAGCAATATACATAAATTAATTCATCCCAGCTTTATAGCGAGGTATTTTATTTCATCGTCACTTATTTGCGGTAAAAAATAAATATCGCCGTATTTAAAATACTGCTGTGAGTTAATTATTACGGCCTGTGCAGCCATAGGCAGTGAGTCGTATGTTTGACCCAAGCGATAGTCCTTTACATTACCCACTTTTATTGCCTGATTAAGGCGAGTTGATGGCTCATCAACAACCGTATAACCATCATTATCCGCCATGTAGTATACATTTTGATAAGTGTAGTAAGTCGTATTATGGTGTTTAAAATGCCTGTAATTTCTTGGTAGCGTATTTATACGCAGGCCTCTAGGTGGTTTAACAACATGGTAGCCTCTTTTAGCTTTACGGTAATAAAGGCCGTCGTTAAACGTAAACGAAATACCATTAAACCTAATCGATGCGCTACTGCGTGGTAAATGGTTTATAAATCGGTTTTGTCTGTAAGTGACTGAATTATGATGGTTTGCTAAGTAGTTATATTTTCTCTGGTTGTAGCGGTGTAGTTCACGCTTTTCCTGTTTGTACTTAGCAAGTTTACGTTTTTCTTGTTTACGGTCTTCTCGTTTTTCTTTTTTATGCTCAATACGCTGCTTTTTTTCATGGCGGCGTTCAACGTGTTTATATTCAACACGTTTGTCGTGATCGCGTTTAAAGCTTTTATCATTCTCTCGCTCGTTTTGTGCTCCAAGCGCAGAGCCTGATACTGCGCCAATGGCGAGCAGGGCAGGTAGTAAAAAAGTAAGTTTCATAGTATTGCCTCGTTTATGTTTTTACATAACTGGGTTCAATACTAGCGGCTCAAACTGAATGTTAACTGACATACAACAGCAAACGGAGTTATGCTTACAGCTTTTTACATTTTACTGACGGTTCTTGACATAACACCTAGTTTTTGACGATTTTAGGAATATTTTGATACACCAAAATGATTAGTGGTATCACAAAAAATGGATACGAAATTAGTAATTAAGCCTTCCTTGGCTTAATTAAATTAACTATTTTTCGTAGAGCGGATAATCGCTATAACCCACTTCAGTACCGCCATACATAGTGGCTGCATCGGCTTCGTTAAACGTCCAATTATTCGCTATACGCTCTGGTAAATCAGGGTTAGCTATAAATGGGCGACCAAATGCAAATAAGTCACCGTAACCTTCACCTAAAATACGCCCCGCTTTTTCTACTGTGTATTTACCAGCATAAATAATGCGACCTGAAAATTCAGCTCGTACTGCTTTATAAAACCCTAATGGTAAATCGGGAGCGTTATCCCAATCAGCCTCAGCAATCGATAAGTAAGCAATACCAGCTTGCTCAAGCACTTTAACGGCTTGTATATAAGTATGGTGAGGGTTTGATTCAACAAGTCCTAAATACACTCGTGTTTCGTCTGTGCTTTCAAATAAAGGAGCAAAGCGTACACCTAAACGGTTTGCGCCTACAACGTCACTTACCGCTTCAACTATTTCTTTTAAAAATCGCAGGCGATTAGTAAGTGTTCCACCGTATTGATCATCACGGTTATTTGTATGCTCAGAAATAAACTGATTAACTAAATACCCGTTAGCACAATGAAGCTCCACACCATCAAAGCCTGCTTCTAAAGCATTGCGTGCAGCTTGAGCGTACATGTTTACCAGTTCACCAACTTCAGTTGTAGTTAGTGCGCAGGGTTCACTTGGGTCAGCCAATGCGCCTTCACCAGGTGCGGTTTCAATAAAGACTTTTACATTGTCAGCAATAATATCTGAAGGGCCAACCGGTTTACCTGAATTTGGTTGTAGTGTGGTGTGCGATACGCGCCCTACATGCCAAAGCTGAGCAAAAATAACGCCGCCTTTAGCGTGTACTGCATGTGTTACTTTTTTCCAGCCTTCAATTTGTGCTTGCGAGTGAATTCCTGGGGTCCAAGCGTAACCTTGTCCACGAGGTTCTATTTGTGTGCCTTCAGTAACCATAAAACCAGCCGATGCGCGCTGCGAGTAATACTCAGCCATTAATTCATTAGGGATATTGCCAGGCTGAGTGCTGCGAGAGCGAGTAAGAGGAGGCATCACAATACGGTTTTTAAGTGTAAAAGGGCCAAGATCAATTGATGAGAATAAAGGGGCGGTGTTAATTAATTCTGATTTCATTTTAAATTCTCTTATAAAGCAAACAAAGGCTTAAATAGTGGTTAAGCGACATTGGCAGCATAGAGATTTAAAGATACAATTTGAAACAACACTTTTTTGTACAGCATACAATTATGAATGGTATTAGTCGGCTTGATATAAAGCAGTTAAGAGTACTCAGTAGCTTATTAGAACTGCAAAATCTTTCACAAGTAGCCAAAAAAATGGGGTTAACGCAACAAGCCATTAGTGAGCAACTACGAAAGCTACGAGATTTATTTGACGATCGCTTGTTTATTCGCCAAGGCAATAACATGGTTGCTACTCCTAAAGCGCAAGGGCTAAAGGCGCCTGTTAACCATATTTTAAAGCAATTAGAGTCGTTACTAGAGCCTGAGCAGTTTAGCCCGCAAACTTATAAAGGTGTGTTTACCATAAGCGCAACCGACTACGCCACGCAGGCTTTATTGCCGCAATTATTTAATATTACCCGCCGTGAAGCGCCAGGTTTAAAGCTGATAGTGCGCGACTTTGCGTCTGACAACGTTAATCAACTTATAACGGCAGGCGAGCTTGATTTACTGATAAGCTTTCCAGAGTTCATACCTGACAACTTAGCGTATGTCACTTTGCTAGAAGAGCAGCACTTGTGTATTACAGGCTGTAAAAATGAGTTTGAAGATGAGCCCTTAACATTGCCGGAAATTGCAGCGCACCCGCAGCTGGTGGTGTCGCCTTCACGCGCTAATTTACGCGGATCGCACGATCAATGGTTTGAAAGCCAAGGGCTAAAACGTAATATTGTTATGTCGGTACCGAGTTTTTCAGCGGTGCCCGACATTTTACATACTACTGATATGCTCGCGTTTTACCCTTCAAGATTATTACCAAATAGTAAAGTTAGACTGCTAGAAGTTGAGGCACTTCCACCTACTTTTAAAGTGATAGCAGCATGGCATCCACGTACTAATAACAGCCCAATTCATAAATGGTTGATAGAGCAATTACAAAACTTATAAAATCCGTAAAAATGCAACAAGATCTAAACGCTCTTGCTTGGTGAGTTTTAATGGTTTTAACAGTTTCGTCGTCTTAGGAAAGTGTGGATCGTTTAATTGGTTTTTCCTAGGCTTAGGTCTTACTCCACCATGGTTATACATATTTACTATGCCTAGTAGATCATCAAAAAGTCCATTGTGCATCCATGGAAATGTTTCAGTTAAACCAAGTAGAGAAGGGGTTCTAAATAACCCTATATCACTTGGATTATTTGTAAAATTAAACCGGCCTTTATCTTCAAAACTACGGCCGTAGTAATGAAGGCCAGTGCCATGAAATTGATTGTCACTTAATAGCGCGCCATTGTGGCAAGTCATACACTTTGCTTTAGTTCTAAATAAATGTAATCCGTTTAATTCATTATCTGATAAACGTCTAAGCGCTTTTTTTGGATTACTCTGAACCTCATTAATAAATGATTTAAAGCGAGTATTAGGTGCAATGAGTGTTCGCTCAAATGCAACGAGGGCTTCTGCCATTTGTGCCATAGAAAGCGTGTCTGAATTAAAGGCACTTTTATTAAATGCCGTATAGCTTTTATCTTTATTGACCCGTATTAAGGCTTCTTGTGGATCTAAGTCCATTTCAATTGGATTGCTAATAGGCATAAGTGCTTGTTGCTCAGCTGTTTTAGCGCGACCATCCCAAAAAAAGCTTTGCCACTGATCTATACCAAAAATAGCAGGGGTATTGCGAGTGCCCACTTGATCATTTATGCCTATAGCAGTGGCACGACCATCATGAAACCCCTTATCTCGTTCATGACAACTTGCGCAGCTTACGGTTTTATCGCGCGAAAGCTGTGGATCATGAAAAAGCTTATTACCAAGTGCAACGTGCTCTGGCAATGGAGTAGCTATTGGCAATAACGAAAGAGGCTCAACTATACGCCCATCACTGGTTTGAATGGCAGGCCAGTTTATCTGCTCTTCGCTATATACTTTTCGTAGTGATTTAGTATCAAGCTGCTGCGGTTGGGCATTTAAAGAAAGTACAATACTTAGAATACGAATAAATTCAGTCATATTTGTAGCTAAGCCCCAACCAAAATACTCGACCAGGCTCAATACCTGATGCGCCCTCTGCAACTGTATACGTTCTCTTATTTAATAGATTGGAAATATCAGCTCGTAACTCTAAGCTTTGGCTATTGGTCAGTTTATGTTTGTATTTTAAACTTAGGTTTAGCATTGTCCTGGCACGTATAGTCTGTTCCTGGTAAACATCAAATAGAGTGGAAACAACTGGGCAGCTAGCACAGGCATCCTCTATATCAATGCTTTCACTTCCTCCTGTATTTACTGCGGTATCGTAGCTCCCTGAATATGAAATGTTTAATCCAGTACTAAATGAATCAACCCAATCTACGTTCCAACCTAATGCAGCCGTGATAGGTGCACCAAAGTTCGTCCGTATCTGAGACAACTGACTTAATGTGACCAGTGATCCTTCATCTTTCGCATTAACATAGTAAACGAGTTCATCAAGTGGGGTGTTATCTACGGTTGCATTATAATTGTCATTTGATATTTCGTTCTCGGCATACGACGTATTTGCCCATACTGAATGGGCACCAAATTGTGCGCTCCAAGCGAGTGAAATCCGCTCTGAACTTCCTGAACCTTGGTTGCTAATATCTATATAAGTGTAGCCATCAATATCGGTTTCGTCTGAAGTGGTACGAGAAAACTGCTGATGTTTTTTACGCTTTACGTATTTTAAAGAAATATTACCAATTGTCTCAAATGCGTGAGCGATACCGAGTGATAACTCATCATCGTAAGGGGTATTCACGTCATTAAATCGATATTTAAAACTGCCAGTATAATTTGAATCTAACCAGTTTTGTAAGTTCCCACTTTCGATAGGTCTATATTGCAGATAAGAAAACTGTTGTTGTTCCTTAATTTTATAACTGATAATTGCAGAGTCGTAATATCGACTTAGGCCGGCACTGATAATGGTTTTTTGATTATCAAATACGTCGTACCCTAATGAAATTCGCGGTGCTACATCGTGGTTTTGTAAAAAGTCATCATAGTTGTAGCGCATGCCTAAATTTACATCAAGTTTACCGTACTTGATGTGGTCGGTAATGTAGAGTGCGTTACGATTTAAATTTACATCTATGTATTCAGCAGGGCTAACTGTTCGGCCATTAAAAAATTGCGCTGTAGTAGTTATGTTATTACTGTAAGCGGTAACGTGCTCCGAGTTGTTAAAGTCAATCTCCCCACCTAGTTGCTCAGCTAATTCTCCTATAGGGATGAGAGTTTCGAGTGCTTGACAATCAAGCGAATAACCACTGCAATTAAGTGGTGTAGTAGCACTAGACCATATAACAGGTGAGCTGTAGTTATAGCCATCTTGAAAGCGCTCACGTTCTATTTGCTGATATTTAATTTCTGCACCAGCCACAACTGAGTGGGTTGATCCTAAAAATTTAAAAGCTTCTAGATTAAATGTATTTTTCCAATTGGTGGTGAATTGGCTGTTATCTAACGCGCCATAACCACCTTGGCGTGAAAAGCGTTCGTCTGCATCGCCTTGGTTAGCGTATTGTCCCCAGTCTTTTCCTTTTGTTTGTAGCCAATTATAAAAATGCGCTGGGCCATCTCGGCTACTATCGCTTATGTTAAAGCTTAAATTACTTGCCCATGTTACATATTTAAAATCTTGCTTCAATTGTATTGCGCTACCATAAGCGCCACCTTCTAACTGATAGTCACTATCGAGTGCATCAGTAATAAAACCATTCACCTCGTAGGGAGAATAGATCATACTTAACGTAAAGTTATCAACCCAGCCGTTCTTATAACCATATTTAAATATAGCGTTAATGTTACGGCGGCTTTGGGTTTTTGTTTGCCCCAGCGATAAATCACTTATATTACTGTTAAGGTAATTTAAGCTAAACATCACACCGTGGCGTTTATTAAGTTGCTTTTTACCGCTCAATGAATAGCTTATTTTTTCGTATACTGGAGCCTCTAATTCAGCTTCATCTGTACTGCTTTGCTTAGTTTCATCGTCCGCTTGAATATAATGATAATCAGCCCAATCACTGTGATTTCCGCGTACAGTAAAGCTAAAACTATCTTTGCCAAACGTTTCTTTTGTTTTGGTATCAACAACACCGCCAGAAAAGCCACCAAATTCAGCCGGAATGTTATGGTCATAAACAGTAATAGACTCAACTACATCAGAGTTTACATTCATGCTTTGCACACCGCCTGACACATCATTACTTGATGATGTTAAGCGGCTACTACTGGCGGGATCAATACGATTATTGTAGTTCATACCATCAAGTGAAAAACCTGTTTGCCAAGGTTGTGCACCTGAGATGGAAATTTCTGGAGCACTTATCTCTGCTAAGCTTTCAATGCTGAATGCCTCATTGCTTAATTGTACGCTTGGTAAAAGTGCAATTAGCTCATTTATGTCGCCATTCCCTTTGGCTGTTGCATCAATAAAACTGCGGTCTAAATACGAACGACCAATAACTTCAGGAACTTCTATCCCTATAAATTGGCCTTTGACTTCAATGTGTTCGATAGCTTCACATAAACTTTTTTTTTCATCAGTGAGTGTGCTGCAATCTTCAGGTGGGGGAGGAGTCTGTTTTTGCTCGGTCGCACCATATGCATTATGGGCAAGCAAAAACAGACACGCATAAATATAACGTGTCTGCATTGTTTTCTCTTATTTAGTTGCCAATTGGAGTGCTGTCTTCGCTATCAGCAATACCATCGTTGTCAGCATCTTCATCGGCTGTTAAACCCGAAGCGGCAATATCTTCATCAGTTACATTTGCTAAGAAGAAGTTTGGAAGCCCGTCGTTATCAGTATCAACACTGGCAACACGGTTATCTCTAAAGTCATCTTTGCTTGCAATTAATTCAGCCATTGTGGTGTAAAGGTCAAGTTGGTCGGCTTCACCGTTCACATCATTAGTTACAAGCGCTGTTGCTTGCTCGTATTCGCCCAATAAGGTATGTGCTTCGATTAAATCTTCCATAGCTTCAATAATGACAGTATCGGCTTGCGCTAAAATAAGCGTTTCAATACCGGAGACAAGTGCTGAGGTTTGTGTTTTCACACTACTGTAGGTGCTAGTAAAGTCAGAAATACTACCTACATTAGCGCCCATGCTAGAAAGCATGCTGTAACGTTCCCAAAAGCCAGTTGCTGATGGGCTAAGTAGTATTGTTTCAATTTTTAATGATTCGAGTATCTCAAGCAGTTGGTCACTTGTTAACGTGCTTAAATTTTCGTTTACTTCAGCTATTGCACTATTAAATGTCGTTAAGGCTAAGTCGGTAAACCCTGCATTTACTAAATAACCTAATGTTTCTAAGCGGTATTCAAAGCGGTCTTCAATGTCATCTAATACACTAATTTTACTAAGTAATTGCGTATTTATTGCGGGGATTTCGTCAGTTAAGCCTGCGCGGTCAAGTGATACCATTACATTGCTGTGAACAACAATTGCAGAAGTGTCGGTTAAAGTTCGTAATGTGCCTGTATTTAGTTTATTTAACATGATTAAACAGCGATTTGCGGCAGCAGCAGTATCTGCGCCGACTTCTCTACTAATGGTGACTAGTAAACCACACCCTTTATAGCCAGCTAAGAAAGAAGTAGATGACTCTGCACTTATGTACTCGTCAGATGAAATAAACTCACCCGCATACGTTAATACGTCTTTCGCTTGTTCGGTATAACCGTACTGATATAAAATTTGCGCTGTGCCTGCGTTGTTGTTTGTTTCGGTCAAGCTTCTGAAAAACTCGTTATAATCACCTTCTTCCGTAAAATAGGCAAAGCCGTCAGCAGCGGCATCGGCCACTGAAGTGCCTGCTATAATGCTTTTGGCTATAGTAAAACTATACATAATTTGTTTAGCACCACTGATATCAAAATCAGATGAAAGTAATGCAAACGCAGGGTTTTCTTCGAGGTCATAAAGGCCTTCTAGTAATCCGGCTAGAGTTTGTAGTGGATAGGTATAAGTACCTAAATTGGCCTCAGTGTATTCTGAAGCAGCAAAGTCATAGTTGCTATCTATGCCCGTTACACCATAAAACGACAGCGCTAAGTTTACGTATTCTCGAGCTAGCTCAAGCGAGTTTGCGCGAAATAAAACCTCTGCCGCCCATGCGGTATAAAGCGCTTTTAGCCTTTGTGTTTTTTTACCTTTAAATTCACCGCTTTTTTGAATTTCGTAACCTGTGTTACTCGAAATATTTACCAGTGCAGCAGCGAATGTTTGTGCTGTAAGCTGATTGGCATCAGTTGGGTTGGCAGCATATACGTCTAATGCACCTTCGGCTGCATTTTTAAACGCTGTTTGAAAGTAACCATATGTTTTTGTGTACTCTTCTTCACGTACAATCTCTGCGTAGCTGTTAATGGTATTTAGCAGGGTTTCTGCTTCTTCAGTTTGCCCTACATCCATATAATCATTTACTAAACCAAGTAACCAAGACGCATCACTACTGTTTATATTTTCAAAGCCCTTTTCAGCTAAGTACTGGTTGTAAGCAGCTAAAGAGCGGGTGCGGTAGTTATTCCCTAATTCCACATTACGAATACTATCTAAAGCAACGGCTACATCTTGTAGGCCACTAGCTAGTGCTGTTTGCTCGTTAATGAGTAATAAATAGTCTTCGGCGGTATCTAAAAACCCAGCACGCGCATAAGCAGCAGCTTGCACTTGATATACGGTATAACGTGAAATTTCATCGTTTATACTTTCGTTAATAATATCGGCTTGTTTTAAGTGTGACTTACTAGAGCTGTAATAAAAATTACGCTTGTCTTCATTCGTCACATACGATGGGCTAAGTGTAATGCTGGCGGTAATTGGTTCATCAATAACACCATCGGTATAGTTAATTTCGAATACTTCGTTAACTGAGCTTAATGTTTGCGCTTCAAAGGTAAATTCTCCAGTACTTTCGTTTATTGTAATTTCACCGCTCTCAGGAGGGGTTACCAAGGTAATGGTTATTTCATCCCCATCGGCATCAGTAACATTAATTGAGCCCTCTGTTGTTGATGAAGAGGTAACAAACACGTTCGTTGTTTGTAATACAGGCGCGTCATTAACATTTTCAACCGTAAAGTTAACCGTTACATTTGTGCTAAGAGAGCTATCACTGGCAGAAATTGAAGCACTATCGCTACCAAAGAAGTCGGCATTAGGTGTGTAAGTAAACTCACCGTTAGCCTCTACTGCTATGATGCCATTACTTGGCGCGTTAGCAAGTGTATAGCTTAGGACGTCATCGTCGGTGGCTGTTACTTGAGCAGTAAAAGAGGTGTCTTCGTTTAAAGTGAAGCTTAGGTTTGGCTCATTAAATAAAGGTGCTTTATTACTAGAGCCACCACCGCAACCAGTTAAAATTAAAGTGCATAATATAGGTGTGAGTTGAATTAGCTTATTCATGATTATTGAACGGTAAAGGTTAATGATGTTGCAAATGATAACGCATATCAATTGTATTTTATACGGAAAAAGTAATTTATATGATAAATTAAGGTGATTTATTGAATGAAATAAAGTTTAAGGGGTTTAAATAAACTAAAAAATAGAATGGTAGTTTGCTAAGGCTGAATGGTTATTCCTTAGCAAACAATAGATTAAGCTTTAATTAACGTCTTTTATTATTAATAAAGGGAAGTGCTTAACGGAACGAGGTTGCCACTGATTAAAAATTATATTTTTAACACCTAAAGACGCAAGTGCCTTGGGTGAGTATGTCCAGCCTCGCGCATGTTTTTTTATTGCTGCTTTGCGTAAACTTGGCTCTAGACCCACAGTAAGTAGGTCATGATTTACATTAAAGTGTTTATACATTGCTCGTTCTCGCTTACTTGCTTTGGCTATAACCTGATCATAATGCGCACGGAGTACTTGCCATTTTTTACTTTTTTTTGGTTCATCTAAATTTTTGACCATAGTGTCTATATCACTGTCGAGCCATTTTGCAGAGGCGGCATCGCCATGCCAGCCAACTATTGCATTTTTCTCAATGGTTGTTGGTTGCCCTACGAGTAGTATGTAGTTAGCACAAGATGAAAAGCAAAAGTCTTTTATGCTCACGCTAAGTTTATGAGCGGCGATCAAGTCAGCTAAATCCATACCAAAATCGATGTTGCCGCCACCGCTGGTAATAGTTAATGCGTTTATCGAAGAATTGCTTTTTAAAAGTTCAGAAGCTTTATTATTTTGAACCTCAGTAATTTGGCCACTGTAATACAGGGTGTTTTTTTTAACGAGCACCAGCGCGCTTGTTGAAAAGCTACAGCATAATAACGATATGTAAATAAGCACTAATTTTATCACTACTTGGTTTATTCCTATTTAATTCAAGCTATAAATATTTTGCAGAGAAACGATTTAATAATGCTAATGAACATACATATAAGCTTATCAAAACAAGGTCTGTAAAGCCGTTATCGCTTTGAATGATGTAAGTACTTAAAGCCATGTGGCCGCCATATGAAAAACATAAAAGTATACCCATAATACTGGTGTTTTTAACAATGTTACCAATTATAAAACTAGCTAAAAAAGCTGCGCATGCTGTAAGTGAAAAATTAGTGGCATATACAAACTGCCATTGTTGTTGTCCAATTAATGGCAACGTAACAATAAAACAAAATATTCCTACGTAAATGGTAAATTTTAATGCACTTTGGATAAAAGCGCTTTTTGCTTGTGCAGTGCTATTGTAAATAGGGAGAGTGTAAAGCAATTCCCATGACTGCGTCCTTTGTGATCGACTCCATTGGCAAAGCGTGAATAGCGCAAGCAAGACATTTGTTAAACTAAACATTGAGTGCTTAGATATATCGTAAAAAAAGTTAATGATTATTGCGCTGGCACTCAATCCTACTAGCAAAATAACAAATTGAGATAGTGAAGGCCCTGCAAAGTAACTCAAAGGGAAGAGCTGTTTATTTAAATACTTAGAGTAACTTGATAAAAAACCAACAGGAACAGGCGACCACCCCGATTGCACACCATGACGATAATTAGCAAAGGCATGACTGCTAAAGTGATATGGTTGGCCAAATTTATCTTTAAATACTAATAGGACTAAGTAAGTAACAATAGCTATAGGGATTAAAAAAACAGGTGTTTTTTCTAATAACACACAACTTATAATGCCTGTGGTGAATATTATGTAACATCCAAGGGTAAATAAATGACTGCTCACTCTACATAAAAGCCATAGCCCTAAACCAAGTGTATTCGCTACAAAGATAGTAGATAAAAGATGAATACTCTGCTCAATAGCTGCATTTATCAGCATAAAACCATTTATTATTGCAATAAACACTTTGCCTTGTTGCGTTATATGTTGGCAATAATCAACAACTAGCGCCTGCCACTCTGTGGCTTGTAAGCGAATACTTTGTAAAGCAAGTGATGCGTATATGCAAATAATCGCAAACATTGCGAGCAGATTAAGAATAACAGGTTCACTACCAATAAATAGGGGGGAAAAAATAGTCGCAAATATTGATGGCACAAAATAACTAGCGGGACCGGCTTCTTTTAACCATAAACCGCTCCAACCTTGGTACCACTTACGGCTTTGTGGCGAACTCATGCATGTAGCTCCACAAACAGTTGCTCTAAAGAAAGCGGATTAATACTCAATGCGCCATCAATTGTTTCGTTGTTATAACCATAAATAATGGCCGAATTTTTGTTTTGAGCTAATACAGTGTAAGCAGTTAAGTTAATGGTGTTATCGGTAAAATTAACTTTTCGGATAGTTTCGCGAATCTCATCTTGTTCATCAAATAACAGCAGTTCACCTTCTTTTATAAGGGCAATATGGCTTGCAACGCGCTCTATGTCGGAAGTGATATGTGATGAAAACAAAATCCCCGAACCGGAATCGAGTGCGAGATCGAACAAATCGCTCATAAACTCGCGTCTGGCAATAGGGTCTAGGCTTGCAACTGGTTCATCTAAAATAAGTAATTTAGGGCGATATGCCATTGCCATAATTAACGCAAGTGTTTGTCTTTGACCTATTGATAAGTTGCTAATTGCAGCGGTGCTTGAAAGTTCAAACCGACCTAGCCATTTGGTTTCAAGCTCGGTATCCCAGTTAGGGTAAAAACTACGATGTAGTGCCAATGCATCGGCTATTTTAAACCCCTCATAACCAAATGACTGTTGAGCAACATAGCCAATTTTAGCTTTGTTTTCAGCATTAATTTGTAAACTTGGCTCTGAAAAAACACTAATATCACCCATATCGGGAGTTACTAATCCAAGTGCACAGCGTAGTAAAGTCGTTTTACCTGCGCCATTTTTACCGAGTAAGCCAATTACCATACCTGGATACACATCTAAATTAATATTTTTCAGAATATTTTTTGAGTTAATTGTTTTATATACATTTTTGTAGCTAAGGAGTGGTTGTTCCATAGGGGTTATTTCCATCGCTTTTTAATTAATTCTATTAAAACAGCTTGCGATACATCGAGTTGTTTGGCTTGCTGAATAAGTTGATCGGCACCATTAAATAATAGCGTATCTTGTTGTTGTGTTTGCTGCTGTGATTTTTGCGCAACACAGGTTGGTTGCCCACGCCTTCGTTCTAACCAACCTTGTTCAACCAATTGACTTATCGCACGCGACACAGTCATAGGGTTAACCGAAAAGTGCTCAGCTATTTTTCTTACTGAAGGTAATTGCTCGCCTATCGATAATTGCCCGCCCACAATCAACCGCACAATTTGTTCATGCAATTGTTTATAAATTGGATCGCCACTATTAGGGTTGACATTAATAAATTCTAACATTATTCTTTCTCTACTGTATTAATACACTAATACACTAATACACTGATACACTGTAGTTAAAGTTATCATATTGAGTGTAAAAAGCAACAAGGGAAAAGTAATGGAAACCATGTTTAATTTACGTAAAAAACTAACTAAGCTAACGCTTTTATCAATATTAGCGGGAAGTGGCAGTAGTGTATTTGCTCAAAGTAATGATCAAATACATACAGCTTTAACCCCATGTTATATGGAAGGGTTAGCCGATAGATTAATGTGTGGCAGTATTAAGCGCCCTCTCTCAGATAGCAGCGCTGATGGCGAAATCGACATTAACTTTGCGATTATTCCTGCTATTAAACCTAGCCACCCTGATGAAGCAGCGCTTGCTTTTGCTGGTGGCCCAGGGCAGGGCGCAATAGAGCTAGCTGCTATTTTTAATCGTAATTTACGATTTGTCCGCGAAACGCGTGATATTTTATTGGTTGATCAACGCGGCACTGGCTACTCAAATAAGTTGCAATGTGAAAGTAATGACCTGCAAACACAGTTTGCATTTAACGATTCAATGACTGATCTCGCATTACTGGGCGCTCAAGAAACACAAAAATGTAAAGCGCAGCTGAATATTGATTTAAGTCACTTTTCAACACCTGTTGCTGCAAAAGACTTTGAAGCTGTGCGTAAAGCTTTAGGTTATAAAGGGCTGCATTTGTACGGGGTATCGTACGGTACACGTATTGCGCAAGAATATACCCGCCAATTTCCAAATTCAGTATTAACGAGTACATTGGATGGGGTTGTACCTATGCAGCAAAGCTTGGCTGCAATAGGCGCAGCTATTGATGATTCGTTAGCGGCTTTATTTGCACGTTGTGAAAGTAATACGCTTTGTAATTCACAGTATCCACAGTTAAAAAATCAATTTAATACCTTAATGACGCAGTTAGATAGCCAGCCAATTGAAACAACAGTGAAACACCCGCGTACATACAAAAACATAACGCTAGTGGTGACTAAAACTAAGTTTTTTGGCGCAATACGTATGGCACTTTATAGCCACTCAATGCGAGCAATTTTGCCTTTGGCAATTAGCAAAGCCGCTAATGGTAATTTTTCGCCATGGGTTGGATTGATGTCGGGCGTTGATATAACTGAACAGCTCGCAATGGGCATGCACAATGCCATTGTATGTGGTGAAGATTGGCCGCAGCTTAATGAGCAAAAGCGTTCAAAATATAATAAAAGCTACATGGGAAAAATGATGATTGAAGGGTTTGATGTAATGTGCCCAATTTGGGATGTAACCCCAGTAAATAAGAGCTTTTATAAGCCCGTGACCACTGAAGTGCCTACTCTATTACTTTCTGGTGGGCGAGACCCTGCAACCCCTGCAAGTTGGGCTGAGTTGGCAATGGTAAATATGAAAAATGCCACTCATTTGGTGTCACCTTCGGCAACTCATGGTATTGGCTCACAAACATGCGCGCCCAAAATAATTGCCCAGTTTATTAATCAACAAAATATGCAAGATATAGATAAAAAATGTATCAATAACAATAACGATAAACAGTTTTTTATGAATATAAATGGTGCAGCCAGTTCAACAATTCAAAGTATGGAGTAAAGGTATGATTAAGGTAACTAATCTAACTAAAAAAATTGGCGATGTTAACGCCCTTAACGGCCTAAGCTTTGATGCGCAAAATGGCCAAATTACAGGTTTGCTTGGACCTAATGGTGCAGGCAAAACAACCTGTTTACGTACCGTGTTCGGGTTATTAAAAGCCGACAGCGGTGAAACCGAAATAGACGGCATAGATGTAGCAAAAAATCCTATGGAAGCTAAGAAAAATTTAGGATTATTTCCTGATCCGTGTGGCCTGTATGAGCGATTAACACCTAGAGAATATATTACCTTTTTTGCACAATTAAGCGGGCTTTCGTCTGTAAAAGCGAAAGCAGCAACCAGTGAGGTAATAAAAAAATTAAATATGGACGATATTGCGGATCGCCGCTGCCAAGGTTTTTCACAAGGCCAACGCATGAAAACCGCTTTAGCACAGGCTGTGGTAAATAATCCGTCTAACGTTATTTTAGATGAACCTACACGCGGCTTAGATGTAATGAGCACACGTATTTTAAGAGATCTACTTATACAGCTAAAGGAACAAGGACATTGCGTGCTTTTTTCATCGCATGTGATGCAAGAAGTTGCCGCATTATGTGACCACGTAGTGATCATGGCTAACGGCCAAGTAATAGCGCAAGGTTCGGTAGATGAACTGTGTGAAAAAGCAGGAAAAGCCACACTAGAAGAAGCATTTATTGAGCTAATTGGTAGCGATGAAGGAATAGCAGCATGATTAACTTATTAAAAGTACTCTATAAAAAAGAAATCATTGATGCCAGTCGAGACAAACGTTCAGTGATGGCGGGCTTGTATTACGCAATAGGTACTCCCATTGCAATGTGTTTACTATTAAGTGTATTACTGCAACAGCTTACATCGCCCGAAGGGCTCAAAATCACCATAGTAAATGCGGAGCAAGCCCCTAGTTTAGTTGCGCATTTAAAGGCCAATGAAATACAGAGTACAAACGATAAAAATGACGAACTACTCAAGTCTATTACATTAAATATTAGTGATGACTATCAAAAAAATATGCGTGAAGGTCGCCCTGCAACAGTTACATTAATTGCAGATAAATCAAATGATAAACTTGGTAAGCATATAAATCGTATTGAAAAAGCTCTGGCAAGTTATAACGCTGAAGTGGCTAGTTTACGTTTAATATCGCGTGGCATTGATCCAAGCATTATGCGTACCTTAGCGGTAGAGACGCATGATGAGGCGACTCCAGACTCTAAAGGCGGTATGTTTTTAGGCATTGCTACGTTGTCTATAATTTTAACGGTATTTTACGCCGCGATGAACCTAGCTATAGATACTAGCGCCGGTGAACGCGAACGTAATTCGCTGTCGTTATTATTAAGCCATCCGTTGAGTAGCTTACAAATTGTACTTGCTAAATCGGCCGCTATTGCCAGCTTTTCGATGCTAGGACTCGTAATCATTTTAATTGTATCTAAAATTACATACGGCTTAGTACCTTGGCAACAGCTCGGCTTTAGTATCACTATTACCCCAGCATTTATGCTATTTTGTTTTGCAGTATGCTTACCTATTGCATTAATGTCGGCAAGCTTGCAGGTATTTGTTTCGTTTATGGCAAAGTCGTTCAAAGAGGCACAGTCATATGTAACTATGGTGTTATTTATTCCTATGTCGCTAAGTATGATAACTACCTATGACATTGCCACCGATATTATACAGTGGGTTCCTATTGCGGCTCAGCAATATGCACTTATTGAGTTTATC
The DNA here is from genome assembly GCF_030847595.1 of Pseudoalteromonas sp. 20-92. Taxonomy (NCBI): domain Bacteria; kingdom Pseudomonadati; phylum Pseudomonadota; class Gammaproteobacteria; order Alteromonadales; family Pseudoalteromonadaceae; genus Pseudoalteromonas; species Pseudoalteromonas sp. 20-92. The sequence continues at coordinate 18,735 of NZ_JANJGQ010000012.1, forward strand.
AAAGGTAACCCATTGCCAGTACCACAATTAGTACTTTCTACCTTGATTACATTAATATTATTTAGCGTGTTTAGCTTTTTAAGCAGCCGAATGCTGAAAAGTGAAAAGGTTGTGTTTGGTTTGTAACCCCACGCTTAAAATGTATTTCAAGCAATGCCCATAGTTTAACTAACATGGGCGTTTTTATATCCGACGATAAATAATGGCTATAGTTTATATTTTTTGAAATTAAAAAGAGGTGCTCACAAAGGGGGCAGAGAAGCTACGCTTAAGAGTAGAAAATACCTGTGTTGTATGTTTTTCTGAGGCTGAGGACGTACTCAAACATAAATATGGGAGGTATAAAGTAGAAGTGATGTAGTAAGGAATCATGAAAACGCAGTAACGTAGTTACAATCTTAAAAACACCTGTTGAGATGGTATTTAGGGAAAATCTAGAAATAGCTAAATATGGCGTAACAATAATTTTTGTATTTACTCTCATAAAGTGTGCCCATTTAACCCATCTTTAACTCTCGCCCTAATAAACTGCTCGTAATGGTATGAATTAAGCATAATTAATGGTTTATTTTAAAAAGCACTCAACCAGTTTGTTACTTGCGCTTAGTTGTACGCTTGCTGCATGAAGCAGCCAGTCAAGCTATCAAGGTAATAGTATATTGCGCAGCGAGATCTCTATAGTAAATACAGCGTACAAACTAATACGGCACGCTACTAATAATAAAAATAAGCCCGCTAATGTTGACTACGGTTTAGGGCTGGAGTTAAGCGAAAAAATAATAAAACGACACGGTTGGGTATACGAAGTAAACGATATGCCCGAGCGTTATGAAGTGGTGGTCGATTTTAGTTAATACGCTTTTTTTAATCCTTGAGTTTTTTTATATCTAAAATATTTAATGTAACGCTGAGAATATAAAAAACTTAGTGATAGTAATGTGTTAAGTAATTTGTTAAAACTATAAATAATAAAGAATATTAACGATAGACTTACATGGAGTGTTAATTCATATGTTCAAATTTATAATTATTTTAATCTCAATTACTTCTTTCAATGCCTTGGCTGCAGAGAAGGTTAAACTTGGAGTTTTAGGGAACGTTGGAACTGATGGTTTTTTTAGCCCGACGGTAACGTCATTTATTATTCAAAAAGTAGAACCTAATTCACCAGCTGAAAAAGCAGGGATTGTTGCTGGGCAAAAAATAATTTCTATAGAAAATTGTAAAATTCCAGGCTGCCCTGCCAGTGAAGCAAAAGAATTAATGCGCAAGGAGTCTGGAGAGATTTTACAATTACTTTTAGAGAATGAAGATGGTAGCCAAGTACCTTTAAAAATCCCTATGAATGCTTGGTAGCCTGATCAATTTTAAATACCTAAATATACCCAGCCTATAAAGCATGGTTATTTCCAAAGCGTGGTTGTGTGTAAATGAGCTAGACGCAGTAAATGTTGGCAACGTTAGCGAGCTTTTGGAGTACTACTTACTCGGTTTATATGTAGGTTACTGCTTAAAGTAATTGGGATAGATTAAAAAGGTTTGATCAGTAATAACCTTATTTAATTAATGAATACATTGGTATTGCGTTAAATACGGCAATACCAATGATTATTAGACTAAAGCTTATAGATCGCTGCGCCAGCCCATGCCTGACTCTTCCATTAAACGCTCGTACACGCCTTCTATGTTAAGCGGTAACCATGCATCAAACTGTTTAAAGTCACTAAATTGGTCTAATTTTACATTTTGTTTAATTTCGTCAAGCGTATTACCGGCTAAAACGCCTGCTGTTACTTGCCTATATAAAAGCTCTAAATAACTTAAGTAACGCGCTACATCAGCCTTGCTGCCAATATCGGCATGACCACCTACAAAAGTATCAAAGTCATATTTGAGTACCGCTTGGGTTGAGTTAATCATGCCTTGAATATCGTAACTCCACAGTTTTTGCCATGGCATTCTGCCAATAACAATCCAATCAACTACAAATAGTGTTTTTTGCTTTTCGAATAATATACTAACCGAACCACGACCGTCGTTTGGACCATGATAGTTAAGTTTTACTGTTGACTCACCAAGGGTAAGTAGTAGCTCGTCATCAAAAATAAGGCTGGGCGCTACCGTTTTCATTTGTGTATTTTTAATATCTTGCGCAGCGAGTTTATGCGCTATAAACGTGGTGTGCGGGCTTTTAAATACCTCGGCGCCGTAAATATGATCGCTGTGATTATGGCTATAAATTACATATTTTACAGGCACGTTATAGCGAGTTTTAATTTGCTCGCTTAACCAGGTGGCGGCTTTTTTATTAAGTGGGTCGGTAACAATCGCGCCCTCAGAAGTGATTAAAAATACTGAGCGGTGTCTGTCGTCTATAAAGCGGTGTAAGCCATTGCCTAGGTCTTCTATTTCATAGGCTTGTGTGGCAAAGCCCATAAATAATAGGGCTGTAGTTAATAGTTTTTGTAGCAAGCGGGGCATACACCATTCCTTTTTAAATTAATTAATAACACGTTTAAAAGAAGAGAGTGCAAGGCCGTAAAAAATTTCAGTTGTTAGTTAAATTAAAACTTAAACCTAAGCCTAAACTTAAGTAAAAGGATCAAATATAAGGATGAAATAAAAAGCCATTATAAAAATGGCTTTAGATAGGTTGGTTGGGTTTATCTTTGTGTTAGTTGTTGGTTTATTTCTTCAAAGATACTGGCATCGTCTATGGTTGAAGGTATTTGTAGCTCTTCGCCATCGACTAGTTGGCGCAAATTTTTACGCAGTATTTTACCCGAGCGAGTTTTAGGTAACCTATCTACGCTAACTATATTTTTAAGGCACGCAATAGCGCCAATCTGATTACGAACACTTAAAACAAGCGCTTCTTCCACGTCGGTACTTGAGCCCATAAAATCATTTTTAAGCACGATCATTCCCATAGGAAGCTGCCCTTTTAGAGGATCGTTTACACCAAAAACAGCGCATTCAGCAACAGCAGGGTGCGCGGCTACTATCTCTTCCATTTCGCCGGTAGAAAGCCTATGCCCTGCTACGTTTATAACGTCGTCGGTTCTGCCCATAATAAATAGGTAGCCGTCTTCATCAATATAGCCGCCATCGCCAGATAAATAATAACCTTCGTATTCATTTAGGTAGCTTGCTTTAAAACGCGAGGTATCTTGCCAAATTGTTGGTAGGCAACCCGGTGGTAGTGGCAGTTTAATTACCACGGCGCCTTGCTCGTTAGCTGCGCATTCATTGCCATCCATATCTAATATTCGCACGTCAAAACCAGGAGTAGGCACGGTAGAGCTGCCAGGTTTTGTTGCTAAGTACTCAAGCCCTACAGGGTTACAAGCAATAGCCCAGCCAGTTTCGGTTTGCCACCAATGATCGAGCACTGGCAGTTTGGTTTTTTCTTTAAGCCATTCGTAAGTGGGAGGGTCTAATCGCTCGCCAGCTAAAAACAAACGTTTTAAACTAGAGGTATCGTATTGATTAAAACCATCAGCATTTGGATCTTCTTTTTTGATTGCTCTAAATGCGGTGGGGGCACTAAATAATGCATTTACTTTATATTCTTCAACCACGCGCCAAAATGCACTGGCGTCGGGTGTTTTAACGGGTTTACCTTCATATAATACAGTTGCGCAGCGATACATTAGCGGCGCGTAAGCTATATAAGAGTGCCCAACTACCCAGCCAATGTCAGACGCTGCCCAAAATACGTCGCCGGGCTTCATACCATAAACGGTTGCCATGCTGTATTGCATTGCCACTGCGTGACCGCCATTTTCGCGCACTACGCCTTTGGGTGTGCCTGTCGTGCCTGAGGTATATAAAATATAAAGTGGATCATCTCCATTTACAGGCACCGGATCTGCGCTTGCAGCAGTTTGCATTGCCTGAGTCCAATCTATGTCTCGTTCAGGCTTAAGAGTGGCGGTTACTTGTGGGCGCTGATAAATAACGCAGTGTTCTACTTTGTGCGTAGCTAAGTCTATTGCGTTATCAATAAGTGGTTTGTATTCAATAATGCTGTTTATTTCAACACCGCATGAGGCGCTAAGTATAAGTTTGGGCTTGGCATCATCAATGCGTACAGCTAATTCATGTGCAGCAAACCCACCAAATACCACCGAATGAATAGCACCAAGACGAGCGCACGCCAACATACCAATAACAGCTTGTGGGATCATGGGCATATAAATAACAACGCGATCGCCTTTTGTAACACCTAACGATTGCATTACGCCTGCAAATTTAGCAACTTCTTGTTGTAGTTGTGAGTAGTTATAAGTTTGCTTTGTGTTAGTGACTGGAGAGTCGTAAATCAGTGCGGTTTGCTTACCAAATCCGGCAATAACATGTTGGTCTAGCGCTAAAAAACTGGTGTTTAATTGCCCGTCGCTAAACCAATGATAAAGCCCGTCGTCGTCTTGTGTGTATGCTGTTGTGGGGGTTTTATACCATGGAATATTTTTACTTTGTTCGAGCCAAAATTGGGCTGGGTTTTGTTTAAAGCCATTATATTGCTGTTTATATTCGCCTGACATGTAAGGCTCCTAAAGCTAAATTTGTGTGTGAGAGACCTTACAAAATGTAGGCTTTTTTTAGCAAGCAAGCTATTCGACCTTGGTCGGTTAAAAGTTAATCAACACACTGGTTTTAAAAATACAAAATTGACAATACAAAGCGTGTGGTTCAGCATGGCAGGCAGTAAAAATAAGAGAAAACACGATATGAGTAACGTAGTAAGAGTAGGGGTTGCGGTTATCATAAAGCATCAAAACACAATTTTACTAGGTGAACGCATTGGCGCGCATGGTGCTAATACATGGGCAACACCTGGTGGGCATTTAGAGTTTGGTGAAAGTGTTGAGCAATGTGCAATACGAGAAGTGTTTGAAGAAACAGGTTTAAAGGTAAGTAAAATTACTAAGCTTGATTTTACCAATGATATTTTTACAGCAGAGAACAAACACTATATTACGCTGTATGTAAAAGCTGATTTTGAAGGCGGAGAGCCTGAGCTTAAAGAGCCTAATAAATGTTTAAAGTGGCGCTGGTGCGATATTAATAATCTACCAACGCCACTGTTTACATCACTAAAAAATTACTTATCTGAGACTGCCTAAGCTAATAAGTTATTTTGTTGGCGGTGTCGCTGGGCTTAACGCTAGTTTACTAAAGCTTACTTGAGCGTAATCGCCATTTTGTTTATCTGTAGTCCAATCGCCAGTACCTAAACAACCTGGGTACCAAATACCTTTCGCGCTTTTAGTACTACATTGGTTATAAGCACCGGCTTTAAAGTAATGCCAATCTGCGGCGTAGCCATGTGGGTGATCTTTTTCGTCCACTTTGCCATAAGCATCTACGTTATTACCTAAGTTAATAGAGTAGTTAACGTCTTCTTTGCCTTGTGCGCTAAATGTAAGGTGCATAACATTTTTATACACATTTACTGTGTAGCTAAATTCTTCACCTAGCGCAATACCGGCACTGCCAGGCTCGTTAGGGTTTTCCCATGTATTCCCCCAAACTGGGTAAGTAATGTCTGTACGGTCAGGATTTGTTTTAGCTAAGTTACGTTCGTAGTTCCAAAAAACTGAGCCTGTTTTGTGCCCTGGCCATTTTTTGTAATATATTTTAAGTGGCTCATTGCCCCAGCCATAACCAAGCTTGGTATCAATAAGTGCCTGATCTTTACCTGCGTGAATTTGTCCTACAACAACAGAGTAAGCCGCTTTTTTATCAGGATCAGTTGCACGTAGCGCAACGTGATCTACTTTTAACGTTGCTTCCATTTTTCCACCAACAGAACCAAATCGGTCAGATAACGGATGTACAGCTAAAGCAAAGTTGTTTTTAGAGTGTTTAGTTTTAATTTTAGTATTTGATCCACGGATCATTTGTCTAAGTTCACTACGAGTATTAGTAGAGTTAGCACTTGTAAGCGCTTTATTAGGCGAGGTAAATACCATGTAGCCTTTATCATCAAGATAGAAAAAATCAGGGTGTGCGTAAGTCTGAATTTCTTCTACATCTATTTCATCAATTTTACCGTCGTTGTTTAAATCAACTGGTACATTTATTTTCCAGTGTGATAAATCAAACTTTGTTGCAGGTACCGGCGCATCGCTTTGCTGATTAGTGCTTTGGGTACTTGAACAAGCCGTAAAAAGTAGAGGTGTGATAACGGCTAAAGCCGTAAGTTTAAATGTGGATGTATTTTTTATCATTATTGTCTCTGTGTGATGAAGTAAAAATTGTGCGGTAAAGACATCGCTCAACTTCAATCTAACATACCAATTTAAAAATTAAAACTTACCAATTTTGTGTTTTTTATAATTAAACCTTATTTTTAAAGTTTATTTTGGTTAACCAGTTGGTGTTTTTTATTGCGTAATTTTTCTAGATACTTTCGTTGAGACTTTTTTATATGCTTAGCAATCCACTTTGTCATTTTAGGCGTAAGCTCTGGTACAAAGTTATGACCCATACCATCTATAATTTTTAACTTCGATTTTTTAATGAGTTTAGCCGTTTTTTCACCTTCAATAGATGGAAAAACTATATCGGCGTTACCATGAATAATTAACGTAGGCGCTTTTATTTTTTTTATTAACTGGGCTCTGTTTTTACTGGCTGCTATGGCTATTAGTTGGCGTTTATAGCCATTTTGATTATATGAGCGGTCAATTATTTTAATTGCATGCTCTTTTAATAATTCTTCACTTTGTGGGTAAGCTGGGCTACCAATAAGTTGGTTTAACTGAATGTTGTAGTTTATAGCGGCACTGCGCGTTAGTGTTTTTGGTTGCAGTTTAGATACTTTTAAAAATACCTTTAAACTTTTTATTGTTGGCTTAAAAGTAGAGCTACTCGACATTATTGTGGTTAAGCTAAGTACTTTCTTTTTATGTTTTGCTGCAATAATTTGGGCAATCATCCCACCCATTGATGCGCCAACTAAATGCGTTTTTTTTATTTTAAGTGCAGCCATTAAGGCGAGTACATCATCAGCCATATCATCAAGCAGGTAAGGAATATTCGAGCGTATAGGTAAGTACTTACTTAACCATGTTTTAAATAAACTAGGATTTTTGTAATCATCTAAATGGCTAGATAACCCGACATCACGGTTATCAAATCTAATCGCTCTAAAGCCTTTTTTTACTAAACCATAATAGAGCGAGTCTGGCCAAACTATCATTTGCGCCCCAAGCCCCATAATTAAAATAATAGCTGGTGCTGTTTTATCGCCTTCATCTTGGTAGCTGAGTTTAATACCTTTTTTAGTCTTAATAATAGCCATGGCAAAGTGAGAGTTAGCAAGCTTTGTGAGGAGTATAGGGCAGCTTTATTACATTTAATTTATGGTAGGTGGGAGGGGGAGTTGCCATTTTTTTAAAATAGCTTGGTACTTGCCATTTACCTTTAGCGTTTTTAGCCCTTTTGATATTGCGATGGCTGTTTGTTCATCAAACTGGTTATTAGTAGCAAGATAGAGGGTTGAAGGAAAATCAGTTAAATGAACTCGTTTAGCTATTAAGCTAGGATCAAGCCCGGACATTTTTAATTCATTATTTAAAGTAAGTGTATTCACTACAACAAAATCGATACGTTTTTTGTAGAGCATTTGCCATAGCTGCTGATAATAACTAACTAAGATTAAATTTTTGTCTTCTTCGAAACCCATATCTTTTAAATATTTGGCGCTCGTATAACCGCGAATGGTTGCTACTTTGTAAAATTTGGCGTGATTTAAATGGCTAATATTATCTTTATGATCTTTTAAACTAACTAAGTACGCATCTGTAAAGTATATCGCACCTAACCATTTAAATTGATTTTGCCTAACAGGGGTTTTTAAAAAAGAGAGCATAATAGTATTAGGGTTGGTTTTTAATTCATGGGAAGCACGCGCCATAGGCATTATTTCAAACTTCGCGTTTAGCTTAGCTTCTCTTAATACTGCTTTAGCTATATCTACCGAGGCTCCGTCTGCTTCACCGTTTTCGTTTTGAAAATGATAAGGGTGTAAATCTTCGGCAATAAAGGTAAGTGGACTAGTTGCGTTTACCGTACTACAAAACATAAATACAAAGGCATTAACTACAATACGCAAATACATAGCAATAATCTTTTTAACTACAATGTCTTGAGTTTAAAGACTCTTGTCTGAAATATATACTCAAATGTATGAAATAAGTAAATTTTATATTGTAGGTTTATTTACCTATTTGCATTTTAAAATATTTAATAGGGCTATATGAGTACCAGCGTTTAAATGCCCGATTAAACGAACTCTGATCTTTAAAGCCGAGTGATAAAGCTAAATTGGCTAAGGATTGTGTTCCTATTAATAAGGGAATACGTCTTTTACGCTCTTGTTCGAGTAATATTGCAAAGGATGTTTGCTCTAGCTTTAAATGCCGTTGAAGGGTCCTTGGCGTGATATTTAGCGCATTTGCAGTACGTATTAAGTCGCACTCTTGCAAGTCGGTTTTTACCATAAGCATATGGTTAATTTTTTCGCTTACATGTTGCTGGCTTTTAAAGTTAGAAAGCTGCTGCTCTGATATTTGCCTAAGTGCTAAGTGAACTGCTGCGTTATCGGTTTTAAATGGCAGGGTTAAATAACTACTCGGGAATGAAATTTCATTGTACTTAGCGTTTATGCTTACAGGGCAATTAAACCACGTAGCCAATGTATTTAAATGTTCTTTTGAGTAGTGATGCGTAAAACATATTGAACTAGGAGATAGTTTGGAGTTAAGTAATTGACGTATTACACATACCCAAGCAGTCATATTACGCAAAATAACCTGTTCGTTACAACTTGGATGCGGTAGCCAGCGAATAATTGCAATATCGCCGAGCTGCTCAAATTGTGATTTACCTATGTCAGCGACCAAGCTGTCATAATTTAAAAGTACCTGTATAGCACTGGCTAAACTATCACTTGATTCTATTAAGTAACCTAAAATTCCAAAATTTGCTGTGCGAATATGCTGCCCAAGCTTAAAGCCGAACAGGGGATCGTTAAGTGTTTTTTGTGAATATTCAAGTAATGCGTTGTAACTAGTTAAGGTAATACGAGGTGCGAATTGTCGTGCTTTATTATCACTGTACTCAGTAAATTTGATGGCCTTCAAAGCCACTTCATTGGCTATCCCTTGGCTTTGTAAGTAATCAAGAGTACTTGAAAAGTAATGATCAGCAAGTGAGTACATTTGTCGTCTAAAGCTAAAAAATGGTCGTGTATGAGCAAGTCTGCCATGTAAAATTTTATTATGCTAGGACCTATTGACCTTTGGGGATTAAAGTTTGTTCTATTTAGGGGCAATTTAATCGCAGCGCGAGGTTTGTAACCTAGAAGGCTAAGTACCTACTCATGTGTTACCGATCTGGCTTACATCCTAAAAGCTGAGCAAAGTTCTGTATCCTGCTACCGCCCCTAGGACGAACTCAAGGGGAGATCATGTTTGGTATTTATACTGCGTTATCGTCTATTTATGGGAAATAACCACACAACATGGGCGTAGCCTTGCCTAAAAACCAAGCATACGGCTGCAAATTTAACTTAGAAAGATAAACGGGCCCTAGGTGAATAATTTTTAAGGTTATAGCAGTGATATTAATAAATTTAAAACAAAATCTTGCAGCTCCTCCCACTGAAATAATTAATGTGTTGCTTGATCATGAACGTTTAAATAGGTTTTTTAACGCTCAATTTTTATTATTGAAACCGCAAAATTGCGGGCAGATAAACGGCGGAAAAGGAGCCGTGAGGCAAGTTAGAACATCAGGGTATACTTTTACTGAGCAAGTTATAAGTGCTAGCGGTAATCACATTTGCTATCAAATTGTGGGCAATAAGCCTGTGGCTGCTCATCAAGGTGATATTTATTTAACTGCTATCGAAAAGCAGGCATTTATCTCTACTGAGCTTACTTATTCTATACAGTGTATTTCACCTTGGTGGATGCCCAGTTTTATACTTAAATTTTTCATTAAAAAAGATATTAAAAACGCACTTACAAAATTAGAGCGCTATTTTAAGGAGTGCACAACATGAGTGTTGAAATTATTTTACTTGCCTTAAGCCCTGTATTTTTAACCTTTGTAGTATTTGAATTTATAGCGTTTAGGCGTTATTACAGTATAAAAGACAGCCTAGCTAATACGGTTTTGGCTTTAATGCATCAAGGAGCAGATGCGCTTTCATTAATTATACTTATGCCGTTTTTTTATTGGCTTTACGGATACCGCTTGTTTGATATAGAGCTTTCTGTATTTTCTATTTTATGTGCTTTTTTACTGCAAGACTTTTTGTACTATTGGTTTCATAAAGCATCACATCATATTCATTGGTTATGGGCGGCGCATGTCGTACACCATAGTTCCACTAAAATGAATTTTACTACCGCGTTTAGGCAAAGCTTAATGTATCCCTTGGTGGGCATGTGGATATTTTGGTTACCTATGATGTTGATCGGGTTTGACCCAATGACAGTCCTAACTGTTGTGGCGCTCAACTTGGCGTATCAGTTTTTTGTGCATACACAAATAGTGAATAAGCTTGGTTGGTTTGAAAAGGTGTTTAATACACCTTCTCATCACAGAGTGCATCATGCAATTAATGCAGGCTACCTGGATAAAAATTTTGCGGGTGTATTAATTATTTGGGATAAATTATTTGGCACCTTTGTTGAGGAAGACCCAAATAAAACCTGTAAATATGGCATCTTAGGACAGTTAAAGACTAACAACCCATTTAAAATAACATTTCACCAATGGGACTATTTGATAAAAAGCATTTATAGAGTAAAAGGCATTAAAGCAAAGCTAAACGTTTTATTTGGTTACCCCACATGCTCTCGTAAATCCTAACTATTTTTTACTTCTTGGTGCGCCTAGTAGAATAAAAGTATGGCAAATACATACAGACAAAAACGCGCTAATGCCAAGTGCGCCGCCATAGCCATCGAGCCTTGGAACTAAATACTCAAAGAGTATTGAAAAAATAATGGCTGAGTTAGTTACAGTATATATACCAAAGCGATGTGGGGCGCTCATGCCTATAAATGTGCCGCCAAAAAACACCATGCTGTAAAGCTCAGGGTTTAAGTTAAGCACGCTAAGAAGTAGATAGGCAACAATGGAAAGCGCAGCTGATGCTCTTATGGCATCAAAGCGATTTTTTTTTGCCAAAAAAAACGTTAAAAATGCCCCTAGCAGCGCAATTAACGGATATTCAAGGCTCATAATACAATCCCTTTAGCTAATACAAATATTGCAACACTTGTAAAAGCAACACCACCTAACTTGCCGCCAAAACCAGTAAATAAGTTCATAGTAAGCACATACAAACTAGCACCTATAAGCGAGATAATTACAATCTCCCAATAACTAGTAATTAAATTAGTCGAGCACATGCCAGCAAAACTACCGGCATAAATAGCAGCATAAGGGTGATTTTTAACATTTTTAGGAAACGGTATAAACGAGCCAATGAGCCCAGTTAATGCGGCCGAAATCACTAATGGAACATTAAATGTTGTATGCATCACAAAGCAGGATATAAAACCTATAAAAAAAGTGATGAATTTTAAAGATAAGAATTTAATCATAGTCCACGCATTTTAAAGTAACCATTTTTGGTTTTAAAGCACTGCCTGAAAATATAATTGCATAAGTATTCACTAACTTTAATAAGGTTGTTTATTAATCATTTTGAAAGTATTAAATATGCTTAATTATATGGCTGTTAATGTTCTATAAATTAAGATTTATGTATAATGCGGGTAATTTAGTATATTAAAAGAGTTAACCAAGGGTAATTTATGTCTAACTGTTTGCATTTAGCTATTCCAGCTGGTGATTTAAAAGTCACTAAAGCATTTTATTGTGACGTACTTGGTTGTAAAACCGGTAATAGTGAAGAGGGTCGCTGGGTTGATATCGACTTTTGGGGTAACGAGTTAACATTGCATCAAAGTGTTGAGCGTCTTCCTACAGTGCGCCACGACGTAGATATGGGCGCTGTAGCTGTACCGCATTTTGGTATTCATTTATCAGAAACCGACTTTAACGCGTTAAAAGTACGAATACAAAGTGCGGGTATAGAGTATCTTGATAAACCTTACCGTCGCTTTATTGGTGATGAATTTGAGCAAGAAACATTTTTTATTGAAGATCCAAATGGCAATGTACTTGAAATGAAAACCATGGTAAACCCTGAGGTTTTATTTAAAAAAGTATAGTTTTTCACTCGTGCTATTTAAAGCCACTTTTTATAGTGGCTTTTTTGTGGGCTAGCTATGTAGTTGAGTTAATACTTCGCTAGGTGTTTTATTAAAGTGGCGTTTAAACTCACGGCTAAACTGCGATGGACTGGTATAACCTACTCTTAACGCGGCTTCATTGGCTTTACTGCCGCTGGCAGTAATGAGTTCTTTTGCTTTAGCCAAGCGTACTTTTTTTAAGTACTGTAGAGGGGATTCAAAGGTAATTTGCTTAAAGGCGCGATGAAACGACGATACACTCATGTTTACATCTTCCGCCAAACCTTCAACAGTTATTTGGTTTGCATAACTACTGTGCATAGTGGAGAGCGTACGTGCTATGCGAGCATAATGCCCATCATGCATCGCAAGGCCTATTAAAGTGTTGCCTTGAGGGCCGCAGAGTACGCGATATACCAATTCTTTTACTATATCTTCGCCAAATATTTCTGCCTCAAGTGGGTTATTTAAAACAGTCAATAGCCGATGGGTAATGAGCTCCATTGCTGTATCTAGAGTTGCCGACTGCACTGCGCCAATTTGTGCTGACGACGATGACGATGACGATGACGCTGAAAGAGGCTTATGCTGCATTATTTGATTAACGAGTTTGTGTAGCATTGCAGGGTTTATATCTATGGCAATGCCCATAACGGGTAAATCGTTATCGGTAAATGCTTCACATTCTAATGGCACCGGTACGCCAAGGACTAAGTAGTCGCCTGCACCGTATCTTATTTGATGTTCAGGAAAGTGAATTATTTTATGACCTTGTCCAACAATAATAATACCTGAGTTATATATAAGCGGCTGACGCGGCGAGCTTTTAGTTGCTCGATGAAAATACACGCCTGGAATAATAGTTTCCATGGTGCCTTCAAAGCTGAGTAATTGATTATGCTCGGCGTATTGTTGCAACATATTGGCTATGGTGGGCATAAAAGGCATCTTTAATTGAGTGTATTTTACGTAAAATAACAACGTTGATAGTTTTAGGCAAGCTTTTGCGAGTTATTGGGCTTTTTTTATGTTTGTTTTGCCATTAATATGCACACATCGATACTTTATTAGGTAACTAAGTAAAGTACTCAGCAATTAACCGTCACCTAGGAGCAAAATAATGAAATTTAGCTACGTAAATCCAACACTTATCCAGTTCGGCCAAGAACAAATTGCCTCACTAACTGATTTGATCGCAAAGGATCAAAAAGTACTTGTAGTGTACGGCGGCGGTTCAATTAAAAAGAACGGCGTGTACGACCAAGTTGCTGCAGCACTTGAAGGCTTTGATTGGGTAGAGTTTTCGGGCGTTGGCGCTAACCCAACAATTGAAGTACTAGACCAGGCAGTAAAAATTTGTAAAGAACAAGGTATCGACTTTGTACTAGGTGTAGGCGGCGGCTCAGTAATCGACGGCGTTAAATACATCGCAGCATCTGCAGTTTATGATGGCGAAGGTTGGGATATTCCTACTGGTAAACATAAAGTAACTAGCGCATTACCTATTGGGGCAGTACTTACTCTTCCTGCTACAGGTTCTGAGTCTAATCAAGGTTCTGTTGTGAGCAAAGCTGCGACTAAACAAAAACTTCCGTTTATGTCTCCTGCGGTACAACCTAAGTTTGCAATTATGGACCCTGATGTAATGAAAACATTACCACAGCGCCAACTTGTAAATGGTTTAGTAGACGCGTGGGTACATACCTGTGAGCAATACTTAACATTCCCAGCAGGCGCACTTGTACAAGATGGCTACGCAGAAGCACTATTAAAAGCGCTTAAAATACTGGGCGATAACTTTGAAAACCAAGACGACGCATGGCGCGCAAACCTTATGTGGTCTGCTAACCAAGCACTTAACGGTTTAATTGGTTCTGGTGTATCGCAAGATTGGGCTACGCACATGATTGGTCACGAGCTTACAGCCGCTTACGGCGTTGATCATGCACGTTCACTTGCTATTGTTCAGCCTTCTTTACTGCGCAACCAATTTGCAGTTAAAAAAGCAAAGCTTGAGCAAATGGGTAAAAATGTGTTTGGTCTTGAGCAATCTGACGACCTGGCTGAGAAAACAATTCTAGCGATTGAAGCGTTTTACCACAGCCTTGACGTAGCGACCCAGCTTACTGAGCATGGCGATGATAAAGCTGCAGCTATTGACAATATTATTGGCAAACTTGAAGCGCACGGCATGTTAGCACTTGGTGAAAACCAAGCTATTACGCTTAAAGAAAGCCGCGAAATTTTAGAGCAAGCAGTCGTTTAATTTTCAAAGCCAAGCGCTTACTTAAATATACTAAATAATACGTTAATAAAAAACCGTCACCTTTAGGTTGGCGGTTTTTTTTATGGATTATTATAAATAATGCGTTGCTAATTAACCAATAAATTCCATGTTAATGTTCTTTAATGATGATAGTAAACTGTGTTCAACGGTTAGGAAAAACCTAACGATTAAATAAATTAAAACAGGACTAAAACTCATGAAATTACTAAACACATTACTTAGCTCAAAAGCAGGCGTAGCAGCATTAATTTTACGAGTGCCAGTTGGCCTTATTTTAGCGGCGCATGGAGCACAAAAGCTATTTGCTTGGTTTGGCGGTTACGGGCTTGAAGGCACTGGGCAGTGGATGGCGAGTATTGGTTTAGAGCCTGGCTATTGGTTAGCAATGATGGCAGGTAGCGCTGAGTTTTTTGGTGGCATTGCATTAGCAATTGGTTTGTTAACTCGCCCAGCAGCTGTAGTTGCCGGCTTTACTATGCTGATTGCTATTTTTAGCGTACATATTAGTAATGGCTTATTTATGGCAAACAATGGCTATGAATACGCATTAACGTTACTTGTAGTAACAGTAGTTTTAGCAATTCAAGGAGCGGGAAGCTTTTCGCTTGATAACGTATTAGCTAAAAAGCTAGCTAATAAATAGAGTGTGTTAATTACAAAAATAGCGGCCAATTTGGCCGCTATTTTTGTTTAAATTATTTAGCAGATAGTGTTAAAGAATAACTGTACTGCTTTTGCTCAAGTAAATATTCTTTATGGGTACTTGGGCTCCATGAATCATCGCCACCTACACCCATATGTTGATGATCAATGTGTACATGTACGCAATCATCAGCAATGAGTTCGTTAGTATGTTTTGCTTGCGTTAGCGTACTTTGCGAATACTCGCTGGTTGCAAACAAAAACGCGCCAGTCACGGTTAAGTTATTAATACTCAGCAATTGGCAATCGCTACGCAGGCCATTATCAGTTGGGAATATATACGGTGTATGTAGCTCATTTAAGCTCAAGCTGTAATAACCTAAACGAGCTGCGGCTTTGCGATCTGGGTAGTTTTCAAAAGGCCCTAAACCTAGCCAGTTTACTTTTGTATCGCTTTGTTTGTTAAGCGTTGTACTTAGCCCTATGCGCGGCATTGGCGGAAGTGTATCGTTTAAGTGTACGTCAATATTTAAGCTAATCTTACCGGTATTATTTAGTGTATATAGCCACTGTGTTTGAGCCTGTAGCACGCCATTAAACTCGTAATTAAATACACAAGTAATACGTACATCAACACTTGATTTCACGGCGTGAATTGAGCTGCATGTGCGCTGCCATTGCCCTATACCGGCACGTAACCAACGAGCTTCCCATGCATTAGGGTCTAGGTTGTCTACTTCGCTTACACCAATGTCGTTATCAAGCGGGGCACGATAAAAGTTATCAACCAGTGGGCTACTAATAACCTGAGTATCGTTTTGTAACCACTGCTCTATAAGCCCTGATTGCTTGCTAAAAATAAGTTTAAATTTATCGTTTTCAATACTTAGTTGAGAGTCGGTTTCATTAATTCTTATAGCGCTTTGCTCTGTAGCTGATGCAAATGACTTACTGCTTAAATTATTACTATTTATAAGCTTAAACTGCTCTGAATCCATAACGTGATTAGCGTTTGCAAAGTGTGAGTCGTTAACTAATGCTACATCTAAATTAAGGTAATATTGCGCACCTTGCTCAAACGCTGTTTTAGTTTTAATAGTTAACGTGTGCGTACTTTGCGGAGCAATATTAATAATTTGCTCGCCTTGTTCAACACATTCGCCATTTTGCATTAATTGCCAAACGAGCTTTTCGTTATCTGTGTGTCTAAATACATAATCGCTAAATACATCAATGATGTATTGGTTTTGATTTTGCTCATGCAACGTAAATTGTAAATGTTGCTGGCTGTATTTAGCTTCAAACAGGCTAGGGTGGGGCGTACGGTCTGGAAATAATAAGCCGTTAATACAAAATTGACGGTCATTTAGTTCATCACCAAAATCGCCACCGTAAGCCCAATAATGCTCACCGTTTTCGTCAGTTTTAGATAAACCTTGATCTACCCAATCCCAAATAAAGCCACCTTGCAGGCGTGGGTATTCTCTAAATGCTTGCCAGTAGTCGTCAAAGCTACCTAGGCTGTTACCCATTGCATGGGCGTACTCGCATAAAATAAGTGGTCGCGTTTCACCCGGTAGGCTTAGCCACTTTTTAATAGAGTATTTAGGTACCGCATCGTCTTTAATATCGGTATTTACACGGGCGTACATTGGACAAATAATATCGGTAGCCGTTGTATTTGCGCCGCCGCCTTCGTATTGCACTGGGCGAGAGGGGTCAAAGCTTTTTGACCAGCCGTACATGGCATCATGATTTGCGCCGTGTCCGCATTCGTTTCCTAGTGACCAAATAATAATTGAGGCGTGGTTTTTATCGCGCTCAACCATTTGTGTATAACGCGACATAAATGCGCCAGCCCACAGCGGATCGCTTGCAAGCCTGCCCATAGGAAACATGCCATGGGTTTCTATATTGGCTTCGTCCACTACGTATAAACCGAGCTCGTCACATAGCTCATAAAAACGAGGGTGGTTAGGGTAGTGAGCAGTACGCACGGCATTAAAGTTATTTTGCTTCATCAGCTTAATATCTTCAATCATATCGGCGGTGCTTACTGTGTGACCGTTTTCTGGGTGGTGTTCGTGGCGGTTAACACCGCGTATAAGTAACGGTTTGCCATTTAAGCAAAGCTGGCCGTTAAGCATTTCTACTTTTCTAAAGCCAATGTTGTAAGCTTCAACATCTACTGTGTTGCCTTGATCATCAAGCAGGCTTAAAACACAGCGGTATAAATAAGGGGCTTCGGCGCTCCATTTTTTAGGGCTTTGTATATCAATTGTTTGAAATACAACATCGCTCCAGCCGCCTTTTTCATCAACACGTTTATTATTAGTGCTTTGTATTTGAGGCTCACACAGTGCTTGCTCATTATCAAAAACTTGTACGGCTACTTGGAAGTTATTTGGCGCGTCTATCGCGGTTTTTATATGTAGCGTTGCACCGCGGTAGCAGGCGTCTAAATCGGGGGTTATAAATACATCGCGAATTTGGTTTTGCGGTTTGGTAAGTAAGTTAACATCGCGGAATATACCGCTTAGCCACCACATGTCCTGATCTTCTAAATAACTGCCATCGCTCCAACGAATCACCATAACCGCAATACGGTTGGTGCCTGCAACTAACAGCTTGCTTAAATCAAATTCGCTTGGCAAGCGGCTATCTTGCGAGTAGCCCACCCATTGACCGTTACACCAAAGGTGAAAAGCCGAGTTTACGCCTTCAAAAATAATATGGTTACGCTGCGCTAATTGATCCGCTGTAATAGTAAACTCAGTGCGATAACAGCCTGTAGGGTTGTCGCTTGGTACAAAAGGCGGGTTAACTGCAAATGGGTACTTAACATTACAGTAAATAGGTTTATCAAAGCCGTGTAATTGCCAGTTAGAAGGCACTGTAATGCTTTGCCAGTCGCTGTTTAGTGTTTCACTTAGCAACGATTCATCAACCGCTTCGGGTTTATCAAATAATTTAAAATCCCATTGGCCGTTTAAACTTTGTTTTTGTGATTGTGTGTTTTTAAGGGCATGGTCAACGCTTTTAAAACCATTAAGTGGGCTGTGCGCTTTTACTTGATTAACTTGTACTGAAATTGGGTTTTCCCAATCTCGGCGATTAATTATATGCTGTAAAGAGGTCATGTTTATCCTATTACTTAAGCGGGCAATTATAATGTGTTAAATATAGCTAAAAATAATCGCAGGGGTTATGCTTAAAGCTCTCCTTTGTTTGTCCAAAACTATCATTGTAATTATGCGCTATAACATTAAAGACATACTCGATATTGGTCCGCGTTGTATAGAACGCTTTATTGATTCACAAACGCTCGCGCAAATGCCAAACCTTGAAATAGTACTTGCGGGTTGCTCAAACCTATCGGGTCGTTATTGCGTAGCACGCTCAGCACCGCTAGAACATACACTTTTTTATACATTGGCAGGGCAGGGTAAATTAACAACACACAATGAGCAGTACACACTTAATGCCAATACACTTATTGTGCTACCAGCAAAGCAAAGCTTTGAAGTGAAAATTGATGCTGATCATTGGGATGTTATTTGGTTAAACCTTGCAAATACTAAACGTTGGCAGCATTTAAACTTAGCGCAAGCATTGGTATTAACCGAGCAAAAACTTGAACCGTTACACCTTGCTATGGAGCTTTTATACAGCGAGCCCAATGCTAATTTACGCGAAAGCGTAACGCCTATTTTAAGTCATTACTTAAATGCTACGCTGCAAAATAACTCTCAGGGTGCGGCGCATAACCGTTTAATTAGTTTGTTTGAAGAGGTAGAAAAGCGCTTGCAGTTTGATTGGACAATAGAGGCAATGTGCGAACATGTGCATTACTCATCGCCGCATTTACATAGGTTATGCCAAACGCAATTTGGTAAAAGCCCAATGCAAAAACTTATTTATTTACGCATTGAACGGGCTAAAAACTTATTGTTAAACACGGCTTGGCCAATTTCGCATGTGGCAAGTTATGTGGGGTATCCTAATATATTTAATTTTTCAAAACGGTTTAAAAAATCAGTGGGTGTATCACCAAGTGAATTTAGAAAATAACGTGAGTGGCTCTCTACATTTGAATAGATTTAGGGTATTGTGCGATTTCTTAAATTACATTTTATAGTTTTAGGTTGGTAATGCGCTCAAACTACTTTTTAGTTGTGATACTTTTAGTGCTTGTGCACAGTTTTATAAGCTGTGATGCTGCCGCGTACCATTTAAAAGAAGAAGTAGATCATGCCACGCATATTCACGCTCATAGCGATACCAATGACGACGACGCGCAATCACCTACTGAAATTCATGCCCATCAGCATTGCCACTGTGGCTACTACAGTACGATAAATCATTCTATAAGTCCTGAACAAAGCCAAGCCACAAATAGTGCTTGTTACAATGGTTTAAACTACCCACCAGATGTTCCGCCACCTAATTTTTATAGCTAGTTTCTAATTTTAAATACTTTGTACATTACAGCCTGCGCATAAGCGTTGTTAGGCTAGTTGTGTGCATATTTAGGTTGCTTGATCGCGCATATTTTTAAAACAAGTGTAGTGATTAAGGCAACTCTGTTTGTTAAAAAACGGACATGCTATATGAATAAAAAACCACTAATGCTGGTGGCGCTACTGTGCACATTATCTACACAGAACGTTTTGGCAAAAAAAGAGCCTCAAAATGTATTAACGCTTAAGCAAGCGCTAATAAATACCGAGCAGCAAAATGCAGTGCTTAAGCGCTATCCTTATCATCAAAAAATCTTAAGCGCTTTAAAAGACCAAGCTGCACTTAAACCTAATCCTGTTGTAAGCTTTGAAGCTGAAAACATTATGGGCACTCAGGCTTATAGTGGCATTAAAGGGGCGCAATACACACTAGCGCTAAGCCAATTAATAGAGCTGGGCGATAAACGACAACAGCGTGTAAATTACGCAACAGCTAATATAAAAGCGCAAACAATTGAGTATAAAAATACCCGTTTGGCGCTTTTAGCTACTACGGCTGAGCGTTACTATCAAGCGCTAAAATACCAAGCTCTAATTGCACTAAATACAGAGCGAAGAAATACAGTACAGCAGGCGCTTAAAGCAATAGAACAGCGTGCAAATGCAGGCGCTGCATCCCTTGCTGATGTAACACGTATGCGCTATGCATTAAGCCAAGTGAAATTAAATAGTGCTTTACTAAACAGCGAATTATCGCGAGCTCGTTTAGCGCTTAATGAGCTTTGGCAAAAGCAGGTATATAGCGATTATTATGCCGGTGATTTAAGTTTCATTACTCCCCTTAAAAGCGAGCAAGCATTGATTGATGCGGTTAATAGTGCACCTGAGTTTGCGTTGTTACAGCAACAATATTTGCAACAAACTGCCAACTTAGCACTGCAAAAATCAACGGGTCAAAGTGATTTAACGCTTGGCGGCGGTGTGCGCTATAACCAGCAAGCTGACGCCAGCTCGTTTGTGTTTTCGTTTTCAATGCCGCTGCAATTAAGCAATTCTAATAGCGGTAATATTGAGGCGGCGCAGCATCAACTTACCCTACTTAATGAGCAACAAGGGCAATTACGTATTCAGTTGCGCCAACAAATACGTACGCTGTATGCGTACTACCAAGGTAAAACTGAGCAAGCACAACTTTTAGCGCAGCACGTTATTCCTCAAGCCAAAACGCTGATAGAACAAAGCTTAAAGAGCTACCAACAAGGGCAAATATCGGTATTGCAATTGCTAGATGCACAGCAAGCTTTATTTGACTCTAAACGAGCACTTATCAACACCTATAGCGAACTATATCAAGTACTACTTACTCTTGAGCGCTTAACTGGCCAATCTTTAATTGAGACTCATCAATCATGAACAAAACACTTATCGCATTATTAATTACGCAACTTTTTGCACTCCCATTATTAAGTAGCACGGCTATGGCGTCAGCTAATCATCACGCAGAAGGTCACGAAGAAGGTCATGGAGATGAACACCAAGAAAAAGGCCCACACGGCGGATTTTTACTAACCAATAACGCGCTTGATTTAGAGCTTAAATTAACCCAGTTTGCAGGTAATACCGAGCTGCGAATATATGGGTTTAATAACGATAAAGCTGTGGATATAAATCAGTTGGACGTAACCATAAACGTGCAGCGTTTAAGTGAGAAGCCACAGCTTATTAGCTTTAAAGCCGAAGGTGATTATTTAGTTAGTACCGTGAGCGTGAATGAACCGCACTCATTTAAGCTTGATGTAATGGCAAGTTATAAAGGGCAAAAAATTAACTACCACTATGAGCAATAAGAGGGGCGTACAGCGCTAAGCGAGGCTGCAATTGAACGTGCAGGTATTAAAACCGAGATTGCAAAAGCAGGTAGCGTTGAACTAACAGATACTCTATTTGGTGTTATAGCACCCACCGCACACGGCACCGTGGAAGTAATGGCGCCTTATACCGGTTTAGTTAACGATATTTTTGTAAGCATTGGCCAAAACGTTAAAAAAGGCGATAGGCTTGCAAGTATCACTAACCGCGAAACCCTGCAAAATTACACCATAAAAAGCCCAATGACAGGCGTTATTACCGAGCAATATTTAAAGCGCGGTGAGCTTGCTAGTAGCGCGTTAATGCAAATAGTCAATCTTGAAACTGTATGGGTTGAGCTCTCGGCGTTTCCTGAAAATATTGAAAAACTCGCCATAGGGCAAAGCGCTAAGGTGTACGACTTACATCATCATTTAAACGCACAAGGTGAGGTGTTTTTTATTGCACCTATGATGACAGGCGGACATATTGCGCGTGCGCGAATCGAGCTTAAAAACCAAGATGGCCATTGGCGCCCGGGCATGCACGTAAATAGCGACGTTAGTATCGCAAATGTAAATGCTGCTGTGCGAGTAAAAGCTACCGCTGTGCAAGAATTTAACGGTAAAGCGAGTGTGTTTATTAAAAGCGGCAATGTGTTTGAAGTACGCCCTGTAAAACTTGGTGCTAAAAACAGCGAGTGGGTAGAGGTACTCGAGGGGCTTTCGCCAAACAGTGAGTATGTAATGCAAAACAGTTATGTAATTAAAGCCGATATATTAAAAAGTGGCGCAAGCCACTCACACTAGGAGGCAGCATGATTAACTGGATAGTTTCGTTTGCGGTTAAACGCCGCATGATGGTGCTTGCACTCACGCTTTTATTTGCAGGTTTTGGTGTATACAACACACAAAATTTAGCGGTGGATGCCGTACCTGATATAACTAATGTGCAAGTGCAAATTAACACCAAAGCACCTGGGTTTACTCCGCTTGAAGCAGAGCAGCGTATAACCTATTTAATTGAAACTGCGATGGCAGGTATACCTAAGCTTGATTACACCCGTTCGATTTCGCGTTATGGGCTTTCGCAAGTAACCGTTATTTTTAACGAAGGTACTGATATTTACTGGGCTCGCCAGCAAATTAGTGAGCGAATTCAAAGTATTCGATCAGATTTACCTGCCAATATTGAGCCAAACTTAGGGCCAATTGCCAGCGGCCTGGGGGAGATTTTTACTTACTCTGTGCATGCAAATAAAGGCGCATTAAAAGACGATGGCACCCCATTTAGCGCAGAAGACTTACGTACCTTGCAAGATTGGGTTATTCGTCCGCAGTTATTAAAAGTAAAAGGGGTTACCGAAATAAACAGCCAAGGGGGATTTGAGCGCCAATACCAAGTAGCGCCAATGCCTGAAAAACTACTCGCTTATAAGCTCACGCTAAGCGATGTAATTACTGCACTTAAATTAAATAACAGTAACCAAGGCGCAGGGTTTATAGAGCGTTTTGACGGGCAATATTTAGTGCGCTCGCCAGGGCAATTAAAAACCATAGATGATATAGCTAATACCGTGGTTGCAAAACGTGATGATGCGCCTGTACGCATTAAAGATGTCGCAAATGTGCGTTTAGGCAAAGAGCTTAGAACTGGCGCAGCCACTTATAACGGCAAAGAGACCGTACTTGGCACCGCTATGATGCTCATTGGCGAAAACAGCCGCGTAGTGGCAAAAGCGATGGCCGATAAACTTAACGACGTACAACTAAGCTTACCTGAAGGGGTTGTAGTTGAGGCCGTTTATGACCGTACAACCCTTGTTGATAAAACCATAGAAACCGTAAAAACTAACCTGTTCGAAGGTGCGGTATTAGTGATTGTTATTTTGCTGCTGTTATTAGGTAATGTAACTGGTGCGCTTATTACGGCCATGGTTATTCCGCTTAGCATGTTATTTGCCATTACCGGTATGGTTGGCAATCGTGTTTCGGGTAACCTAATGAGCCTAGGCGCAATCGATTTTGGTTTAATTGTTGATGGCGCTGTAATTGTAGTTGAAAACTGCCTGCGCCAACTCGGTGTAGCTCAGCATAAACATGGCAGGCTACTTACTTTGAACGAGCGTTTAAGTGTTGTAACCGCCGCCACTAAAGAAGTGTTCAGCCCAGCAGTATTTGGCATTTTAATTATTATGCTGGTGTATTTACCGCTGTTTGCACTAAGCGGGGTTGAGGGCAAAATGTTTCAGCCAATGGCGTTTACAGTGGTTGCTGCATTAGTTGGCGCACTTATTTTTGCAGTGACGTTTGTACCTGCTGCTATTGCGGTGTTTGTACGCGGTAAAGTGAGTGAGAGCGAAAATGCGGTTATGCGCGGTATTAAAAAAGGTTATAAACCGCTACTTGGCTTATCGCTTAAGTTACCGTGGGTAATGCTAAGCATTGCTGCTGTGCTTGTAATTGCACTTGGCTTCAAAGTTAAAAATATGGGTGCTGAATTTTTACCACAGCTTGATGAAGGCGATATAGCCATGCATGCACTGCGCATTACCGGCACCGGCATTGAGCAATCGGTAAAAATGCAAAAAGAGCTAGAGCAAGCCATTTTAGACATACCTGAAGTTGAAAAGGTATTTTCAAAAATTGGTACGCCTGATGTAGCAAATGATCCTATGCCACCTAACGTTGCCGATACATTCTTAATGTTAAAGCCGCGCGAGCAATGGCCTAATCCAGCTTTAAGTAAAGAAGAACTGGTTAAGCAAATTCGCCATTTAGTAAATGAAGTGCCAGGTAATAACTATGAGTTTACACAGCCTATAGAAATGCGCTTTAACGAGTTAATAGCAGGCGTGCGGGCCGATGTAGCAGTGCGTATTTATGGCGATGACTTATCAACATTAAAAGAGTATGGCGAAAAAGCCACTGCCTTGGTGCAAAGCATTGCTGGCGCAACCGATGTACGTCTTGAACAAATGGAAGGTTTGCCTACACTTTCGGTAACGCCGCTTCGTGACCATATGGCGCTGTTAGGCTTAACCGTAACCGATATACAGCAAAGTGTGAGCGCAGCGGTAGGTGGTGTGCAAACTGGGCTTATTTATGAAGGCGATAAACGCTTTTCGTTATTAGTGCGTTTAGATGAACGCTGGTCAAGCGATGTATCACAGCTTGGGCGTTTGCCAGTGGCCGTGCCAAAAAGTGCCAACCCAGACCTTGCATTTGTACCGCTTGGCGAAGTAGCAAATATTAGTATTGATAAAGGACCTAATCAAATAAACCGTGAAAGCGGTAAGCGTAATGTAGTCGTAACTGCAAATGTAGAAGGGCGC
Organism: Pseudoalteromonas sp. 20-92; assembly: GCF_030847595.1. NCBI lineage: Bacteria > Pseudomonadati > Pseudomonadota > Gammaproteobacteria > Alteromonadales > Pseudoalteromonadaceae > Pseudoalteromonas > Pseudoalteromonas sp. 20-92. The sequence continues at coordinate 43,593 of NZ_JANJGQ010000012.1, forward strand.
GATTTAGCAAGCTTTGTAAGTGATGCGCAGGCGGCTTTAAATTCTCAGCTTAATTTACCAAGTGGTTATTGGATTGAATACGGCGGCACATTTGAGCAATTAGAATCGGCAAGTAAGCGGTTATCGCTGGTGGTGCCAGTTACTTTATTGCTTATATTTGGCCTGCTTTACAGTGCGTTTAATTCACTGCGTGATTCGTTAATTATATTTAGCGGCGTACCACTTGCACTGACAGGTGGCGTGCTTGCGTTATTGCTACGCGACATGCCGCTTTCAATATCAGCAGGCGTTGGCTTTATTGCGCTTAGCGGTGTAGCAGTATTAAATGGTGTGGTTATGCTGTCGTTTATTAAACAATTAAGAGCCGATGGGCTTAGTTTAATTGATGCGATACAAACAGGTGCTCTTTCGCGCCTGCGCCCAGTACTTATGACCGCTTTAGTGGCAAGTTTAGGGTTTATTCCTATGGCGCTAAATACAGGCACCGGCGCTGAGCTACAACGGCCGCTGGCGACGGTTGTTGTAGGAGGGATTATTTCATCAACCCTACTTACGCTATTAATATTGCCTGCACTTTATAAGCTAGTACATGCAAAATTTAACAAGCAACAAACAGCTTAGCTAATTGCACCTGTTAAGTAACGTAAAAAGCAGCTGAAATTTCAGCTGCTTTTTGTTGTTAAGTAAACTTTGCAGGTTAATTATATTGAAAAAGATTATCCCAGCGCTCATCTAATATCGTTTTTGCGTGTTCTAAATTGATTGCGCTATACACATCACTAGTGCACGTTACCAAACGCATACGTATCAGCTTTTCAAGTGCGTCGCTAATTTCAAAATCAAGATCGCACTGGTATTTACTTTTAAACCAATGCTCTATTTGTTCATCAAGCGTTTGTGCGGTTAAGCCGCTTTCTGATTTTAGTAAAAAGGTATACGCAAGCAGCGCTTCTTTTATGTCTTCTTCTTCTGCGGCGTCAATAAGCGTGTGAAAAACACCCGCGTTGTTATCAAGGTTTTTAAAGTAGAGATTATCGCTAAGCGCTTTCATAAATTTAATTTTACGGTTTTTAAACTTACTCCATTCTTTAAAAATAAAGCTGCCAAATACTCCCATGCCAATAGCAAAGGTAATAAAGTGTTGTTGGGTCATTTCTACAGCTTCACTTCTAAAACCACCCCAAAAAGCAAACAGAGCAAGCAATAATACGATTGATGCGCCAAGTTTAGTTATAAGTACCACTGCACCGCCAACTAAAGCCGATGAGCCAATAATTGCTTTATCAATAGGGCGCATGCGTACTTCGCTATTAGGAAATAGCATTTCGAGATCGGCCTTTGGCACATTTTGAAACAGCTTTACTATGGTTGAGCTTGGCTCAAATCCCAGTGGCGTTTTATTTTTAGCTTCAAAATAAGCGCTGTCTTTAAAGCGAATAAACACGGCAACACGGTCGTAATTAGTAAAGTGCAGCGGCTTTTTACGAAGGCCCCAAAAGCTGGTAATGGTTTCAGTGAGTTGCGATTCGCCACGGCGATAAAAAACCACTTCTTCAAAGTCGTCAAATTCAACTTCAAGGCGCACCTTAAATAGTGACTCTTCGTTTAATGCATCTTGTAAGTCTTCATTGGTGATCACTTCAAAATTAGCAGCATTGAGTACTTTGGCAAAATCTTTAGCAAATTCACGTTGGCACTGCGCTTTTTGAACCGCCGATACTGGCGCTAATGATCGCGTGTCACTATTAGGATCAAACGGGGCGTAGTTATTTTTAAGTGATTCAAGTGTTGCGTGGTAATCGTAATGAATAAGGCTGGCTAGTAAATCGCAAAATTGTTTAAACGATGTTTTTTGTGTACTGCTTCTAAGCTCTTCGCTGCACATATCAACAATATCTTGCTTTCTAAAGGGAATAAAACGCGCACTTTGCATAAATTTAATAACTACTTACAATTAAAATACTCACTACTTTTAATTGTAAGTTAATTTGTCTGCTATTTCTAACGTGCTTTTTGTTTAAGCACTATTTATCTTGGCTAGAAGGAAAAAAGCCGAGTTATAGTCATAACTCGGCCTAAATATTAATTATTTTGTGTACCTTTAAAATTTATAACTTACATTTACACCTAAATTACGGCCTGCTTCGCTGTAGCGTTTAATGCCGTTATCAGTCACTCCGATCCCAGGTCTCATATCACCTTGGTCAACAAAGCGGACACTATCCCAACGGTAATATTCTTTATCTGTTACGTTGTATACGCCTGCAACCAAGCGTAAAGACTCAGTAATATTGTAATACCCAGTTAGGTCAATAATTGTTGCTGCATTACTAGAATAAAGAGGGTATGTTTTTTCGCCATTTTCATCGATTGTAAAGGAGTCTTTATCTTCTTTACCTGCAGTGTAAGAAGCATATGTGTGAACGCCCCAATTACCTTCAGGCTGGTCGTAGCTTATTCCCCACGTTAAATTGAACGGCTGAATAGAGTAGATAGGCGTATCTTCGCTATTTTCACCACTTGTATAAGCTGCTTGTACACGTGTTTTTAAACCGGGTGTTAAATCAAATGTGCGGCTTAGGTTAAGGTCGGCCGAGAACTCAATACCTTTAATTTCAACGGTATCTGAATTAAAGTTGACAAAAAATCCATCTGGGTCTGTTTCACCCGTATTAGTATTTATGCCTTGGCGTTTTTCGCTATCAATAAAGTCTTTATACTTACTGAAAAAAGTACCTAAACGAAAACTACCTTTAGAAAACTCACCAACTAACGCAACGTCATAGTTAGTGCTGTATTCCGCTTTTAGATCGGCATTGGGAACTTCATTCCAATCATCGAGAGTGCCACTTGTTGTGTACATATCTTCAATGGTAGGTGCTCTGAAGCCAGTTGATACACCCATTTCAATACTAAATGAATCATTGAGTGCTTGTTCAATGCCAGCTGTCCATGTTGCCATAGAGAACGAAATTTCTCCTAATGTTCCTGATTCATCTGAATAGTTTTCATCTGCTTTAGCATTATATGTATAGTGGTCATATCGTGCGCCAAGACGCGCCTGAGTTGTTTTTCCAAGATTAAACGTATCTAAGGCGTATAAAGTATAAATGTCGGCTTCTGATTTTGGGATCAAAGCTTGGCTGCTTGATTCTACCCAACCCTTGTCGTTTAAAATGCTGTTAGACTTTCGTACTTGTGAGTTTTCATAGTCTTTATTTAATATTTCAGCACCATAAACTAATTTATGTTTTTGTTGCGCAAACTTAAATGACTTCTCTAGATCAACTGTTACTTGGAATAGGTCTTGATTAAAAGCACGTGTATCAACACGGTCTTCATCGGTAGTTATTCCACCACCAAAACCAAATCTAGCGTGTTGGCTCGTATTAGCCGCAAAGTCGATACTTTGTTTATTTAATGCAGTGGTTATTTTATCAAAAAGAGCTGTTTCACCTTCGTATTTATGAAAAACACCAACTCGGGTTGTTTTACTTATATCGTTGCCTACTCGGTTTGAATACCAACCCCCATTAAATGATTGCGTATCAGTAATAACTTTTGTTTTGTAATAAGTACCAACAAATCCAATTTCATTGTCAGGACTAATTTCATAAATAAGCTTAGCTAGTACACTATTTAACTTAGTATCTTGAGGGTCAGGAATTTCTCTGGCAGAGCCTTCTATATCAGCGCCATTCATATCATAGTTTTCAAATTCATTACCATCGCGATAGGTATAAATAATGAGTGATTCTAGAGCACCAGTTCTATTAGCCGCAGTGAGTGAGGTCATTGTTTCGCTATTTTCACCACTGTAGCCTGCTTTTATGGCAAAACCTGAGTCATCGCCTTGATAAGAAAGAAAATCGTCAGGATCTTTCGTTGTCATATTAACGGCACCAGCAAGCGAACCGTTACCCGATAAAATAGCATCAGCACCTTTAACAATTTCAACTGATTTTAGTGCTTCAATATCGACACCATTACGTGAACCTTTAAAATATCCGTAAGCTTGTCCGCTTTCGTACTTTAGTGTTTCGCCCTGTGGCACACCATCAACATTAATAGCAACTCGGTCTTCATCTAATCCTCTAATATTAAAGCCACTTGCACCCCAGCGATCATCACCTTTTGATACAGATACACCAGGTACTAATTTTACTAAATCTTCAAAGTTATCAACTTGGCGAAGTGCTAATTCTTCACTACTAAGTACTTCTACTACCGCATCACGCTCAATGCTTTGAGATTTAACAACCGTTTTTTCTAGTGTTTGTATGGTCTGTCCGAAAGCTTGCCCACTAAGTGCAATGGTTATTGCACTGGTTAAAATGGATTTTTTATATTTCATGATGATCCCTAATTTAATGTTAATTTAAATGCAAAGGTAAATGATTGCGATTTACGTATTTATTTTTTAATAATACCTTTAAATGAGTAAGCGTTAGAGGCGATTATTATTTGTTGTTTTATAAGTTATGCTTACAATTCCCAGTTCACCTTTAGCAGGAATGACCAATTTTTTAGGTAGTGAGGCTGATTCAGTATGAGGGCTAAACTCAAATTCAATCCGTTTATAGTTGTGGCCTCCACCTTCTCTTGCCGCTTCTATATTTAGATAGTATTTAGCTTTTCTATCAAATTCACCATTATTATTTAGGCCACTCCAAAGAACTTTATATTCTCCTGGTCGGCGAGTTGGACGAGCTATACCATCTAATAAATCTGGATTTTTACGACCGACACGTCGCCACCAACGACTGTTTTCTTTAGCCCATCGATTACTTTCACCCAGTAATAGTAAATTATGAACACTACGGTTTTGGCGATCGCTTATCCAAATAGCAACATAAGGTTTTTCATATTTAGCTACTTGTAAATTAGGTATTTGATATTCTATTTGCAGTGAGTTAGCAGAAAGCTCATCAATGGCTTCAGTTTCAGAGCCTACAAAAGTATGCCATCCAGCTGATGCCACTTTTAAACCTTGAGGCGATACTATTAATGCTTCAACATTTTCTAGTTGATTAACCCAATCTATTCCTTGTGATATTGATTGAGTGCTTAATGCCGTTGCGATGGCATCTGCAGTGACGGCGTCTTTAGCTATAACCGTTGCAGATGGCGCATAGTCCATTGGCCAGCCATCTTGTGGATCTAAAATATGACTAAATTTTCTTCTTTGAATCTGTCTAAAGCGATTATGGTGACTACTTGATGCAATGGCCATATTTGATAAATTCACATAATATGGCGCTGCTGATTGAGCATCGTTTAGATTTGTCGGATCGGCTATTGCAACATGCCATTTAGCATTATTATTTGGTTTTCCCCAATAATATGCATCACCGCCAATATCTAATTTTAATCCCGTTGCATCAGGCAATAACGAATGCAAATGCGCATAAGCTAAGTCAATAATAAACCCTTTTGCTAACCCCGCAGGATCAAGTGCTATTTTTTCATCTAATATTACACTGCTTTTTACAGCATCAATGTTAATGGTTGAGCGTTGGATGTCGCGAGCTTTATAACGTACGGCAATCCTATCTGGTACGCTATCAGTGCGTTCAGCGGCTAACCAAAGCTCTTTCAATTTTCCCATTTTGCAACTGAATTTTTTATGCGAAGCGGCATGCCATTTTTCACATAATTCAACAATTTCAATTAATTCACTAGGAAGGTTTTGTTTACTTCCTAATTTGTTTAGCAAGCTAATCTGACTCTCTTTTTGCCACGGTGAAAGAATCCCTTCTAAGCGTGTTATTTCATTTAATGTACTACCTATCGCTTTTTCGGCTTGCAGTTGAGGTACACCTGCAATGCTTATATCCATTGATGTACCTAATACATTATCGTAATGGGCATTTACCATTGCAAGAACTGGCTGTGTGTTAAAAATAAGCAATAAAGCAGCACCGAATATTTTTTTTAACATGATTTATCAACATTCCTTAATTCAATATTGTTCTCCCTGCCTGTAAATTTATTGGCAGGGAGGCGTTTAATATTCAGTAATTAGTGTTTGATGATTTTGCCGTTTTATTGTTGCTCACATATTCATTTTTTTTAGGCGCTGGATCTAGGTTGTTGACGATACCGTCTTTGTCAGTATCCCAACGTGTAAAACTACGATGCCCTGACAGCTGGTATTCAGCAAAGGTCATTGCACCATCTTCATCTTTATCTAAAACATTAAAACGAATGTGTGTTTGTTTTAATGCAGCTTTGCGTGTACTGGCTATCTTTTTATCTAAACGGTTTTCATATTCAAAAATATACTCTTGCTCTGTTAGCCAATTATTAGCATCTTCGTCGGCACGATTAAAGTCTTGTCGACGGCGTTGGTTAAATTCTTTTTGGGTAATAATGTTATCTTGATTTAGGTCGTATTTAATAAAAAAACCTTTTCGATCGTGCGTTGTTGGCATACGAAGTAGGCGTTTTGCTCTGTTTAATTTGTTTTGTTTTTCTTGTGCTAATTGCTGCTCAGTTTTTTCAACCGTTTTCTTTTCTGTTTTTCTTTTTGGCTCAGGATCTAGGTCGTTAATTGTGCCGTCTTTATTTACATCATATTTTGTAAAACTTCGTACACCAGATGCTTGGTATTCTTGCCATTCCATTTTAGCATTTTCATTTTTATCGAGTGCTTTGAAGCGTACTGTGGTTTGTTTAACTTGCACTAACCTATCAAGGGTAAGTTGTTTATCCATGCGGTCTTGGTATTCAAAAACATATTCGTTTTCGCTTACTGCGCCATCCTTATTTTCGTCAGTGTTGTTAAAGTTATTCTGTCGGGCATTGTCAAATTCAGCTAAGTGCACATTGCCGTCATTGTTGGTATCGTATTGGTTTATGTAAATCGACTTGCTATGCGATGCTGCATTTGTGACTGTACTTAGTAGTGCTAAAACAGTAGTAAAAGTAATCGTTATTATTTTGTTCATTTTATTTCTCGTTTATTCTGTCGCTTCAACAACAAGGGTGTAGGTATTACTGATTTGAGGGGCCGGAGAGCCTTTAGGTGCATCACTTTTATAACGTGCACGTAAAAGGTATACGCCTTGTTTTTGTGGCATAAAGCTAAACTCGCCTTTATCGTTACTTTTTAATGAGATGGAAGATTTATCATTGCTAAATTGATCGTTCGCCTGAAAAACATCAACAGTTAAGTCAGCCAGTGGTTTTCCATTAAACAAGCTAACCATTGATAAACGTTCACCAACAAAAAGTTCATTAGGGTGGCTTTTAGCAACAAACTCTAAGCCTTGACCGTAAGGTTTTAGGGCTGTTTCACTTGGGGCACCTTTGGTTACATAACTTTCAGCTAAGGTGAGTGATTGGAAAAAGGCGAGTAACTTTCCTCCCTCAGGGATTGCATCCATTGGGTTTTCTAGCGATTTTCTTTCACCGTTTATTTCATACATTTTAAACACACGGCCTAAGCGTTTACCTGTGCTAAAGCGATAAGTACCTTCTTCTTTTAGCTGATGCTCTACAACCATACGTAAATGCAATTTCACAACATTATCAGGATTTATGGTTTCACCATTAGGAGTAATTACAGTAAAAATACTGTTATTAAACGCAAGCTCAGGAACAAAGAATTTCTCTGCAAAAGCAGCGTCTAAAGTAACGTTATCTTGACTTGATTCATCAAAAGAGTAGGGCGTTAAATAAGGAGTGTGGGCATAACTTGTTGCACAGACTGTGAGTAGCATCACACCTGTTAATAGTTTTTTTAAACGCATAATAAATTCCTAATTAAGTAAACAAATAATACAGTTGAGCGGGAATAATTTCGCCATATTATATATAAATACGAATAATTCGCAATATCATTTTTATTTAATTGGTGTGTTTTTTACATGAATATGTTTTCAGTAAAAACCTTGGACTTAGCTTGTAACGTTTATTGCTTATAAGGCGAAACATATGTAGTAAATAGCGACTTGCTCATAAATATGTATTTTCATCCTGTATTAAGCTGAATATGCGATGATACTTCGCAAGTTAGTTATATTGTTACTTGGATTGTAGGGAGGTTAATTTAACCTGAACTGTGGATAATAAATCTATCTCAAGCAGCTATTTTCAGCGCTCACTGTGTTGAATTTACTTGCAACAGGCCAGCTATTGACGCGTAAGTTCGTCTTGTTTTTACTGAAAATTTCTGGCTAGAGAATATAAATTTACATATCACTATAATTCAATACGTTGGTAAATATCTTAACCAGATCTCAGGTTAATTTAACTTTATTAGCATTCGATTTTGGTGGGTTTATCTCTGTAGGTTAAATTTACAGTAGTGGTTTTTTAGGTGAAATAGACTTTATATTTTGTTGTGTAAGTGACTGATAAATAAAAGCAAAGTCCTCTACTTTATATTGTTGAGAGTTTAAATTATAGAAGGGAATTATAATGGCTATTCAAAAAAAACTTAAACAAAAAACACGTCAATTTATAGATTCTAAGCATATGTTAAGTGGTATTACCGTTGCGTCTTTTTTAGAGTCGACTATAGTCCCTATTCCACTTGAGGCTGTTTTAGTGCCATTAATGCAAGCTCGACGTGAAAAACTTTGGCTTATTGCATTTATGGCTACTTTGGGATGTGTTGTGGGAGCTCTGTTTGGCTATGCTTTGGGTTATTACCTATTTGACGCCGTTGGTGATTGGATCATTAATACGTTTTCAACACCTGAGCAATTTAAAGATGTTCAGCAACAAATGCAAGAACAAGGTTTTTGGTTTGTTATAACGCTTGGTATTGTACCAATCCCTTTTCAAATAGCGATGCTTGCTGCTGGGGCAACTAAATATTCAATTTGGTTATTTTTGTTAGCCAGTGCTATTGCACGTTCTATTCGTTATTTTAGTTTGGCTATTATTGTGTATTACGCGGGTAATCAAGCTGAACGGATAATAAGTAAACATAAAACTAAAGCTATGATTGGTTTAAGTGTTTTAATACTAGGGACATGGGGGGTAAGTACACTCATTTAATGCAGTGGCTTTGTATCTGAATTTTGAACGTGTGTTATAATTTTACGTGTTGCTCATATAGCCTAACGTAAAATTGGACGATAATGAATCCCGAAATAGTAAGTATAAAGTTAAGTCGCTTTGTCCATCTCACTAAGCTGAATAAGCTTTTAATGTTTATACTTCTTTCCTATATTCTGGTGTTTTCTGCTTATTCTTTAATGAATTTTCCTTTTTTAGATTTTAAAAATAATATTTATGGTTTTACGACGGATGTTATTAATTTAATAGTCATTGTTGCTATTTTTTGGGTTGTACAGTGCTCAAAGTTAGCTAAAAAAGCATATTTTTACGTAAGCACTGGATTGTTATTATGGATTGTCGGTATTACGGCTGATGTGCTTGATGAGGTAGTTATACCACCTTACTGGGTAAGTTTGTATGTTGAAGATTTATGCCGAACTATAGGTATGACAATAACCGCTTTTGGCTTGTTTAAAACTATGTTATTTATGCAAAAAATGCATAATCGGCTAGCTAAAGAGCTCATTATGGATGATTTGACTAATGTGCATAACAGGCGTTGTTTTTATCGATATGTGAAAAATGTGACGACACCCGCATACACTCTTTTAATAATTGATATAGATCATTTTAAATCTATAAATGATGACTTCGGTCACGATATGGGAGACAAAATACTTAAAGAGTTTGCCTATAAAGTGAATGCTTTATTTGATGACACGAGTGTTTTTGCTCGAATTGGTGGTGAAGAGTTTGCCGGTTATTTCCCCCCAAGTAATATTAATGATGTGACTGATTTTTCCCAAACTATTTTAGAACTCGCCCATACAATTAATGTGAAAAATGACCGCTTTATAACTGTAAGCATAGGTATTGCACAACGCATTGAACGAGAGTTGTTTGATGAGGTAATGAAGCGAGCTGATCTTGCTTTGTATAAAGCAAAAGAAACTGGCCGTAATAGGTACGTAGTGAGCTGATCTTTTCAACCTCTAAACGCAGACGTTAAAACGCTAAGCATTTGCTGTGGTTGTCCCTCAAACTTTCCCTTTTGTAATCTATTATCAATATTAAAGACACTTTCATACACTTTTTAACGTTTACGTCAGGAAGTGTCAGTGCGAGTAATGCTTTGTAAATTATGAAATTAAAATAGGGTATTCGAGTCATAAAAGGGATTTTAATAATAAGGAATAACTCTAATGACCAACTCCCTGTTTAAAGCTGCTTTACCACTTAGTTTAATCTCTATCTTAGCCGGTTGTGGCTCCGATGATAGCTCAAGTGATACCGGTTATATTCAATTATACAATGGCTCTTATAACAGCCCATACACTCGACTATTTATTGATGAAACAGAGCGTTCGGGTACTGACTTTGCTGATGTAACTACTCGTCACAACTACAGTACTGACACTTATGATGTAAGTTTTGAGTACCTTGATGCCAACGACAGTTACATAACCATTAGTGAACAAGAAGTGTCGATTAAAGGTGATAAAACGCAATTAATTGTGATGAGTGGCGATTTTGCTGAGCCTATATTCACAGAGCTTAGCGTGCCTATCTCTAGTGACACTGATGAATTTAACTTAGGTTTTTTTAATACCACGAATGAAAATAATAACTATGATATTTATATAGCTACGGATGATGGTGTATTTGAAAGCGCAACATTATTTGCCTCTGCGCAGTATTTGACTGAGCCCGATCTGCAAACACTTGAAGAAGGGTATTATACAATTTATGTGACAGCGGCAGGTAGTTCGGATGTTATTTTTGAATCACCTTCAGTTTATTACTACGACGAAGCAAGCTACGTTGCTATGATCCGTCCAAGCTATGCAACCGAAAAAAACGGTATTACGCTTGATATAGTGACTGATAATAACTATGTCACGGAGCTAAATCATCAAGATGCACAAGGCCAATTACGATTCATTAATACAATGGATAGCTATTCACCTGTTAGCTTCTCAATTACTCGTGGTACTACAGAGTTAACAACAGATACAGTAGCCAACGATACTTATACTAACTATGTTGAATTATCGCCTAACAGCTACAGTGTTGCTATGTATGACGAAGAAGGCACCAAGCTTGCTGATAACTTTTTAATGACGTTAGAGCGTGAACAAAGTGCAGTGGGGATTTTTTATAACGACGAAGAAAATGGTCCTCGTATGATGAGCGTAGAAGAAAACCTTACACCTAGCAGTTATAGTCATACGGTATCAGTTGTAAATTTAATTGAAAATTATGCAGGTCAATCAGTCTCTGAAGTTGACGTGTACTTTACACTTAACGGTGAAACAGTAGAAGACACAAGTAATGTTGTTGATGGGCTTGATAAATACGATCAAGAAGAGCAAGTCGTAAACAACGAGATTTACACTGTTTATGCAGTATTTGAGGATAACGGGCAGCAAATTGTGCTTATCCAACAAAGCGATATGGACTTTACGCAAGAAGGAAACTACATACTTATCTTAGAGCACGATACAACAACGAGCTCAGGTTATAAAATGACCTTAGAACGTACGATCACCGATAGTGTTGAATAGTTAGTTTTAAAAATAGTTACATGCCCTGAGTATTTTTTACTTGGGGCTTTTTTTTGATTAAAAATAACAGGTTTGTTTGTTGATGGAGACAGGTTGTATTTTAGTCGTAAACAGATGTCTTAGTTAAGTTAGAGTCTGAACAGCTCAACATATTTAATCGTTTATTATTTTAGCTCTATTTTGTTTGTAGTTTTTATTATCAAACCGTAATTATAGGTAAATTAAGGGGAGTCAAATTAGCTCACGTTGTCGTTTTTTGTAAAAAAAAACAACATAAACACATGGTTTAAATAGGGGATAAAAAACACTGACATATTTAATTCATCTTCTGTAATTAGGATGTCCGTGTCGAGCCAGTATGGCCTATTAATCATAAGCAGCAATTAAGAGAAACATTATGAACCCTTTTAAATCATCACCTTTTATTAAGTCGAGTCTCGCATTAGCATGTTGTGGCATTTTATATACAACCCCAGTTTTAGCTGATGGCGCCGTTAAAGGACGCATTACCGATTCAAGTCAAAGTGTTTACTTTGGTGGTGCAAAAATTACTGTAAAAGAACTAAACCTAAAAACAGTCAGCGGGCGTGATGGTACTTTCTCATTTAATAATTTACCAGCAGGGGATTACACCTTAATGGTTGATTATATTGGTGCATCCTCGGTAGAGAAAAAAATAAAAATTGTTGATGAAAACGTGTTCACGCAACAAATAATAATAGGTGAGCAAGAGGATGCGATTGATAATATTATTGTTTATGGTCAAAGTGCAGGGCAAGCTGGCGCGATTAACAGACAAAAAAATGCCAGTAACCTAAAGTCAGTGGTAAGTGCTGATTCAATTGGTCAGCTCCCAGATCAAAATGCAGCGGAAGCTTTACAGCGCTTGCCGGGGGTTTTTATAGCGCGAGACCAAGGTGAAGGACGTTTTGTTGGTATTCGTGGTATCGATCCTAATTTAAATAATGTGACCGTGAATGGCCTTAATGTACCTTCTCCCGAGGCAGGGGTTCGCAGTGTGGCAATGGATGTTATTCCAAGTGAATTAATTCAAAGTTTAGAAGTAAGTAAAACGGTCACACCCGACATGGATGCAAGTGCGATTGGTGGCTCAATTGAAGTTAAAAGTTTAAGTGCTTTTGATAAATCAGGGCAGAGTTATAGCTTCACCGCACAAGGTTCATATAATGAACTTGAGTCGGACACTAGCCCTAAACTTTCGGCAAGTTTTACAGATGTTTATGAACTCAATAACGGTTTGGATTTAGGGGTAGCGACTGCTATTTCATGGTTTAAACGTGACTTTGGTTCTCGTAATGTTGAAACTGATGGTGGCTGGAGCGAATTTAAAGTTGAAGATGACGCTACGGGTGAAGATATAAAAATCTTTGGAGCAGAAGAGATTGAGCAACGCCAATATCAAATTACACGTGAGCGTTTAGGTGCTGCGCTTAACTTTGATTTACACAGTGGTGTAGCAAATCGATACTATTTACGCACACTTTACAGTGATTTCTCGGATGATGAATACCGCCAGCGTAAAGAGTTTAAGTTTAGCGATGGCCAAGTTAATACACATGATAATAACAGCGCTTCTTTTTCTGACGCTGAAATGGACCGAGATACGAAAGATCGTTATGAAGAACAAAGCATTTTGTCATTGGTCGCAGGTGGCGAGCATCAATTAAACAATTGGTTTGTTGAATACAGCGTCGGTTACTCAAAGTCAGACGAAAAAGAGCCAGATCGCTTAGATGTAAGCTTTGCGGGTGAAGGGCTTGATTTGGGTTATATTGCACAAAGTGAAATACCAAGCTTATCTCAATCATCTAATGCTAACGACATGAGCAATTTTGTTTTAGATAAAGTCGAGGCTAACGACAATCTTAGTGAAGATGAAGCAATGACCTTTAAGGTTGATTTTAGTCGTGATTTTGTTTGGAATAATAACAATGGTGAATTCAAGTTTGGCGCTAAATATCAAAGCCGTGAAAAACGTAACGATGTAAATGTTTGGATTTATAAGGATGACTTACAAGGAGCACTCGCGAGTGACTTCGCTGCGTCTGCCCCCGACTATGATTTAGGAGAATTTGGTCCTGGTCTAAATCGTTCAGCTATCCGTCAATTTGTGAATAATAATCGTGGTGCATTTGAACTGAACGAAAACGACTCACAAGTTGAGTCCGATGGTGCAAGTTATACCAGTAATGAAGATATTGTTGCAGCTTATGCAATGGTAACGTTAGATATTGATAAGTTACAAATTGTCGCAGGCCTTCGTTATGAAGGAACTCAATTTGATACTGAAGGTAATCAGGTCGCGCTATTAACTGATGATGTAAACGATACGGAAGTAGTTACAAGCACACCTTGGGAAGCCACAAAAGATTATGATCATTTTTTACCTAGTTTAAATATGCGCTATGAGCACAGTGATAAATTAGTCTCTCGTTTTGCCTATACAAATACAATTGCACGCCCTTCATTTAAAGATTCTGCGGCGTTTCAGTTAATTGAATCTGAAAGCAGTGAAGATGACGGCGTAATTTCCGTTGAGCGTAAAGCTGAAGTAGGGAACCCCGATTTAGACCCTTATGAATCAATGAATCTCGATGCCTCTATTGAATACTACCCAGGCAGTATTGGGGTACTTTCAGCGGGGCTGTTCTACAAAGATATCGACAACTATATTGTTCAGCAAGAAGTACAAGATAACGGCCAATGGAATGGTTACCAAGAAGTTGTGCAAATGGTTAATGGTGGCTCTGCATCACTAACAGGGCTTGAACTTAACTGGAGTAAAACGTTTGATTCTGGTTTTTTAATTAGTGCAAATGGCACATTTATTAATGCTGACGATGACTTACCAAATCAAGCAGATAAAATAGGTAACTTTATTGTTGGTTATGAAAACAATGTAATTAGCACTCGTTTGAGCGCATCTTATAAGAGTGAAAGCTTCCAATTTGAAGATGCTGACATGAATGTATATGAAGATAGTCACACGCAATTAGATTTCAGCGGTAAGTACTTTATAAATGATTCTGTTAATGTTTACTTTAATGCGAAAAACTTAACCGATGAGCCTTTGTATCTTTATCATGGTGAGCGTAAATACAACTACCAATATGAATCATACGGTCGTACTTATGAGCTAGGGTTTACTATTAACTCTCTTTAATTTACACAACGAAAAAGGCCTACTTGATATAAGTAGGCCTTTTTGTGGAATATAAAATGATGAACAAATTACTTCTTTCACCACTTGCATTTGCTTGTTGTATGTTACTTAGTGCGTGCAGTGCGCAGGCTGAAAAAACACCTAGTAAAAATATAAATTTTATCGCTTTTGGGGATGGCGGCTATCACGTTGACTACCCCAAAAAGAAACAGATTAAAAACCCCAAAAACAAAACTGAATTTATAGCCAAAGAATTACAAGATTGGCTTGAAGATTATCGACCACGTAAAGAGTTTGATCATGCTCCTATTTATGTGTATCCGGGGACAGATATAGCAACCGAACAAGGTGGTGCACAAGCGGTTGGCCTAGCTATGGCTAAATTATGTGAAAGCAAAGAGTGTCAGTTTGCTATTCAATTAGGCGATAATGTTTACCCCGATGGCGCAGATGCTAATGATGGTAAAGATGATCAAAAACGTTTACATGATTTAATTTATGCCCCTTTGAAACCTTTGTTCGATGCTGATCCATCTTTGATTGTATATTCTGCTTTAGGTAACCATGACTGGCGCAGCTCTCGAAAAGGGGTGGCATTACAAACTGAGTGGATGGCGCAACAACCTAATTTTTTTATGGGTGAACAAGGGTACTACAGTTATAAAAAAGGGACGCCAGGTAACGACGTAGAATTTTTCGTTTTAGATACAAATATGCTGTTGGCGGGGCAAACATACTATAAAGTGCCGCTTAACCCTGATGGCAGTGAAGGTAATGAACAACAAGCAATTAAAAGTGGTGCAGCCAAGCTTGAAGTTCATGATAAGCACGAAGGACCGAAAAATGGCGAAGATATTAAGCAACTAGCATGGTTAAAAAAAGAAATTGCTAACTCAACGGCTAAGTGGAAGTTAGTGTATGGGCATCATATTTTATGGTCAATTGGTGGTACAAAATACACAGAAGGACATGTGTTACGGCGTTTACTAATGCCAACACTATGTAAATATGCTGATGGCTATATTGCGGGTCATGAACACGATTTAGAACTGTTAACTGATGATTGCTCTGAGTTTGATAGCGGCAGTAGTCATGGCAAATTACCGCTTATAATATCTGGTGCAGCTTCAAAAATGCGTGGCAAACATTCCCCATTTGCACAGTTTCAAGCCCAAAAATATCCGGAGTATGATTTAGTGTGGTCAAAGAGCTTTGTTTGGGGCTTTAGTCACATAAATATTGATAATCAACAAGATCAACTTAAAGTTAGTTTTTATACAACGCCGCGAAACTTAAGTGGTGGGTTGATAGATGAGGGGCAATTTAGGTTTAAAAAACGCACACAATAATATAAAAGCTTAACACAACAAAAGCCAAGCTGTGCTTGGCTTTTGTATTATTTATTGATGCTAATTAAGCTGAACTCTGGATAATAAATCTATCATGAGCAGCTATTTTTAGCGCTAACTGCGTTGAATTTACTTGCAATAGGCCAGCTATTGACGCGTAAATTCGCCTTGTTCTCACTGAAAATCTCTGGCTAGAGAAAATAAATTTAAATATCACCATAATTCAATACGTTAGTAAACCTCTTAACCCGAGTTCAGGCTAAGTAATAGCGTAAAAAATATTATTAATGTAGATAATATAAAAAAATAGGTACTATAGCCGCTGTAAATGAATAACTACAGAGTGTGCCATGGATGATTTAATAGGTTTAGCAGTAATACTTATATTGGTAGTTGTGGGGGGCGCTATTTGTGGATTAATTGCGCTTATACAATTAAAGAGTTTGAAGCAAGATATTACTTTTTTAAAAGCAAAAGTGAATGAGTTACAATCAAATGCCGTAGTGCAAAAACAAACTCAATGTGTCGATGCAAATATTGCACATAACCAGCCTGTGATTGCTTCAGCCAAAGTATATAAACCAGAACCCGTATACACAAATCTAGCCACTGAATCCCAAATAGCGGTTAAATCCAGTATTAACAGCACAGCTAAAACAAAACGCAAAACACCACCTCCTATCGAATTATTACTTAATAAACTACGTACAGGGTTTGAAGAGAATTGGATGACCTGGATTGGCGCAATAGCACTTGCTTTTGGTGGCATATTTTTAGCTAAATACAGCCTAGAAGCGGGATTACTATCGCCTGTAATGAGGCTGAGTTTAGGTGGCTTATTTGGACTTAGCTTAATTGCAGCTGCGGCTTATTTACACCATAAACGCATTGTATTTGAAGGCTTTAATAATTACATACCCGCAGCGCTTGCAAGCGGCGGGTTTATTACCTGTTTTGCTTTAACGCTTTTAGCCTACAGTAGCTACGATATGCTTAGCCCTACCGTGGCATTTTTTACACTGGCAGTTATTGCAATTAGCGCAAGTGCTATGGCGCTTAGGTTAGGCCCATTATTAGCGGTATTAGGTATTATTGGCGCTTATAGTGTACCAATATGGGTTAGCACTGGCAGTGGTAACTTGTTTGCATTATTTATGTATGTTGGCTTTGTAAGTTTGTCGGCCGCGTTAGTTGCACATAAAGTACAGCGAGCTTGGTTGTGGTATTTATTATGGGCAGGGCATATTGGTTGGTATTTAGTTGGTTTTACATTACTTAAAATTAATACCGTTTGGTTAATGGGGGCATTTGCTTTACTTAGTATTATTGGGTTAATTGCTATACCGCGCTTAGGTCTAAAACTGAATGTTATTGAACATCGCCCGCACAGTTTAAAACGCTTAATTAAAGTGCTTCCAGATCATGCATTATTACTCGCCTTTATAGCGCCCTTAATATTTACCATGCTAATAAGTCACTTTGATATGCAGTGGCAAGCAATCGGCGTGTTAAGTATTGTATTAATGCTATTTTTAGTCCTTAAAAATAGCCGTTGGGATATTTGGCAGGGTGTAGCGTTAGTTATATCAACGCTATTAGTGATAGGCGCTCAGCGCACGCATCTTTCGCCAAATCTATTTGATGACGCTCTCTTTATATTCAAAAATGAATACGGTTTGGGTTTATTACTCGGATTGTTACTTACCGCTTTTGGGCTTTATTACGGTAAAAAACAGATTAAGCGTTTAGCGTTTCATATTACGGGGGCATTTAGTGTATTTGTAATGATAGCGACTCTATATACGCTTATTCCTAATTCTGCGTTAAGTACTGCATATCCATTTTGGGCCGTTGTATTGTTTGTAGTGGCGGCTATTTTAATAAAGCTCGCGCAACATAATACAACGCTATTTCAGCGTTTTACTTATTGGGTAGGCGCTAATGCCAATATTACGTTAGCAATTACCATGCTAATAAGTGACAGCGGCCTAACCATTGCTCTTGCTGTACAAGTATTACTTATAAGCGTACTTATTAAACGCTATAGCGTGCCTATGCCGCATTGGCCTATAAAAGCCTTGGTTGCTGCGTTATTACTGCGCCTTACGCTTTCACCTTGGACGCCAAGCTACGATGCGCTAACAGTATTTGGTTTGCATTGGAGTATTGTGGTTTATCCGTTATGTATTGCGTTATTTTTTGCCGCTGCTAGGTGCTTTAAAGTATCTCAATTAAAAGTATGGTTAGAAGGTGCGGCGCTTCATTGTTTAGCGCTTTTTATTACCACCGAAACAAGTTATCAGTTAGTAGGGCATTATCCGCAATTTGATTCACTTAACTTTTACGAACAAATACTCCTTACCTGTAACTGGCTGGCATTAGGGGGCGTGTACTTACACAGGGCAAAACTTGCTGGTACTTTAGCTAAGTTATACCAAGTGGCGGGTTTTGCGCTTGCAGGGTTAGCAGGGCTTTTTGCTATTAAAACACTGCTTGACGACAACCCATTATTTGAATCACTTTACATAGGTGAGCTGCCAATACTTAACTGGTTATTACTATTGTGGTTAGTACCTGCAGGATTAACGCTTTGGCTAGCCAAGCTTGTAAAACCAATAAATGCTAAAGCTACGCCATTTATATTGGCCGTTGCGGGTGGATTTATATTATTGGCAATAAACAGCTTTATTCGCCAATACTGGCAAGGTCCTTACATTTACTTATCAAAAGGCGCAAGTAATGCAGAGCTTTATAGCTACTCTGTTATTTGGTTAGTATTGGGTGCGGGTACTGTTATTTTTGGCCATCTTAAAAATCAATTATTAATACAAAAAGTAGGCCTAGGCTTACTAGCTGCCGTTATTGTTAAGGTGTTTTTAATTGACATGGCTAACTTGGAGGGCTTACTTAAAGCGCTTTCGTTTATTGGATTGGGGCTTTCGTTAGTGGGGCTAAGTTGGTTGTTCCAAAAGCTCAGAAGCCGAGTAAATTCAGTTTAACTTTATGAACACTTTATAAAACAAAAAGCCCAGTGAAGATACTGGGCTTTTTGTTTTACTCGATTACTAGATAGCTTTTAACTAGAACACTTGTTACTCGCTTATTATGTACTGTGATTAAGCAGTGCTTTTAGTTTGCCCGGTTTAATTGGCTTACTTAAATAATGAATATTAGCGGCTTTGGTTTCTTGTTTAAGCTCTGTGTCGCGTACAGCGGTAATTAAAATAGCAGGTACTTGGCTTTGCCAAATTTCGCGCAGGGTTTTAATTAGTGTTATCCCATCGCAGTCACTGCCTAGTTGATAATCCATTAAAATAACATCGGGTGCGCCATTTTGTTTAGCATAAGTGAGTACACTATCTACGTTATCAAATAATGTGTAATTAGCTTGCCACTTTTTAAGTAAGCTTGCCATGGCGGCTAAATTTTCGGGGTCGTCGTCTACGGCAATTATATTAATTGCTGCGCGGTTTTCTATTAAGCTGTTTGCAGTGTTTTTTTGCTGTACGAACTGCTTATCGCCATAAGGTACTTCAACACTAAAGCGACTGCCTTTATTGGGCTCTGAACGTACATGCAACGGCAAGCTAAGTAAGTCAGCCATTCGCTTCACTACGCCAAGGCCTAAGCCAACGCCTTTGTTATCACCCGATTCAACACGGTAAAAGTCGTTAAATATTTTGGCTTGCTCAACTTCGCTAATACCTGGGCCGGTGTCCCATACTTCTATCAGTAGGTTGTGTTTACGGTTTCTACAGGCAATTAATACACGGCCTTTGTCAGTGTACTTAACGGCATTAGATACTAAGTTTTGAATAATTCGGCGTAAATAGGTTATGTCGCTGTGTACGATTTGTTGATTTGAACGCACAGTTAGTTTAAGCCCTTTATCGCTAGATAATATTGCGTATTCGCTCTGTAATGGCGCTAAAATTTCATCAATGCAAAAATGGCGTGGCGTTGGGGTCATTGCGCCTTGTTCTAGTTTGGCTATTTCGAGCAAAGCTGACATTAAATGCACGGTTGAGTCGAGGCTGTCGCCCAATTTATCAAAGTTATTTTGGTTGGTACTATCGAGTTGCTTTTCGTCAATAGCAGCAAGGTATAAACGCGCTGCATTAAGCGGCTGTAAAATATCGTGGCTTGCCAACGCTAAAAATCGTGTTTTACTGTCGTTAGCTTGCTCTGCTTCACGCTTGGCTAAAGTAAGTGCTTGCTCTGTTTGTACGCGACTGTCTATTTGTGCTTGTAAGTCTTTATTAATTGTTTGTACTTCTTGGGTACGTGCTTCTATGCGATTTTCAAGATCCATGTTTACTTCTTCAAGCGCATTTTGTGTGCTTATATGATTTGTAATATCCGAAAAGCTAGTAACAAAACCGCCATCAGGTAATGGGTTACCAATCATCTCAAATACTTGGCCGTTACGGCGGTGGCGAATAAAATGATGGGAACTGCCATTTTTTAAATGTTGTACGCGTTTTTCTACTTGGCGTTCTATTTCGCCTGGGCCACATTCACCACGGTTGGCGTTGTACCTAATAATATCTTCAATATGTTGGCCTACTTCTAAAAAGCCCTCTGGGTAGCCAAACATTTCACCATAGCGTTTGTTCCATGCAACAAGTTTTAAGTCTTTATCGACTACTGAAATACCATGACTTAAATTTTCGAGCGAGGTAAACAATAAATTTTGATTAAACTGCAGTGCTTGTGTCGTTTCGTCAAAAAAGTTTACAACCTCTTCAAACGCCATGCGCTTACCCGACGATACCGTATGTATTAATGCTTGTGCCGATGAGGCGCCCAACACACCCGTAAGAGCACGCTCACAATAAGCAATAAATTCAGGTTCAGGGTGAGCGTTGTTGTCACTTAAATGATGTGCCAATGCGTAATGCGCGAGGACTTGTTGGCTACGCTGAATACCTAAAAAAGTTTGCAGTAGTATTTTAAAATCGTAAACCGTGGCTTTTACATCTTTATTTAAACGCCTTGCTAAAATAGCCTGATCTTTTGGGTTAACAAATGCAGCTGCTTGAATTTTATCGATTAGACGCTCTTCTGCGCCTAATGAAAAGCTAATATAACAACCAATATTGGCAAATAAGGCAATGAGCGTCCCGCGTGTTATGAGTGTTTGTTGTAATTCACTATTTAAGGTGTTGCCTGCATCTAAAATAGGTAGCATTAAAAATAGCACCCAACAAATAATGCCAGCTATTAAACCAGCATAAACACCGTAAGCATGACCTTTTCGCCAGTATAAACCGCCAACAATAGCGGGCAATAATTGCGTAACGAGTGAAAATGCCACTAGCCCCATACTCGCCAATGCACTGCTGTGGCCAAACCATTGTTGATAAAAATAAGCCAAGATTAGAATACCGGCAATGGTAAAACGTCTTACCAATAAAATTTGCGATTTGTAGCTGGTGGTAATTAAGTTACGTTTAAATTTACGGCGTAATATTAATGGCAATACAACATCATTTGAGATCATAGTACTTAATGTAAGTGTTGCGACCACTATCATAGCGGTGGCGGCAGACAACCCGCCTATAAATACAAAAGTGGTTAAAAATGCATTGTCGTTAATTAACGGTAGGGCAAGTACAAAGCTGTCGGGGGAATAACCACTGCCGATTTCAGGATGGATAGCGGCAGTTGCAATGGGTAAAATCATCGCAGCAGTCAATAACAAATACAGAGGAAAAGCCCAGCGAGCAGTAAATAAATGACGTTTATTTTGGTTGTCTACAACGGTGACATGAAATTGGCGTGGTAAGCATATAATGGCAGCTGCAGCCATTAACGACTGGCCAATAAAGTTAAAACTGAAAAAGTTAAAATCGCTCCAGTGATCCCAAATTGATTCGGTGATTTTACTTGAGGTTGATTCGGGCAAATTAAATAGTGTGAATATGGCAAGTCCTGCCACAGCCATAAGTGCAATAAGTTTAATCATTGATTCAAAGGCAACAGCAAGCATTAAGCCTGAGCGATATTCGGTCACATCGACTTTGCGCGTACCAAAAAATATAGCAAATAAAGCCATAATTAATGTGGCAGAAAGCGCGAGCATATCGCCGGATATTTTATTACTGTTTTGCAAAAGTAAAAAGCTGGTACTGAGTGCTTTTAGTTGTAGTGCGATATAAGGAATAGTCGCCAGTAACGCGATAACTGTTACCATAATTGCAGTAGTTTGGCGCTTACCGTAACGAGCAGAGATGAAATCGGCAATAGTGGTTATGTTTTGTTTTTTACTCACCAACACTAATTTACGTAAAAAGCCTTGTCCGAAAAAAAACAACAATGCAGGACCAAGCAAAATAGGTAAGTAGCTCCAGCTACTAGTCGCCGCAGTTCCTACTGACCCATAGTAGGTCCATGAAGTACAATAAATACCTAATGAAAATGAGTAAACAAAAGGGTGGTGGCTAATGCGTTTTGCTAAAGGCGTCGTTTTATCACCCCAGTTAGCCAGCCAAAACAGCACACCTATATATCCTAAAGCAACAATAATGAGTACGGCAGTCATGTTGTTATTAAACCTTATTATTTAAAATAGCCCCCCAACCCTATGAGGGATTAACACAATACCAGAACTCAGGTTAAGTGTGAGGGTTGAATTTAAATCATAATTTTAGTTTTGTTTTTATCTTCTTGAATATTAAAGATAAAAATAAAATAACTTATAGCATTAGACTAATGTCGCATTAATTTAGTACTTAGCTTCTTTATAACCCTAAAACTCAACTTAAAAACCTTAACAGGCTGAAAAATAACAAAAAGAGCTATTTAGGTTTAGTTGTTTTTATACAGTTTACGTAAACGTTAATAAGCTGTTACGACTATGGTCGCAATTCAATCTTGAGACAGCATTGCTAAATTGGTAAGTGAAGATAAAAAACCACTCATCGCGATATTGCGGTGCTTAAAGGGGAAAATAAAAATGGCTTTTAAAGATGAAGAACAAGCAAAAGCTTATTGGGCAGAAAATATTTCACTGTTATTTAAACTATTAGCAGTGTGGTTTATTGTGTCTTTTGGCTTTGGCATATTATTGGTAGATGTACTTAATGAAGTACGTTTTTTTGGGTTTAAACTTGGCTTCTGGTTCGCCCAGCAAGGCGCGATTTATACCTTTGTTGCTTTGATTTTTGTGTACGTTTTCAAAATGAATACGTTAGATAAAAAATATGGCGTAGACGAATAGGAGCTAAGCAATGGATGTTCAAACACTCACGTTTTTAATTGTTGGTTTAAGCTTTGCGCTTTATATCGGCATAGCAATTTGGGCCCGAGCGGGTTCAACTAAAGAATTTTATGTCGCGGGCGGCGGCGTACCTCCTCTTGCTAATGGTATGGCAACAGCAGCTGATTGGATGAGCGCCGCGTCGTTTATTTCAATGGCGGGTATTATTTCGTTTGCAGGTTACGATGGCAGCGTTTACTTAATGGGGTGGACAGGTGGTTATGTACTATTAGCTATGTGTTTAGCGCCTTACTTACGTAAATTCGGCAAGTTTACTGTACCTGACTTTATTGGCGACCGTTACTATTCACGCACCGCACGTTTAGTGGCAATTGTATGTGCCATATTCATTTGTTTTACTTATATTGCAGGGCAAATGCGCGGCGTAGGCGTCGTATTTTCACGCTTTTTAGAAGTAGAAATTGAAACTGGTGTTTACATCGGTATGGTGATTGTATTCTTTTATGCGGTACTTGGCGGCATGAAAGGCATTACCTATACACAGGTAGCGCAATATTGTGTACTTGTATTTGCCTACCTTGTACCAGCCATTTTCATCTCAATGATGATGACGGGTCACTTTTTCCCACAAACCGGTTTTGGTGCCACATTAATTGGCAGCGACGGCGTGTACGTACTTGATAAACTAGACGGCTTAAGCGCTGAACTTGGTTTTGCGCAATATACCGAAGGCTCTAAGAGCATGATTGACGTGTTCGCTATTACTGGTGCTTTAATGGTAGGTACTGCTGGTTTACCACATGTAATTGTACGCTTTTTCACTGTACCTCGCGTAAAAGACACGCGTATTTCTGCCGCATGGACTCTTGTGTTCATCGCGATTGTTTATACTACAGCACCTGCGGTTGCAGCTTTTGCTCGAGTAAACATGGTTGATACCATTAATGGTAAAGACGGTAGCGGTACAGCTTACGCAGAAGCACCTGCATGGATTAAAAATTGGGAACGTACGGGATTAATTACGTTTGATGATAAAAATGGCGATGGCAAAATGTTCTACACGGCGGGTAAAATTACCGATCCGAACAGTGCTAACGAAGTCAATGTAGATCGCGACATTATGGTATTAGCAAATCCAGAAATTGCTAACTTACCAGCATGGGTTATTGCACTTGTAGCAGCAGGTGGTATTGCCGCCGCATTATCTACAACAGCAGGTTTACTACTGGTTATTTCGACCTCCGTTTCGCACGATTTACTCAAGCGAACCCTCAAGCCCGATATTACCGACAAGCAAGAGCTACTTGCAGCGAGGTTGGCAGCCATGGTTGCTATTGTTATCTCCGCGTACTTTGGTATTAACCCGCCTGGATTTGTGGCATCGGTTGTGGCATTTGCCTTTGGCTTGGCGGCTGCGAGTTTCTTCCCTGCAATTATTATGGGTATATTCTCTAAAACAATGAACCGCGAAGGTGCTGTTGCCGGTATGGTAACGGGTATAGGCTTTACCGCTGCGTATATCATCTTCTTCAAGTTTGTTAGTCCAGAGCTAAACAGCCCTGAAAATTGGTTCTTAGGTATTTCGCCTGAAGGTATTGGCTTAATTGGTATGATTATTAACTTTGCAGTTGCTGCAATTGTTCTTAAATTTACTCAACCAACACCTGTTGAAATTCAAGAAATGGTAGAAGGTATTCGTAATCCTAAAGGATCAGCAGAAGCGCACGATCACTAAGGTTACTTAAAATAAAGCGTAAAAAGCCCGACTTAAGTCGGGCTTTTTATTTGTATAAAAAATGAGTACATTGGTGTTGTGTATACTTTTTAATGAGCACAACGATGAGCGTAGAACAACAAGAAATAGCCCAATATGTTTGCATGCAAGCACCATTTAGCCTACTTGATAGCAGTGCATACGAGTATTTTGTAAATCATCTCGACATTATTTACCTCACCCGCGAAAATCAAACTCAGTGGTTGCAAAGTGAAAACCCTAAACTATTTTTAATTCGCTCTGGTTTGTATGATTTAGTTGATGCTAAAGGCGACGTTGTTACGCGTTTAGCACAAGGTGATTACTTTGGCTTCCCGTCGTTACTAACGGGGGAAGCGATTCAAAACCGTTTAGCGGTACAAAAAGAGGGCATAGTGTATATGCTCTCTCAAACGCATTTTGATTTTTTACGCAGAGAATATAAATCGTTTGAGCAATACTTTGTACGCGCTCATGCTAACCGGTTGTTGTCATCGCATTATAAAAGTAAAAACGATAGCTGGTCTGAGCGTAAAATATCAGAGCTGATGGCACGTACAGCGATTACGCTTGCGCCTGATGCAAGCATTAGGCAAAGCGCTAAAAAGATGAAACAGCATGGTGTGTCGTCAATAATGATAACGCAGCATGCACATTTAGTTGGCGTGGTTACCGATCGTGATTTACGTAACCGCGTACTCGCCGACGAGGTAAACCCTCAAGATGCTGTAAGCAGCATTATGACCGCTAAGCCCAAGTTTATATTTGAAAATAATCGAGTGTTTTCAGCGCTGCACTTAATGCTTAAGCATAATATTCATCACTTACCGGTTCTTGATGAAAACCATAAACCGATAGGAATGATAACCAGCACCGACTTATTACGCCAACAAAAAAGTGACCCCGTGCAGCTTATTGGGCGCATTTATAAAGCGCACACTATTACTGACTTAAAACGCTATGCAAAAGAAATCCCCGAGTTATTGCGTGGTTTTTCGTACAACATTGACGACATATCGCTAATTGGTAAATTACTAAGTGGATTAACCGATGCGCTTACATCGCGACTTATTCACTTATTTCAAGAAGAGCATGGCGCAGCGCCAACCAGCTTTAGTTTTATTTGCTTTGGCTCGCAAGCACGCGAAGAGCAAACTCTGCACTCAGATCAAGATAACGGCTTATTACTTCCTAACGACTTAAGCACTGATCAGCAAGCTTACTTTAAAAGCATGGGGAAATTTGTATGTGAGAACTTAGTTGAATGCGGCATTAGGCGTTGCCCTGGTAATATTATGGCAAGCAGCGATGAGTGCCGAATGAGCGTAAACGACTGGAGCGAGCGCTTTTTTAAATGGATAAAAAGCCCCACACCAGATGCGATGCTTAATTGTAAAATATTTTTTGACCTGCGCTTTATTGAAGGTTCAAACGCTTTATACACCGCTTTTTGCGAGCAGCTAATTCGTATATCGCGTAACGACTTATTCTATGCTGCAATGGCAACCGACATAAGTAGTAACAGCGTGCCAATTGGTTTATTTAATAAATTTAAAACCGAAAAAACCGATGAAAATAATAAATACATAGATTTAAAAAAACGCGGTGTCGTAATTATAAATGACATAGTGCGGTTATACGCTTTAAAAGCGGGTATTAAGCGCGCCAATACCCAAGAGCGACTAGAGGAACTGCTCAAACATAAATTGCTTAGCAAAGAAGATATATACAACCTAAAAGATTGCTGGCGGTTTTTAACGCAGCTTCGTTTGAGTACACAAATAAACGAAGAAGGTTTACCAAGTAATTGTATTAATCCTAATAAATTAAACTCACTAGAGCGCCATCAACTAAAAGAAGCGTTTTACCTTGTTAAACAAGCGCAGCAAGCTGCTGCGTTTAAGTTTGCTCGCGGCAGTTTATAATGATGGATTACTAACATGGTAAAAAAGCTGCTCACTCGGTACTTAAAGCGCCGTAAATTACTAGGCAAAAATGCCTTGCAACAGCGTTACTTAGTGATTGATTTAGAGCTCACTGGCCTTGATGCAAAACAGCACGAAATTGTATCGGTAGCGTGGGTGATAATAGATAACCAATGTATAAAAATGAGCGAGTCGCAGCACCTTATAAATAAAGACGTTATAAGCCTCGAACAAAGCCCTGTTTATCACGGTATAAATGATGATGCGGTAGCAAAAGGGCAAAGTTTACACAGTATACTAATGCAACTAAGCAGCCACTTTAATGATTGTATTTTAGTGTTTCATAATGCCATGCTCGATTGGGGCTTTTTAAAAATAGCCTTAAAAAATGCCAATATAACAACGCGGCCTAAACTGATACTCGACACCCTTCACATCGAGAAAAAGCGCTTACTCAACCATTCATCTGAAATAAAACAAGATGATTTAACCCTTAATGCTTGCCGCACACGTTATGAGTTACCAAGCTATCATTGCCACCACGCATTAACCGATGCACAAGCGACCGCCGAGTTACTGCTAGCTCAATGCCATCAAATAAGCCGTGGCAAAGAGTTAAAAGTAGGCGAGTTGACGTAGGTTGGCTGTAGGTTGGGCTTTATGCCGCGCGAGATAAACTCCCGCCTACAATAAAGAGCAGTTTACTTTTATTGTTATCCGTATAACTATAGGTACAGTTACGTAATCATTATTTACTAATTACTTCAAGGAACGAATATGAAACTCATTATCACTATTTTTCTAACATTATTCCCACTCATCACTTTTGCTAATTCAAGCTTAGCTACAAATCGTCATATTACGGTTCAAGGGACTGCTGAGATATTAGTTGAGCCTGACATGGCTCAAGTTTCTTTTGAAGTAACGAGCATTAAAGATACGTTGCTTGAGGCTAAACGAGATCTTGATACCCAGATTAACTTGTTACTAGAAGGAGTCGATAAATATGGCTTTGAGCAAGACGATGTTTTTATCTCTGGTTTAAAAAGCAATGTATACAATATTATTGGTACAGAAACGGGGACTGTTTCAGGCGATAAGTACTTAGCACTAAAAACGGTTAAAGTAACAATAAACGATATTAAAAAAATAGATGGTTTTATTGAATTTGCACAAAGCGTAAAAATAAATAATGTTATAGCAATCGAGAGTGTATCTTCAAAAGCAAAGTTGTTAGAGGCGCAGGCAACAAAAGCTGCAGTAGATGATGCAATAGCTAAAGGGAACCTGCTTGCTAAAGCATTTAGCGCTAAACTTGGGAAAGTTTACAGCATCAGTTCGAATTCAAACCGAACGAATTACGGCGATAATGAAGGCGATGCAAAGCACTTAGTTTTATCGGGTTATACAAATAATTCAAACCCCTTCGAACATAAACGGTATGTAGATAAAACAATAAGTAGCAATTCAATAATAAGTATTACCTCATCAATAAACGTGGTATTTGATTTAGAAATAACTGATTGAGTTAATATTTTCATTTCAAATACATTTTCATAATGTAAGCTGGCTTTAAGTTTTTGATTAATTTAAAAGTAGCCATATAATGAGCGATGAAAATAACACGTTAAAAGCACAAACAGAGGCAAAAATAGCAGCTGGGCGTAAAGGTAATCCTGATTTTATGAAAGGTGTTGATGAAACGATTGCACAAGCAAAAGTGTTTCAACAAGGTGCTAATGCACTTGATTTAAACCAAAGCGCACCAAGTTTTGAGTTACCAAATCAGTATGGTCAATCGGTGCAGTTAACCGAGTTACTTGCTAAAGGGCCTGTGGTTGTTACTTTTTATCGTGGAAGTTGGTGTCCGTACTGCAATTTACAGCTCAAAGCGCTTCAAGCACGTTTACCTGAAATTCACGCATTAGGCGCACAATTGGTGGCTATTAGCCCGCAAGTACCCGATGGCTCAATGAGCGAAAGCGATATAAGCAACATGGATTTTTTAGTGCTGAGCGATCAAAGTGCAGATGTAGCAGCAAGCTACGGCGTAGCATGGCAAGTACCCACATTTTTACTAGAGCATATGCGAGTAGACCGAGGCCTAGATTTAGAGTCGGTTAACAATGGCAATAGTAGTGTTTTACCGATCCCTGCCACCTTTGTTTTAGATAAACAAGGTAAAGTGACTTGGCGTTATGTTGATGTTGATTATCGTACTCGTTCTGAGCCAGAAGATATAATTAACGCTTTAAAAAACTTAATTTAAAAAGTCAGAACCCTTGAAGAGCTTGCAATGTTTAAGCTCTTTAACCTTAATTTAAAGTTTCTAATGCTTCCCTCTTATAATCAGATGCAAGGTCGATTACAATACAGCCATCTAAAAGGCATATTGCCTTTATCTGCACGCTAAAAGAGTGGATTTTATATTTCATGGCAATCAAACTTGCAATTAATGGTTTTGGTCGTATTGGTCGAAATATTGTCCGCGCGTTATATGAGTCTGGTTTGAGCGACGATATAAAAATTGTTGCGATTAACGAACTTGCTGACCCTGAAGCTATTGCTCATTTATTAAAATACGACACATCCCACGGTCGTTTTTCTTTTCCTGTAAAACTTGGTGAAGACACCATTAGTGTTGCAGGCGATACCATTGCACTTTTTTGTGAAGAAAACCCAATTGAATTACCTTGGCAAACGCTCGATGTAGACGTTGTACTTGAATGTACAGGTGTTTATCACTCGCGCGAACATGCGCAGTTACATATTACAGCAGGTGCTAAAAAGGTGTTGTTTTCACATCCGGCCGACAACGATGTTGATGCCACTATTGTGTATGGTATTAACGACGATGAGCTTAAAAGCGAACATACAATTGTGTCTAACGGCTCGTGTACAACTAACTGTGTTGTGCCGGTTATTAAAGTATTAGATGATGCATTTGCTATTGAGTCGGGCGCTATTACAACGATTCATGCGTCGATGAACGATCAACAAGTGATTGATGGTTATCATCATGATTTACGCCGTACTCGCGCTGCAAGCCAATCAATTATTCCAGTTGATACAAAGCTTGCCCGTGGTATAGACCGTATTTTACCTAAGTTTAAAGGTCGTTTTGAGGCCATTGCCGTACGAGTTCCGACTATAAATGTAACGGCAATGGATTTAAGTGTAACGGTTAATACCGATGTAGATTTAAACGCAGTAAATAATGCACTTAAAGCACAAGCAAAAGATCGCTTAGAAGGTATTTTAAGTTATACCGAAGAGCCGCTTGTATCGGTTGATTTTAATCACGACCCACATTCTTGTATTATTGATGGCACACAAACACGTGTTAGTCACAAACGACTGATAAAGTTATTAGTATGGTGTGATAATGAATGGGGTTTTGCTAATCGTATGCTCGACACCGCGCGTGCTATGATGGCAGTGAATAAGTAATTTATTAATATAATAATTTTAAACGTATTTTTCAGGTTCAGTATCGTTAACTAAGGAGATGTTCATGTCGGTCATAAAAATGGTAGATTTAGATTTAAACGGCAAACGCGTATTAATTCGTGAAGATTTAAATGTACCAGTTAAAGCAGGTAAAGTGACGTCAGATGCGCGTATTCGTGCAGCACTACCTACTATTAAACTAGCCCTTGAGAAAGGCGCTAAAGTAATGGTTATGTCACACCTTGGCCGTCCTACGGAAGGGGAATACGATGAAGCGTTTTCGCTTGCACCTGTAGCTGATTACTTAAACGATGCCCTTGAGCAAACTGTGCGTTTAGAAAAAGATTACCTAAATGGTGTTGATATTGCTGATAACGAAGTGGTTGTTTTTGAAAATGTACGCTTTAACAAAGGCGAGAAGAAAAACGACGAAGCGCTATCTAAGCAACTAGCAGCACTGTGTGATGTATATGTAATGGATGCATTTGGTACGGCTCACCGTGCGCAAGCATCTACGCATGGCGTTGGCTTATTTGCTGATGTGGCATGTGCAGGTCCTTTATTATCGGCTGAACTAGAAGCGTTAGGCAAAGCACTTGATAACCCAGCTCGTCCATTAGTGGCGATTGTTGGTGGTTCTAAAGTTTCAACTAAATTAACCGTTTTAGATTCACTTTCTAAAATTGTTGACCAATTAGTTACCGGCGGCGGTATTGCAAATACCTTTATTGCTGCATCAGGTAGCCCAGTTGGTAAATCGCTTTACGAACCTGATTTAATGGATGAAGCGAACCGCTTATGTGCTGCAGCGATTGCTAATAATGGTGAAATTCCGGTACCGACTGACGTAGTTGTTGGTAATGAGTTTTCTGAATCTGCTGTAGCTACGCTTAAAGATGTAAGCGAAGTGACAAGCGATGATATGATTTTTGATATTGGCCCTGATACAGCGAGCAAGCTTGCAAAAATTATTGCAAATGCGGGCACTGTTGTATGGAATGGCCCTGTTGGCGTGTTCGAGTTTGACCAATTTGGTAATGGCACACGTGCTATTGCACAAGCAATTGCTAACTCAAATGCGTTTTCAATTGCGGGTGGCGGTGATACCTTAGCCGCCATTGATAAATACGGCATTGCCGATAAAGTTTCTTATATTTCTACTGGTGGTGGTGCGTTCTTAGAGTTTTTAGAGGGCAAAAAACTGCCAGCAGTTGAAATGCTAGAATCGCGCGCTAAGTAATTTTAGTCGCGTAAGGTGAGGGGGTAATAGCCCTCACCGACAATTAATTATTAAATACCTCTCACCCTAATTTAATAGTTAATTTAGACGGAATTTTACTGCAAAGCAGTGGTTTTTCGTGGCGTTGTTATAACGCCAAACTAACAAATCCGTTCAAACTAGATGGTAGGGAACTACTGTCGATAAATTGGAGAATACCCAATGGCTTTAATCAGTATGCGACAACTTTTAGATCATGCAGCAGAGCATGGTTACGGCGTACCTGCTTTTAACGTTAATAACCAAGAGCAAATGCGCGCAATAATGGAAGCGGCTGACAAAACAAACAGCCCAGTAATCGTGCAAGGATCAGCGGGCGCACGTGCTTATGCTGGTGCTCCATTTATTCGTCATATGATTTTAGCAGCTGTTGAAGAATGGCCACATATCCCCGTTGTTATGCACCAAGATCACGGCACATCGCCAGGTGTATGTCAGCGTTCAATTCAGCTTGGTTTTTCATCAGTAATGATGGATGGCTCGTTAATGAGCGACGGTAAAACTCCTTCAAGCTACGAATACAATGTAGAAGTAACGCACGAAACTGTTGCTATGGCGCATGCCTGTGGCGTATCGGTTGAAGGCGAGCTAGGTGTACTTGGTTCACTTGAAACAGGTGAAGCTGGCGAAGAAGATGGCGTTGGCGCAGAAGGCATATTAACCACTGAGCAAATGCTAACAGATCCTGAAGAAGCGGCTGACTTTGTAAATAAAACACACGTTGACGCACTTGCAATTGCATGTGGTACTTCGCACGGTGCCTATAAATTTACGCGCCCACCAACAGATGACATTTTAGCGATTGACCGCATTAAAGCGATTCATGCACGTATTCCTAACACGCACTTAGTGATGCATGGTTCATCTTCGGTTCCACAAGAGTGGTTAGAAATTATTAATCAGTATGGTGGCGAAATTCCAGAAACTTATGGTGTGCCAGTTGAACAGATTGTTGAAGGCATTAAGTTTGGTGTTCGTAAGGTAAATATTGATACTGATTTACGTTTAGCTTCTACCGGTGCAATTCGCCGTCACATGGCGTTAAACCCATCTAACTTTGATCCTCGTAAATACTTAGCTGAAGCAACTAAAGCAATGACAGAGATTTGTGTTGCACGCTATAACTCGTTTGGTACCTCTGGTCAGGCGAGTAAAATTAAGCCAATTTCACTTGATGAAATGCATCTTAAATATTTAAGCGGTGAGCTAGACCCTAAAATTAGGTAATCGATACTAGGCCAGTAACTTTGTTACTGGCTTTTTTAATGTTAGCCCTTTTTATATTGCAGATTACGGTTTATTGATCAGATCACTGTATTACCAACACCGTACTTTGGGATCACGCATTTACTAACACAGCTATTTTTGGATCATTATTTTACTAAGAAAAGTACACTTTGACGCTATTTTAGGCTTTGAAATAATCTGATCGTTATTTATTTGTATAAACAATCAACAACTTATAGCTTTGACTAAGTACAACTCTGATCTGAGGGGGGATCGGCTTGGTAAAAATCTGATCCTTTATTTAAGGCTTAGTAAAATTTAGATCTATTTTTAAACGTATTGATGGTTGCACAGGCGGGTTTGTTGATTTTAAAAGGGCTTTAAAGCTACTTTTAAACGATCGATCTGTAAAAATGTCTTGGTTAGTAAAACAATGATCCCAGCTAGTTTAATATTGTTTAGTGGTTTAAATAGCGATACAAAAAAGATAATTTCAAAAAGTTAGCTATTACATAAATTTATCGTAAACCTCTTTTTATTGCGTTAAATATTAAAAAGGTTTTAAAAATATGACGTTAATGAGGTTATTTATCACTAATTTGTGTTTTTTTTACCACCATTTTAATTTACACGTTACACTTTCATAAAAATGTCATACTTAGTCATAATAATGAAAACTAATTCGATAGCGTAAGAGATAAATTGGAATGTCACGTAAAGTACTAGTCGTAGATGACGAAGCTCCTATCAGGGAGATGCTGGTTTTTGTTTTAGAGCAAAATGGATTTCAGGCGATTGAAGCAGAAGATTATGACTCTGCAATTGCAGCTATGGTTGAACCTTATCCAGACATGGTTTTACTTGATTGGATGTTGCCAGGTGGCAGCGGTATTCAAATTGCGAAAAAGTTTAAGCAAAATGAACATACCCGCCAAATCCCAATTATTATGCTTACAGCCCGTGGCGAAGAAGAAGACAAAGTACGCGGTCTTGAAGTAGGGGCTGACGATTACGTCACTAAGCCGTTTTCTCCTAAAGAGCTTATGGCGCGTATTAAAGCAGTTATTCGCCGTGTATCGCCAACCTCATTAGAGGAAGCTATTGAAGTACATGGCCTGCGCTTAGATCCTATTTCTCACCGTGTTACCTCTGAAGGTAACGAGCTTGATATGGGGCCAACCGAATTTAGATTGCTACACTTTTTTATGACCCACCCAGAGCGTGTTTATAGCCGTGAACAACTGCTTGATCATGTATGGGGAACTAACGTTTACGTCGAAGATCGTACGGTTGATGTGCATATTCGTCGCCTGCGTAAAGCAATTGGCCCACTTGGACATGACCGTTTGGTGCAAACTGTACGTGGTGCTGGGTATCGTTTTTCAAGTAAGCTGTAATGCCAAATTGCATAAATATTTGAACAATTTAACGAGTTAAATAACTCTATAACGTTGTTAAAAATTTTATTTAGAACACAACTAGAAATAAAATTCTTGCTTAGTTATAGCGCAATTTCCTTATCGTTAAATAGACCCCATTTATAAGCCAGTTGGTATAACGTGCGTGTGTATTACTACTCTAAGGTAAAGTGAGTGTATGTATCGAGTTGTTAATAAGCAGGCGTTAGTAAAACGTCTGTTTATCTATTTTTTACCTTTACTATTAATTGGTGTGCTGGTTGGCGCGCCATTTTTGCTTTTATTTTTAGGATCTTTTTCCCTCCTTATTTGGCACTATCATCAGCTTTATCGCTTGAGCGATTGGCTACTTAATCAACGCAGCTTTAATCCACCCGAGGGCGAAGGTGCGTGGGAACAAGTATTCGAAGGAATTTATCATCTACAGCACCGCAATCGTAAAAAGCGTAATGAGCTTGCTGATTTAATTCGTCGCTTTCGCGATGGGGCAGAAGCTGTACCTGATGCTGTTGTGGTACTGCAAAATGATTTAAGTATTGTGTGGTGTAATCAACTAGCACTTAAGGTGCTTGGCCTGCAGTGGCCAACTGATCACGGTCAGCGCCTTGATAACTTAATTCGCGAACCTAAGTTTGCTAAATACATGCACAAAGGTGAATTTGAT
Organism: Pseudoalteromonas sp. 20-92; assembly: GCF_030847595.1. NCBI lineage: Bacteria > Pseudomonadati > Pseudomonadota > Gammaproteobacteria > Alteromonadales > Pseudoalteromonadaceae > Pseudoalteromonas > Pseudoalteromonas sp. 20-92. Next base: position 78,640 of record NZ_JANJGQ010000012.1, read on the forward strand.
GATGCCCTTGAGCTTGATAATGGGCATGCGGTTGAGCAAGTACTTGAATTTAGGGTTATGCCATATGCAAGTACACAGCTAATGGTCGTTGTGCGTGATGTAACACGTTTAAAGCAGCTTGAACAAATGCGAAAAGACTTTGTAGCCAATGTATCACATGAACTACGTACGCCGCTTACAGTGGTATCTGGCTATCTTGAAATGATGGATGGCGATATGATGCCGCCGCCAGCAATGTGGGGCAAGGCACAAAAAACGATGCTTGAGCAATGTAAGCGCATGGATAGCTTGGTTAGCCAGTTATTATCACTTTCGCGAATAGAAGGTGCTAGGCGTCAAGATAACGATAAAGCAATTAATGTTCCGAAGTTGCTTGGTTACATTCAAACCGAAGCACAATCAATTAATCAGGATAAAGGTCATGAACTTGTTTTTGATATTGATGCGACTTTAGATATTAAAGGCTCTGAGGATGAACTACGTAGCGCGTTTTCTAATCTCGTTTTTAACGCTATTCATTACACCAAAGCTGGCGGCAAAGTACAGGTATGCTGGCAGCATAAAGGTGATCGTGCTTGTTTTAGTGTTACCGATAACGGTGATGGTATTGCGCCAGAGCATATTAATCGTTTGACGGAGCGCTTCTATCGGGTAGATAAAGCACGAAGCAGAACAACAGGGGGATCGGGTTTAGGCCTTGCGATCACAAAACATGTACTAACGCGCCACGATAGCAAATTAAATATTCGCAGTGAAATAGGCAAAGGTTCATGTTTTTCTTTTGATTTTTCGATCGATAAGATAGTTCCGTTGGCTAAGTAATTATACTAGGGCGTGCTGATATTTAGTGGTTGAGTTTGCAGTAGTATGTTTGGTTTTTAGGCAAGCCAGAGCCTATGTAGTGTGGTTATTCCCCATAAATAGGCGATAACGCAGCATAAATACCAAACATGCGCTGCCCAAAGGGTTCTTTCTAGGGAGGATTAACGCTTAGTTGCTCGGTTTTTACTTAGCTCACTAGGTTATAAACCTCGCGCCGCGATTTAATCGCCCCTAGATTGAACAAATTTCAATCCACAAAGAACAACATGCCCTAATACTAATTCGCAATAATACTTAATCAATTTGAGGGATTAAACCTGGTGCTAGCTGCGTTAAAAATTTCTTATATATAACAACTAAATAACGAATTTTTTGCCTTGTTATCAACACAACTTTCTTATCTCAAAGTAGAACAACGAATTAAGCGAATTGGTATAAAAAGCAAAGTCATAAAAGTGTCACTTAATAGCAATCTAACTGTCATCTACTCACTTTAGAGTGGGCAACAGTTAGTAAATGAGACGAACAAACCGGGGAACCCGACATGAAATTTAAAAATTTAGTTGCCGCAATGGGTGTGGCTGTTACAACTTTCGTATCTGCGCAAGCAGTTGCACTAGATAAAAACATTCCTGAATATCAAAAAATTAGTGGTGTTTCAGGCAACTTTTCATCGGTAGGTTCTGATACTTTAGCCAACATGATGACGTTTTGGGCTGAAGAGTACAAACGTATTTACCCAAATGTAAATATCCAAATTCAGGCCGCAGGTTCTTCTACTGCACCACCTGCATTGACTGAAGGTACAGCTAACTTAGGCCCAATGAGCCGAAAAATGAAATCAAAAGAAATCGAAGCGTTCGAAAAACGTTACGGTTATAAACCAACAGAAGTGCGCGTTGCTATTGATGCGCTAGCGGTTTATGTTCATAAAGATAACCCAATTGAAGGTCTTCGTATTGACCAAGTAGATGCTATTTTTTCATCGACTCGTAAATGTGGAGCACCAGAGCAAGTTAACCGCTGGAGTGAAGTTGGCCTAACTGGTAGCTGGGCAGCAAGAGATATTCAACTTTACGGACGTAACTCGGTATCAGGTACTTACGGTTACTTTAAAAAGAAAGCATTGTGTAAAGGTGACTTTCGTAACAACGTAAATGAACAACCAGGCTCTGCATCGGTAGTACAGTCAATTTCATCATCATTGAATGCAATTGGTTACTCAGGCATTGGTTACAAAACGTCGGGTGTACGTACTGTTCCATTGGCTAAAAAAGGCAGTAATTTTGTTGATGCGACTCTTGATAACGTTGCTCAAGGTAAATACCCGCTATCTCGTTTCTTATACGTTTACGTGAATAAACACCCAAATAAACCATTAGCGCCTATCGAAGCACAATTTTTAAAAATGGTGCTTTCGCAAGATGGTCAACAAATTGTAGAAAAAGATGGTTATGTACCACTTTCGGCAAAGCTCGTAGAAGTAGAGCTTAAAAAGCTAGGTTTAAATTAATAAACTATAAGCAATAAAAAAACCGCTCATTGAGCGGTTTTTTTTGTGCCTAAAATTAAGGGCCTGAAAGATAAACAGCTCCAAGTATTTTAAACGCTTATATACCACCTAATCTTTCGGCTTGTACTTTACACTGATTGTAGCTTTCAACACATTTTCCAGAGCATACTTGTTGCTTTAAGCCTTCGCCACTTGACTGCTGTTCACAGGTAGTTTCACATTGATAGTTTTGTTGAGCACACTGGTTAAGTTCAGGGCTTTGTATTTGGTTTTGACAACCAGCTAAAAATGCAAAAGTAAGGGCAACTACGCTTGTTTTTATTAAATTGTGCATGTTTAATCCTTAAAAATGGAGTCGCAATAATATTAAATTTCGACCTGAATATTGTCGATTAATCTAACATTACCAAAATAGGCAGCAGCTAAAATAACAAACTTGGTGTCTTTGAGTGTAGCAGTTTTTAATGTATCTTGTTGAGCTATCTCAAAATAGTCTGGCTTTAGACCAGCTTGCTCTAAGCTCTGTTTAGCTAAGCTTTCAAGTTTTACGAAGTCTTTCTCGCCACTTTTTAGCTGTTCTGCGCATGTATTAAGCGTTTTAAATAATACGGTTGCAGTCGTTTTTTGCGCTTCAGATAAATAACCATTACGTGAACTCATAGCAAGGCCAGAAACTTCTCGCATTGTAGGGACACCAATCACTTCAACCGGAATTGATAAGTCGCGTGCCATGGTTTTAATGACTTGCAGCTGTTGAAAATCTTTTTCACCAAAGCAGGCATAATCAGGTTGTACTAGATTAAACAACTTAGTAACGATTGTTGCAACGCCTCTAAAGTGCCCTGGGCGTGAACCACCGCAATAGCCTAATGAAATGTCAGGCACATCGACAAAGCTTTGCGCACCAAGTCCGTTAGGATAGATTGTTTCTACGCTTGGAGTAAATACAATATCGGTTTCAAGCTCAGCAAGACCTTGTTTGTCTTCGTTAAGTGTACGAGGGTAGTTATCTAAATCTTCGTTAGCACCAAACTGCATAGGGTTTACGAAAATGCTCACAACCACTTTGTCGGCCAGTGTTTTTGCTTTTTCGACTAGCGAAAAATGCCCTCGGTGTAAGTTTCCCATGGTTGGTACTAATGCCACGCTAAGACCTGCTTGTCGCCATGCTTTAATTTGGCTGCGTAATGATTTTATTTCAGTGATTGACTGCATTATTTAAACTCGTGTTCAGCGCAAGGAAATGCACCGCTTTTAACGTCTGTACAATATTTTTGAACGGCTGCAGGCATATTGCCTGTTTCGAGCAAAAAGTTTTTAGAAAATTTAGGAATATACCCAGCTGAAATACCGACTAGATCGTGCATTACCAGTATTTGGCCGTCAGTTAGGCTACCAGCACCAATACCAATAGTTGGGATGCTTAGAGCGTCTGTAATGCGTTTTGCCAATGCACTAGGAATACATTCAAGTACTAATAATTGTGCGCCAGCAGCTTCTAGTGCTTTTGCGTCATCAATCATTTTTTGTGCTTTGTCTTCTTCGCGACCTTGTATTTTAAAACCACCAAATACATGCACTGACTGCGGTGTAAGGCCTAAATGCCCGCAAACTGGAATACCTTGTTGAGTAAGTGTTTTAATACTCTCGTAAAGCCATTCTCCGCCTTCAAGCTTAATCATGTTTGCGCCAGCGCGCATAAGCTCAGCTGCATTTTTACAGGTATCACTTACGCTTGAATAGGTCATGAAAGGCAGGTCGGCAATTACAAATAATTCACGACTACCAGCGCGCACACAACGTGTATGGTATGCGATATCTTGATTGGTTACGCCAAGCGTGTCATCGCCACCTTGAAGTACCATGCCCAAAGAGTCGCCCACTAAAATAACTTCAACGCCGTTATCATGAAATAACTTTGCAAAACTGGCGTCGTATGCCGTTAACGCAGTAATTTTGTTATTCTCTGCTTTCATTTTATTTAAAGTAGAAACAGTTATTTTAGACATAATATTCCTCGCAGGCTGAGCCTAGGTTAATTACAGAGGTAATTGTTGTAAGTCGTTGAGCGGTAAATTTTTTGCAATGGTTTTTAATGCAACGCCGCTAGGTAAAATAAGTTCAGGTGTAAGCTCTAATAGTGGATACACTACAAACTCGCGATTATTCAAACCATAATGAGGCACTGTTAAGCGCTGTGTATTTATGATTTGATCATCAAATAATAGGGTGTCTATATCAAGAGTGCGTGGCCCCCAACGCTCTGCTTTTCTAACTCGACCGTGCTCAAGCTCTATACTTTGTGTTAAATCAAGTAATTGCTCTGGCTCAAGGCTTGTTTTAATACATGCAACGGCATTTATGTAGTCGGGTTGATCTTGTGGACCCATAGGTTTACTGGCGTAATAATGCGATACGCTCATAAATTCACAGTGAGGCAACTTTTTAAGCGCAATAACGGCGTTATCAAGCTGCTCTTTTGGTGAGTTTAGATTTGCACCTAAACCCAAATAAACACAATGCATGGTATTACTCAGCAGGCTTTTTAGGTGCACGACGGCGTGTGCGCTTTCGTGGTTTAGGACCGCCAGGGTGACCTAGGTTCTTAACCATCTCTTTTTGGCCGTTAATGTCTTGGCCTAGATACTGTGTCCACCATTGTGCTAATTCGGTGTGCTGTGTTTCACCTGCATCAACACGTAATAACAAAAAGTCATAAGCGGCTTTAAAGCGAGGCTGTTGCGTTAGTCTGTAAGCGCGTTGCCCTGCTCGTTTATCTAAACGGTGCTGAATATGCCAAATGTCGCGAGCACCTAGTGTAAAGCGTTTTGGAACTGCAATGTGCTGAGCGCTATCGCTCAATACTTTATTCATTGCTTGAGCAAAAGCATCGTATTCAACGAGTTGCTCTTGTTCTTGAATTTCTTTAGTTCGTGCTAATAATGGAAACCAAAGTAGCGCTGCAAAAATAAATGCAGGTGTTACTTTTTTATCGGCATTTATACGTTCATCGGTGTTTTGAAACATTTGCTGAACAAGTGTGTGCTCTAGCCCACCAGGCTTTTTATTTAAAATGCTATCAAGGTCTGGAAATAGCGATTTAAATAAACCGTATTTACGCAGCATTAAAAAGTTAGCTTCAGCTTTACCGTTTAAAAACAGTTTAAGTACTTCTTCAAACAAGCGAGCTGGCGGAATGTTATCAAGCAAACTTGCTAGTTCTGTAATTGGTTTTTCGCTTTTCGGTGCGATGCTCATATCAAGTTTAGTGGCAAAACGCACTGCACGTAACATACGAACAGGGTCTTCACGGTAGCGAGTTTCTGGGTCACCAATGAGCTCAATTTGTTTAGCTTTAATTGCAGCTAAGCCGTTTGCGTAATCATGAATACTAAAATCATTGATTGAGTAATAAAGTGCATTGATTGAAAAGTCGCGGCGCTCTGCATCTTCTTCAATACTGCCAAATACGTTATCACGTAGTAATTGACCTTGATCGCTCGATTGGCTTATTTGGTTTTTATCTTCTGGCGCTTCGTGATGTCCGCGCATCGTTGCGACTTCTATAATTTCACGACCAAATACGATATGTGCTAAGCGAAAGCGACGACCAATTAAGCGACAGTTTCTAAAAAGTTTCTTTACTTGATCTGGCGTTGCATTGGTTACTACATCAAAATCTTTTGGTTGTTGGCCCAACAATATATCGCGAATGCAACCACCAACTAGGTAGGCGTCGTAACCACCATCTTTTAAACGGTACAGTACTTTGATTGCATTTGGGCTAAATTGTTTGCGCGAAATACCATGCTCACCACGAGTGACAACAATAGGTTCACTGCTTACCGAAGCGCTTTTTGCACTGGTATTCGGGCCGATTATTTGTCGGCAAAATTGAAAAAGCTTGGAAATAATAGTCTGTCTCCTAGAAGGTGTTGATTGACTTGTCATCGCAATCAAAAATTACAGCAAATAGGGAAGTTATAACCCAGTACAAGCTGTTTAACGTAAATAGCATATATTTAGGCGGCTATCATATACCAGCAGGGTTTAAAAATTAAGTTGATGTGTTGAAATTAAGCCGTTTTTAGCGATTTTTATTTACTTAGTTGAGTAAATTGGATGGCTTGACTCGTCGGATGCTGAGAAATCTGTATTTCGGGAACGTGTGGCACCTGTTTTAAGCTAAAGTTTTTAACTCCCCAAGCGACTAATTGTTCAATATTTAAATCGATTAGATCAGCAATTACAGGTAGTCCTAAAAACTCAAATGCACTGATTAATGCAGGTTTTGGATTGTTTTTACTAATTGCGGGTGCATAATTTTGTTTAGACAGTTTAAAGCCAGGTTTGGCAACCGCTAAAGGTAAATGAGCAAATTCAGGTACAGGGCTGTTGAGTTGTTTAAACAAACTAATTTGCCGAGCAGTAGGTTCAATTAAATCTGCACCTCTTACAATTCGATTAATCCCTTGATCAATATCATCAACAACCACTACAAGCTGATAAGCAAATAAACCATCGCTACGTTTAATTAAGTAATCTTCATGGGCAAGGGGACTATTTACCGTTATATCACCTTGGATTAAGTCACTAAATTGAGTCGTTGGATGTTGTTGAACTAAGCGAAGTGCACCGGATTCAGTGCTGTGATCAAGTACTTTGCAATGCCCCTGATAAATACCACCAATGGTTTTTATTTGTTTGCGAGTACAGGTGCAACCATAAATAAGCTTTTGTTTTAAAAGTGAGTGGGTAATATCTTGATATAAAGGCAAGCGCTGTGTTTGATAAACAACCGGTTCGTCCCAGTAAAGGGCATAAGCGTGTAAGGTATTTAGAATATCGGAGTCGGCATTTTTTACAACGCGCGTAGTGTCTATATCTTCGATACGGACTAACCATTTACCTTTGTTTGCTTTTGCATCAAGGTAACTACCCACAGCCGCCACAAGTGAGCCAAAATGTAATGGCCCAGAAGGAGACGGTGCAAAACGACCGCGATATTTACGCACTGGCGCAGTAACGGCTGTAGGAGACATAACTAATTAATAGAGGTTAATTAGCCGCGTCCAGATTGTTTTTCTTTGATTTCTGCAAGTGTTTTACAGTCTACGCATAAATCGGCAGTAGGACGCGCTTCTAAGCGGCGTATGCCAATTTCGATGCCACAAGACTCACAAAAGCCAAAATCATCTTCTTTAATCAGGTTAATTGTTTTTTCAATTTTTTTGATTAATTTACGTTCGCGGTCACGAGTACGAAGTTCTAAAGAGAACTCTTCTTCTTGTGCAGCGCGGTCAACTGGGTCAGGAAAGTTAGCAGCTTCGTCTTGCATGTGCGATTTAGTACGGTCGACTTCATTGCGTAAATCATTACGCCAAGCTTCTAAAATCGCTCTAAAATGTGCACGTTGTGCATCATTCATGTACTCTTCACCTGGTTTTTCTTGGTATGGTTCTAAACCGGCTTGAGCCAATAAACCATGTTTCTTTTGGTCTGGCATAACTCTCTCCTAAATCCTTAATTTAATGCCTCAGCATTAGCCGGCGGTATAAATAACAGAATCTTATACCCTAGGCAAATTTATTTTTAATTAATCGAATTAGCTTCAACCATGTTCACTGATCAAAAAGTGTATTAATAGTCTATTTACACTTTTATTAATTCATGTATTCGCTCTTTAAAACTTGCCTAGTTATGTGGGCTAAAGTTTTAAAAACAAGCTGATTTGTACAATTTAACAAGGACTATTTTCGAGTCTTTGTCATTTCAACAGTAAGACTAGTTTAATTGTTTGTATTTATACATTATTTTACAAATGCTATTTTTTTATGAAGCAAAACCTCATTTGCTGAAATCTTTGCTTTGTATGCTAATACTTCAACCCCCGCCACAATTGCTTGGCTTAATAGCATGGCGTACTTTTCATCAATATGCGCAGCTGCACTTACTGTATTTATTCCTTCATGCAAAACAGCAAACAGTAATACTGCTCGGTGACCTTGTTCGATCATTTCTATTAGTTCGCGAATATGTTTTTGTCCGCGCAGTGTTTGCGCATCTGGGAAGTAGCCTTGCCCACTTTGTGGTGCATCTTGGCTTAGTAATGTGACTGATTTAACTTCTACGTAGCAATCAGGTTTATTTTCGTCTGTGAGTAAAAAGTCTATGCGGCTATTTTCACTGCCGTACTTTACTTCGCTTTGCAATTGACTGTAGTCGAGTAGCTCGCTTATCACATTATTGTTTATTGCTTCTTCTACTACTTTATTGGCCACCGCTGTATTTACACAAATAAGCTGCGATAAATTATTTTGCGTCAGCTCTAATGAATGTGGGTATTTTCGTTTTGCGTTATCGCTCGTTGAATAAAAAGCAGTAAAACCCGGCTCTGCGCATCCGGTCATTTTACCTGTATTAGCACAATGGGCGGTAAATTCGCTGCCATCACTTAATTGTAGGTCGGCTAAAAAACGTTTGTAGCGCTTTAATAAGGTGGCAGGTTGCAGAGTTGGCGTGTACTTCATGATAAATTCCAAAGCGTAAATACTGCACAGCAGTGTGGTTTATGTTATTTATCTCAAGCTGTTGGGAACTTAAGCGCTCTATAGTAAACTCGGTGGCACATTTAAGTGCAAGGGTATTCTAACATGAGTGAAAAATTTGTTGTTCAACTAAGCGAACAAGCAGCAGCGAGTCATTGGGGCGATAATGCGTCATTGTCTTTTAACGAGCGCGGTGCAACTGTTCATTTATCTGAGCAAGACACATTAAAAAATGTTCAAAAAGCAGGCCGTACTATTGCAAGCCAAGGCGTTAAAAACGTTGAACTAGCAGGCGATACCTGGTGTACAGAAAGTCAGTGGGCTTTTTATCAAGGTTTTGTAACACCAAAATCGTTAAACGGTGTTGAGTTTGTTGATAACGCACAATCAGATATTAAAGAACTTGCTCACTTAAAAACGTCAGCAATTTGGGCTCGTGAAATGGTTAACGGCACTGCCGATGACATTTATCCTGAAAGCCTTGCAGAAAAAGCGGCTGAGTTTATTCAATCATTAGCGCCTGAGCATGTAAGTTACCAAATTATTAAAGGTGATGCCTTACTAGAGCAACAATGGATTGGTATCCATGCTGTTGGTCGTGGCAGTGAACGCCCACCAGTATTGCTTGAGCTTGATTACAACCCAACAGGCGATGAAAATGCACCAGTAAGTGCTGCGCTTGTAGGTAAAGGTATTACGTTTGACTCAGGTGGTTACTCAATTAAATCAAGCGAAGGTATGCTTGGTATGAAGTGCGACATGGGCGGTGCTGCAACAGTAACAGCAGGTTTAGCATTGGCTATTAACCGTGGTATTGAAAAGCGCATTAAACTGTTTTTATGTTGTGCTGAGAACTTAATTTCGGGCCATGCATACAAATTAGGTGACATTCTTACTTATAAAAATGGCACGACAGTTGAAATTGTAAACACTGATGCTGAAGGTCGCTTAGTACTTGCTGATGGCTTAATGGCAGCAGGAGAGACTGGCGCTCCACTTATCATTGATGCAGCAACACTAACTGGAGCAGCGCTTGTTGCTGTTGGCCAAGAGTACAATGCTTTATTTGCACTTGATAAAGAACTTGCACGCGAAGTTGAAAGTTTTGCATCTCAAGAAATGGAAGCTGCTTGGCCACTGCCTCTTGAAAAATGGCATCAACAAAACTGCCCGTCTCCTTATGCTGATACGGCAAATAGCCGTGCACAAAAGGGTGGCGGTTACGGCGGTGCATCAAATGCGGCTGGCTTCTTATCACGCTTTGTGCCAAACGACGGCAAAGGTTGGGTACACATAGATTTAGCCGCTGCGTTTAACATGGGCAGCACAAGCCAGTGGGCAGCGGGTGCAACTACTCAAGGTATGCGTACAGTTGCGCGAACTTTACTAGAAAAAGCATAGTATTTACTAAATTTATGCTTTTTATACTTTGAATGAATAGGCACCACTTGGTGCCTATTTTTTTGTACGTGAAGCAAGCAATTTTATTTCATTTGCGGTAAAATCCGTCGCCAATACCTGTTTGAGTTTAATTTATGCTTAACTCTAAGCTGCGCTCAAGCGTTATATCCACCACTGGGGTTTCTAATTATGTCAGATAAGTGCTACATCACAGCTCAACAACTGCTTGAAGATTCGTTCCGCGTAGCGGCACAAGTATACCAAGATGGCTTTCGTCCTGATTTTATTATTGGTATTTGGCGAGGTGGTGCACCGATCGGTATTGCTGTTCAAGAATATTACGATTACAAAGGCATTGAGACTGACCACATTGCAGTACGTACTTCGTCTTATTACGGTATTGGTAAACAATCGAAAGAAATTAAAGTACATGGTTTACATTACATAGTTGAAAACGCGAATGCAGGCGATTCATTATTAATTGTTGATGATGTATTTGATTCTGGTCGTAGTATTGTTGCATTAAAAGAAAAACTTTCAGAGCTTATGCGTTTAAACTTGCCACGTGATATTCGTATCGCATGCCCATATTACAAACCAAAAAACTCAAAAGTAGATACAGTGCCAGATTACTATATTCATGAGTCTGAAGAGTGGTTGGTGTTTCCGCATGAACTATCGGGTTTAACACCAGATGAAATTATTGCAGGTAAATCTGACCTTGCAAAAATACATGATATTTTGCTAGAAAAGTAAGATTCATAAGTAATACCAACCTGCATAAATCTTTGATCAATTTAACGAATTAAATTGCACTATAACGTCGTAAAAATTTTTTATTTAGAACAAATAGATACAAAAATTTTTGCCTAGTTCTAGCGTAATTTACTTAACGTTAAATAGACCCCATATATAAGCAGATTGGTATAAAAAGATAAAATAAATACGCCGTTCATTTTAAATGAACGGCGTATTTATTTCTGGCAATTAGCTATTAATACGAAAGTTTGCCTTTGCTCTTAGAATATTAAAGAGTTCTAAGTTAGAGTTCAGGTTTAGCTAAATCGTCAGAATCACCTAAGCCAAGAGTAAGTTCTTCAAGAAGTTGCTTAATCTCTTCTGATGACAAAATAAAGTCAGCATCTAGTTTTACAGCCATATCTTCTTTTGGGATATCCGCATTTTCTTCTTTTAATGTTTCTGAGTAACTTAAGCGCTTAATAGAGCCATCATTTTGTAGCATGAACTTAACGCGTTCTTGCCAATCTAGAGCAAGTTTGGTTACGCGTTTGCCACTTTCAAGATGTGATTTAACTTCGTCACACGACAAGTCATGACCTTTAAGCTTTACCTGTGCTCCGCTGTCATCTGCTTCTTCAAGCTCTGCGTCTGAGCCTATAGCAAAGCCTTCCGGTGTACTAAAGTTAGTTAACCAATCAGTTAAAAATACATCCAAGTCGTAGTTTGCAAATGCAGGTACTACTGGTAGCGTACCAAGTGATTTACGAAGCAATGCAAGTAGCTCTTCGGCTTTATTAAAGCTGCCACTATTAACAACTACCCAGCCATTTTCTTGGTCGATAAATGCAAATTGTAAGCTCGATTTTTTAAATGCTTGAGGTAGAAGAGCATGAAGAATGTTTTCTTTTAATTCGTCTTTTTCTTTTTTCTTAACTGGACGGTTTTCTTCAGCTTCAATTAAGTCAATTTTTTCAGCGACAAGTTCATTAATAACTGATGCTGGTAGTACCTTTTCTTCACGTTTAGCGCAGACTAAAATACTTTTTTGAGAAAAATGCGATAGTGTTTCACCGTGCTTTCCAAATGCTTTTGTCCAACCAAATGTAGAAAGCTCCTGGCCTGTACATGGACGAAATAAATCTTGCTCTAATGCTTTGTCGAAATCTTCTTGCGTGTATGAAACGTCTTGTTTAAAGCGATAACATATAAGGTTACTAAACCACATAGGGGTACTGATCCATTTGAAAAATTTGCACAATCATAACAATAAAATCACTATCTCGAAATGCTTGATTTTATTCCTGCCAATTTAATTCTGATTAAAAATAGGCAGGGGTTTAGGCATGTTTTTAGGGAATTGTATATGGTAGTGCAAACCCTCACCTGGTTCGCTAATCGCTTCAATTGAACCACTTAAAGTTTGTTTTACTAAATTGAACATTATATGTGTACCAAGTCCACTACCGCCTTGATCTCGTTTTGTTGTGAAAAAAGGGTCAAACAGCTTTTTAAGTTGTTGCTCTGTAACACCGCTCCCATTATCTTTATAATCAATAGTTAAAAATGTTTCGTCGCTGGCTATTTTTATATCTATAATGCCGTTGTTTATATTTTCAAAACCATGAATTAGCGAGTTCATTATTAGGTTAGTGAAAATTTGGCTTATTGCCCCCGCAGGTAAATTTAAAACTAAGTCATCAGGACATTCTAGCTGAAGTTTATGAGATGTTTTTTTGAGCTTGGGATGAAGTGAACGGATCACCTCGTTCACGTAGTCTTTAAAATTGATCGTTCTTACTGCATCACTTGCCTGATCTACGGCTATTTGTTTAAAACTTGCAATTAGTTCTGAGGCTCTATCAAGGTTAGTTGTAAGCAAACTCGTACTTTGCTTTGCGTCATTAATGAACTCTTCAAGGGCTTTCGGCGAAAGCGTTTTTTCTTTATAGGCGGCTTCAAGCTGATTTAAGCGTTCTTGTAAAAACGAAATTGCAGTCACCCCAATTCCTATAGGGGTATTTATATCATGAGTTATCCCAGCAACGAGTCCCCCTAATGCAGCCATTTTTTCAGTGCCAAGTAAGCGCTCTTGTGCAAGACTTAATTCTTCAACATAGCGTTCTAGTTCAGTTTGTTTTGTTAGCAGCTCTTGCTCTGTACTTCTACGAAGATCAACTTCGTCAGTAAGTACAATTTTTTGTTTTTCTAATTCATATTTTTGCTGCTGTAGATCCATCATTGCTTGGCTTAAATTTGATGTTTTACGTGCTACATCTTGTTCTAATTGAATGTTATGTTGATCTAGCTTCTCATTACTAATAATGAGTTCTTTTTGTGCTTGCTCGAGCTCTAGACGGTATTGGACTACTTTATCTATTAATTTATTAAACGATTGTTCCATAACGTTGAGTTCATTATGTTCCTCCGTTTCGATTTCTATATGTTGCCCTTCAAGTTCGTCTAGTTCGAGGTTTTCTATTTGATCTGTTAGCTGAGATAAAGGGTCTGTGAGTAACTTTCTAAATGCCATTAGAAATAGAATGATTAAAAAAGTAGTTTTAATCATTGCGTTACCAATCAAAAAGTAGATTGAAACCATGATTCGACTAAAAACGACTTCACGACTAGAAAATAACGTCACATCGCCAACTTGCGTTGCTCTGCCTGAAAACTCAAAAATAAGCGGAAAAGTATAACCAAACAAACCAGACTTAGAGTCCTCTAACATGACTTCTTCTTGTACTAGCTGTTGGCTGTAAAGTTTATGTATATCGAGAGAACGGCCGAGTTGCGAAATTACTTCACCACTATCATCACGGACAATAATACCTTCAATCATAGGAATAGCTAACAGACCTTCTGCAGTTGTTATGGTTTGCTTTATATTCAGCTCCCAAATAGCACGGGTTAGGCTTCGGCTGAAGGTTTTTTGTAAAGTAGTTAGCTCGTCTCTTATATAGTCCTTAGTGTTTACATATTCGGCAATAACTTGTCCGCAAGTGACCACAAAGGTAAGCAAAAAATAGACCGATAGCACACTGGTCAGCAACTTTTTAGAAAGGCTTTGTTGTAACATAAGTGATTTATGGTTCCTTGGGTTGAGTTAAATAACTGCGGTTTATATAAAAGCTAGTCAATAAAGGCGTAAAAATAAATAAAAATTAATTTTTACTTATTAAAAAGTGTTAAAAGTCGGAAGTGTATCTCAGATATTTAACTTTCCCCCCTTAGTTAAATAATGATTTCTGTTAATGTAATCAAAATTTATTTTCTGATTACATTGAGTCTTTAGCTTTATTTTACTTCGGCATGTTTGATTTTAAGCAAGGAATGCATAACCAGATCCCGACATTTTTACTAAGCGGTTAGGTTACAAACTTTGTACCTGATTAGCTACCGAAATGAGCATGTTTAGTTATGTAAGAACAATACGCCTAGTACTATAGTTTATCGTAGGGTGAAAATTTAAGAGTAAATAATTACCATTACTTTGTTTGCTTATAAAGAGACCGTGATAAGATAAAATAAAGTTGCTATGGATAGCTGTTTTTTAACAAATTTAATTATGCTTAATACAGTAGTAAATATTATGAATTTTTCTATTTTAGTATGTGATGACTCAACCGTGGCTCGTAAGCAAGTTATTCGATGTTTGCAGCAATGTCTTGATGCAGATATTCAGCAAGCAATAAATGGCGCACAAGCTATTGAGCTATTAAATACTCATAATTTTGATTTGTTATGTTTGGATTTAACTATGCCTGAAGTTGATGGAGTTCAAGTGCTTGAGTATATCAAAGCTAATAAAATAGAGTGTTTTGTGCTCGTCATATCGGCAGATATTCAAGACAAAATGAAGTTACGAGTTACTCAATTAGGCGCTATCGACTTTATAAATAAACCAATAGATAAAACCCGTATGAATAATATTTTGCATAAATTTGGCATTCATTAGGTTTTTTCATGTTCAAAAAGGCTGTTTTATCTTTTAATTTGGGGT
Organism: Pseudoalteromonas sp. 20-92; assembly: GCF_030847595.1. Taxonomy (NCBI): domain Bacteria; kingdom Pseudomonadati; phylum Pseudomonadota; class Gammaproteobacteria; order Alteromonadales; family Pseudoalteromonadaceae; genus Pseudoalteromonas; species Pseudoalteromonas sp. 20-92. Next base: position 93,665 of record NZ_JANJGQ010000012.1, read on the forward strand.
TGACAGCATAGCCTTTGTTAAGGCAGTCTTAACCTATGAAAACAATTAATCGCGTACTGACCATTATTATTACAACCACCATTCTTACTGGATAGTGGCATAGGTCGGTGCAACAAATTTAAAGGCCTGTGTTCACTTAGAACACAGGCCTTTTTTCGTTTTATGGGATGAGGAACATAAACAATGCGCGTTTTAAAATTTGGAGGCTCGTCGCTTGCCGACTTTACTTGCCTTCAGCAGGTAGCTCAATTAGTTAAAGCACAGCTAAAAGATGAAATGTTATTGGTGCTTTCTGCTCCAGGTGGAATGACCGATTCATTAGTTGCGTTAGCAAGTGAGGCAGAGCAAGGCTTAGATTTTTCGCAGCAATGGCAAGCATTAGCTAGTCGTTGTGAAGGCTTAAAAGCTGGCGTTGAAAAAAGTGGCGTAGTAGTTACAAGCTGGCCAGACCTAAGGGAACTTAAAAATAAATTAGATGGCGTGTCGCTTATACAGTGTTGCCCTGATCAAGTTCGCGCATTTGTAATTAGTTTTGGAGAGCGCGTTAGTGTTTCTTTAATGCAGGCTTTATTGAACTCGCAAGATGCAAGATACTTAGAAGCAACAAGCTGTATAGCTTCAACGGGTGGTTACATTGATGCAGAAGCGGATTTAGTGGCAAGTAAAGCGCGCTTTCAAGCTGTGCTTAAAGAAAACCCTGCAACTATTTATATCATGCCTGGTTTTACGGCGAGTAATGATAAAGGTGAGCTTACAACGCTTGGCCGTAATGGTTCAGATTACTCAGCAGCTATTGCTGCGGCATGTTTAGAAGCTGAGATTTGCCAAATTTGGACTGACGTTGATGGCGTATATAGCGCTGATCCTCGTTATATTAAAAAAGCCACTAAAGTAGATTTTTTATCTTATAAAGAAGCGATGGAGCTTTCTTACTTTGGTGCAAAAGTACTTCACCCTAAAACAATCTTACCGTGTGCTAAAGCAGGCGTGCCATGTGAAATTAAAAATACGCATAACCCAGACGCACAAGGCTCATTAATTGGTAACGATTATTCATCTGATGAGCCCGTAAAAGCGCTTTCTAGCTTACAAGACCTTGCAATGTTAACTGTTTCAGGCCCTGGCATGAAAGGTAAAGTAGGCATGGCGTCTAAGGTATTTAACGCGCTTGCTCACGATAACGTATCAATTGTATTGATCACGCAATCATCATGTGAATTTAGCATTAGTTTTTGTGTGCACGAAACAGACTTAGCACTTGCACTCGATGCGCTACAAACAGCATTTGAGCTTGAATTACAAGCAGGGCTTATTGAGCCTGTACAAGTGCAGCGCAATTTAGCCATTGTTACTTTAGTGGGCGATAACATGCGCGCACACCGTGGTTTAGCAGCTAAATTTTTTGCATCGCTTGCACAAGCGCAAGTAAATATTGTGGCAATTGCACAGGATTCTACAGAAAGTGCTATTTCTGCGGTAATTGATGGTGAGTTATGTAATGACGCCGTAAAAATATGCCATGAAAACTTTTTCACACATGTGCCGTCAATTGATGTGTTTTTACTAGGTTGTGGCTTAGTAGGGCAAGAGCTTATTAATCAGCTTGAACGTCAACAAGCTTGGCTTGAAAAGCGTAATATTAAACTCAACTTGTACGGTGTTGCTAACTCTCGTCAATTACACCTTGATAACGAAGGCATTGCTTTTAGTGATTGGCAGCAAAAATTAGCCTCATCTGAGCAAGCATTTGATTTAAAGTTAGTAGAGCAATTTGTTAAGCAAAACCACTTAGTGAATCCGGTATTAGTAGATTGTACATCTTCAGATGCACTTGCTGCGCAGTATGTAGACTTTTTAAATGCAGGCTTTCATGTAGTTGCTGCCAATAAAAAAGCGACAACAAGCTCATACACGTATTACCAAGATTTAATTGCGGCAACACAAAAGAATAATCGTAAATTTTTATACGAAACAAATGTTGGTGCAGGCTTACCAGTTATCGATAACTTGCAGTCATTATTTGGTGCCGGTGATGAGTTATTAGAGTTTAGCGGTATTTTATCAGGCTCACTTTCGTATATGTTTGGCGCACTTCAAGATGGTTTATCACTTTCTGAGGCAACTATTAAAGCCAAAGAAAGCGGTTTTACTGAGCCAGACCCTCGTGATGATTTATCGGGTACCGATGTAGCACGTAAGTTATTGATCATTGCTCGCGAAGCCGGCATGAAGTTGGAGCTAAGCGATATTGAAGTTGAGTCAGTATTACCACAAGGTTTTGCACAAGGTGATAGCGTTGATGAGTTTATGGCAAAACTACCAAGCCTAGATGCTGATTTTAATGACCGCATTCAAAGTGCTGCGAGCGAAGGTAAGGTACTTCGTTATGTAGGTACAATTAAAGAAGGTCACTGTAAAGTAGGTATTGAGGCTGTTGATGAAAAACATGCCCTTAATGTAATTCGCGATGGCGAAAACGCGCTGGCTATTTTAAGCCAATACTACCAGCCACGTCCGTTTGTAATTCGTGGTTATGGTGCAGGCTCTGAAGTAACAGCAGCGGGTGTATTTGCTGATATTTTAAAAACGTTATCGCGCTAGGAGCTCGTTATGATTGAAGTATATGCTCCGGCGTCTATTGGTAATTTTGCAGTGGGTTTTGATGCACTTGGCGCAGCGCTTGCGCCAATTGATGGCAGTTTATTAGGCGATGTAGCCATTGTAAGTGCAGCACCAAGTGACGAATTTATTTGCACTGGCGACTACGCTCACAAGTTACCAAGTGATGCTAATGAAAATTTAGCGTACCAGTGTTTAGTGCATTTTAGAGCGCATGTTGCGCCTAATATGCCAAGCGTAAAGCTCGAGCTTAAAAAGAATTTACCAATTGGATCTGGGCTTGGCTCTAGTGCATGTTCGGTAGTGGCTACCTTTGCAGCTCTTGATAAGTTTGCACAAACTAACTTAAGTCAGGTTGAGCTTATTGAGCTTATGGCTGACTTTGAAGCTGTGGTAAGCGGCGGTCGTCATTACGACAACATCACGCCATGCTATTTAGGTGGTTTGCAATTAACAGGTGATTTAATCCCTGATAAATCGATTGCACTGCCTGTTGATGATAATTGGTACTACGTTGCTGCGTTCCCTGGTTTTTCACTCAACACTGCAAAAGCGCGCTCGGTTTTACCAAAAGAGTTGAGCATGCATGCAAGTGTTGAGTTTGCACAGCGTTTATCGGCATTTAGTAGCTTACTGTTAACTAACCGTTTTGACGATGCGCTAAGCATAATGAAAGATGAAATAGCAGAACCTTACCGCGCACCGCTTATTAAAGGTTTTAGTGAAGCTAAAGGAAGCTTGCCAGCGCTGGGCGCTGAAATAGTGAGTATTTCGGGCGCAGGACCCACCTTGTTTAGTGTATGTAAAACACTTGAAGCTGCGCAGCAATGCGCACAGTGGTTAGAGGCAAATTACATTAACAAGCAAGGCTTTTGCCACATTTGTAAATTAGATAACGACGGCACGCGTCAATTAACAGTTTTATAGGATAGGTAGTCATGCAATTACATAATTTAAAAGATAGCTCACAAAAAGTGTCGTTCGTTGAAGCCGTAAAAACAGGTTTGGGTCGTAATCAAGGTGTGTTTTTTCCTGAAACCCTTGCCCCACTGTCCGATGTTGATGCATTGCTTGATATGGACTTTGTTACACGCAGTGGCAAAATATTATCTCACCTAATTGGTGATGAGCTACCAAGCGACACTGTGGCACAAATGGTTAAAAATGCATTTAACTTTCCAGTTAAGCTGGTGGAGGTTGAAGAGAATACATACTGCTTAGAGTTGTTTCATGGTCCTACGCTTGCGTTTAAAGACTTTGGTGGTCGCTTTATGGCAGAGTGTTTAGCGCAATTTAATAAAGATGAAAAAGTAACTATTTTAACCGCAACATCGGGCGATACTGGTGCAGCCGTTGCACATGCTTTTTATAATAAGCCAAATATTGATGTTGTAATTTTATATCCTAAAGGCAAAATTTCACTTGCTCAGCAAAAGCTATTTACCACGCTAGGTAACAATATTCATTGTTACGCAGTTGAGGGCAGTTTTGATGATTGCCAAGAGTTGGTTAAAAATGCCTTTTTAGATGAAGAAGTTAAATCAACACTTGGGCTTAATTCTGCTAATTCAATTAATATTAGCCGTTTAGTTGCTCAGGTTTGTTATTACTTTGAGGCCATTGCACAACTACCAAAAGAAAAACGCGCAACAGCGCATATATCAGTGCCAAGTGGCAACTTTGGTAATGTATGTGCTGCAATGATTGGTGCGGTTATTGGCTTACCTGTAGGTAAATTAAGTGCAACAACCAACCAAAATGATACTGTGCCGCGCTTTATGCTTGATAAAACGTGGACGCCAAACGCAACACTTGAGTCGCTTTCAAATGCAATGGATGTAAGTAAGCCAAACAACTGGCCGCGTGTGCAAACAATGTTAGATAATAACTGGTTTAGCTACGATAACTTTTATTCAACTAGCGTAAACGAGCAAGACACGCAATCGGTGATGAAAAAAATTCAACAAACGGGTTATGTTGCAGAGCCTCATACTGCTATTGCGTACCAAGGTCTTGTTGAAAATCGAGCGCCTGGTGCAGCGGGTATCTTTTTAGCGACCGCTCACCCTGCTAAGTTTAAAGAAAGCGTGGAGGATATTTTAAATATTGAATTGGATATGCCAAAACCACTTAGCGATGCATTAGCAAAACCATGTCTAGCAAGCGATATAAACGCCGATTACGACGCATTACGTACAGAAATACTTGCAAAGCTAGGATAATAAAAAATAACAATTGAAGCGGCTATGGCCGCTTTTTTTATAAATTATAATTCAAAAAAGAGAGGCTTTCATTAGCTAATTAAATGTGAAAAATGAAATGCATTTAAAATAGTTATGTACTTATTAAAAAATATCATCTTAAAAAGTCTGTGAAATAGTTTCAATCCCTGTTTAAATATCCTCAACTTAAGAGCGTAGGCAAAGAGTCGTTTAAAGCGTACAATAAAGCCTCTAAAAAACACCATACACGTTGCCCTAGGAGACCCCAATGTTAGAACGTAGCATGAATATTTCGGATTTTGATCCAGAGTTATTTGACGCAATCACTAAAGAAACTGCTCGCCAAGAAGAGCACATTGAACTAATTGCATCTGAAAACTACTGTAGCCCACGTGTACTAGAAGCACAGGGTTCACAGCTTACTAACAAATACGCAGAAGGTTACCCAGGCAAACGTTATTATGGCGGTTGTGAGCATGTAGATGTTGTTGAGCAATTAGCAATTGACCGTGCTAACGAATTATTTGGTTCTGACTACGCAAACGTACAGCCACATGCTGGTTCGCAAGCAAACGCTGCTGTTTTTCTAGCGCTATTAGAAGCAGGCGATACTGTATTAGGTATGAGCTTAGCTCATGGTGGTCACTTAACTCACGGTTCTCACGTAAGCTTCTCTGGTAAGCTTTACAATGCAATCCAATACGGACTAGATGAAGCAACGGGCGAAATTGATTACGCACAAGTTGAAGCACTAGCACTTGAGCACAAACCAAAAATGATTATTGGTGGTTTCTCAGCGTACTCAGGTATTGTTGATTGGGCTAAATTCCGTGAAATTGCTGACAAAGTAGGTGCTTACCTGTTTGTTGATATGGCTCACGTTGCAGGTTTAATTGCGGCAGGGGTTTACCCAAGCCCAGTTCCTCATGCACATGTTGTAACTACAACTACGCATAAAACACTTGCTGGTCCTCGTGGTGGTTTAATTATTTCTGCATGTGGCGACGAAGCAATCTATAAAAAGCTTAACAGCGCAGTTTTCCCTGGTGGCCAAGGTGGCCCTTTATGTCACGTTATTGCAGCAAAAGCAGTGGCATTTAAAGAAGCGCTTCAGCCAGAATTTAAAGTATACCAAACACAAGTTGTTAAAAACGCAAAAGCAATGGTTGCTGTAATGCAAGAGCGCGGCTACAAAATCGTATCTGACAAAACTGAAAACCACTTATTCCTACTCGATTTAATCGATAAAGATATTACTGGTAAAGATGCAGACGCAGCCCTTGGTAACGCTAACATCACAGTTAATAAAAACTCAGTGCCAAACGATCCACGTTCTCCGTTTGTAACATCTGGTTTGCGTATTGGTTCTCCTGCAATCACTCGTCGTGGTTTCAAAGAAGAAGAATCAAAAGAGCTTGCTGGATGGATTTGTGACGTACTAGATAACATCACTGATGAATCTGTACAGGCGCAAGTTAAAGAAAAAGTTAAAGCAATTTGTGCAAAATTACCTGTATACGCTTAATTGCATAAGCAGCAGTAATTTAGAGCACAACAGGCCCTATTTTTTTGCTAAGATAAAAGACCGCTATTTAGCGGTCTTTTTTGTTTTAAAACGGAAGTACCGAGCTATGCATTGTCCATTTTGTACCGCAAAAGATACTAAAGTTATTGACTCACGCCTTGTTGGTGGAGGCCATCAAGTTCGCAGGCGGCGTGAGTGCAACGACTGCCACGAGCGCTTTACTACATTTGAGGGCGCTGAACTGGTTATGCCTCGTGTTATTAAACAAGACGGCAGCCGCGAACCATTTAACGAAGATAAATTATTAAATGGCTTAAATCGCGCACTCGAAAAACGCCCAGTAAGCACAGAGCAAGTAGACGAAGTAGTGAATATAATAAAATCGCAGTTGCGTGCTACAGGCGAGCGAGAAATTTCAAGCCACTTGGTGGGTGAATGCATTATGGAAGCCCTCAAGAAGCTCGATAAAGTAGCGTATGTAAGATTTGCCTCTGTTTATCGCTCGTTTGAAGACATACGTGAATTTGGCGAAGAAATTGCCCGCTTAGGGGAGTAATACCAATTTTATTAAAAATATGATCATTCTATCGCATTAAATAGCGCACTCACTGCGTTAAAAATTATTCATATAGAACAACTATATGTCATAATTTTCGCCTTGTTATTGCGCTATTTTCTTAGCGCTATAATGGACCACTTATTTAACGCAATTGGTATAATAAATGCTTAACCAAATTACTTTTACTGAACATGATGAAATGTATATGGCACGTGCCATAGAACTTGCCAAAAAAGGCCGGTTTACTACCACGCCTAACCCTAATGTTGGCTGTGTATTAGTTAAAAATAATCAAATAATTGGTGAGGGTTTTCATCAATTAGCAGGTCAAGGTCATGCTGAAGTAAATGCACTGGCAATCGCTGGAAAAAATGCACAAGGTGCAACGGCTTATGTAACGCTTGAACCGTGTAGTCATTATGGGCGTACGCCACCGTGCGCTGAAGGCTTAAAAAAGGCGGGCGTAGTAAAAGTAATTGCCGCTATGGTTGATACAAACCCACAAGTTGCAGGCAAAGGCCTTAAAATATTGAGCGACGCCGGTATTGACGTTGCTTATGGGTTACTTGAATCACAAGCGCGGGCACTTAATGTTGGCTTTTTTAAGCGTATGGAACAAGGCTTACCTTATGTGACCTGTAAAATGGCAGCAAGTATTGATGGTAAAACAGCGCTTAAAAATGGGCAAAGTAAGTGGATCACAAGTCCTGCTGCTCGACAAGACGTACAATTATACCGAGCGAAAAGCTGCGCTATTTTAACCGGTGCCGATACCGTGTTAGTCGATGATGCTAAACTTAATGTGCGACTAAGTGAGCTGTCTTGCACACTGCCTACTGATTTGCCGCTTCGCCAGCCCGTGCGTGTTATAATTGACTCTCAAAACCGTTTAACACCTGATCTTGCTTTATTTGAAATCCAAAGTGATGTAATTATATTTACCATTAAGGTTGATAAATCATTGCAATGGCCGCATTTTGTAAAGCATATTGAAGTCAGTGAAAGTAACGGTAAAGTTGATTTACAAGCCGTTTTAGAAAAACTTGGGCAACTGCAGTTTAATAATGTTTGGCTTGAAGCTGGCGCAACACTTGCTGGTAAAATGACAGAGCTTAATTTAGTTGACGAGTTTGTTTTTTATTTAGCGCCTAAACTAATGGGCCATGATGCAAAAAGTTTAGTTAATTTTCCTGAATTGACGAGTATGCAAAACACCGTTGATTTAACATTTAATGAATGTGCGCGCATTGGTGACGACTTACGTATCACCGCGTTAAAAACTCATTAAAATCACTTAATAAAAAGAGTAGCGCTATGTTTACTGGGATAATAGAAGCCACAGGCAAAATTGCTTTATTACAAAAAAAACAAGGCGACTTAGCCATTCGTATCCAAAGTGCTGACCTTGATATGAAAGACGTAAAGCTAGGCGACAGCATTGCAACCAATGGCGTTTGCTTAACCGTAGTTGATAAACATATTGACGGTTTTAGTGCTGATTTATCTAACGAGACGATTGGTTTAACCGGTTTTGCTCACTATGCTTTAGGGCAAACGGTGAATCTTGAAAAAGCCATGCAACCTGTTTCGCGTTTAGGCGGTCATTTAGTATCTGGCCATGTTGATGGCATTGCAACGATTACAAGTATTACAGCAAACGCCAGAGCAACAGAGTATTGGCTTACAACTGACGAAAATTTAATGAAATACATTCCGTACAAAGGTTCGGTATGTATTGATGGTATAAGCCTGACAGTAAACGCTGTAGAAGGTAATAAATTCAAATTAACAATTGTCCCACACACGAGTGAGCAAACCACAATTGCTCATTTTAAAGTAGGTACCCAAGTTAATTTAGAAGTCGATCAAATTGCACGTTATTTAGAGCGCCTTATAAAAGGTGCAGAGCAACCAACGGGCTCTGATATTTCGATGAGCTTACTCGCTAAAGCGGGTTTTATTAAATAACGAAACTGATAACTTACACGAGCAAATTTATGAATTTACACAGCGCGCAAGAAATCATCGACGATATTAAAGCCGGTAAAATGGTTATTTTAATGGATGATGAAGATAGAGAAAATGAAGGCGATTTAATAATAGCTGCTGAGCATATTAGCGCAGAAGCGATTAATTTCATGGCTACCCATGGCCGTGGTTTAATTTGTTTAACCATGACGCAAGAGCGTTGCGAGCAACTTGATTTACCGTTGATGGTTAAAAACAATGGTGCAGCATTTTCGACTAACTTTACAATGTCGATAGAAGCATCTAAAGGTGTTACAACCGGTATTTCAGCGGCAGATAGAGCGCGCACAGTGCAAGCGGCTATAGCTAAAGGTGCAATACCAAGTGATATTGTGCAGCCGGGACATATTTTTCCTATTATGGCACAACCTGGTGGCGTATTAACTCGCGCAGGACACACCGAAGCTGGCTGTGATTTAGCGCGTTTGGCTGGGCTTGAAGCATCATCTGTTATTGTTGAAATACTTAATGCTGATGGCACCATGGCGCGTCGCCCTGATTTAGAAGTCTTTGCGAAAGAGCACGGTATTAAAATTGGCACCATTGCTGATTTAATCGAATACCGCAACTTAAACGAAACAACAATTGAGCAAGTAGCAAAATGTAAGTTACCAACAGAGCATGGTGAGTTTGATTTGGTGACTTACAAAGACACAATTGACGGCCAATTACATTACGTATTGCTCAAAGGCGATATAAAAGATCAAGAGCCGACAAATGTACGTGTACATTTACAAAGTACCTTTAACGATATTCTACTTTCAGACAGAAGTGCTGACCGTAGCTGGGGTCTTTCTGAAGCAATGGCCTATATTGCTAAAAATGAAGGTGCTTTAGTTATTTTAGGTAAGCAAGAAAGCACTGAAGAGTTAGAGGCAACTGTGAAAGCATTTGCAGCAGCTGATGCAGGCGAAAGCGTTACGCCACGTAAATTCAAAGGTACATCTCGTACTGTTGGCGTAGGTTCGCAAATACTTGCCGATCTTGGAATTAAACAAATGCGATTAATGAGTCGTCCTAAAAAGTACCATGCACTTTCGGGCTTTCATTTAGAAGTTGTTGATTACATTGAGCCACAATAAGCATCACGCTTAAACTAGGCTATTATTTTATTTTTATGGTATGATGCGCAGCAATTTTTGCGCAATCGCAACCGCTTGAACTTATTTTTAGGGTTATCAAATGAAAATTATTGAAGGTAATAAGTACGCTCCAGGCAAAAAGTTTGCCATTGTCATTTCTCGTTTTAATGACTTTATTGGTAGCAGCCTCCTTGCAGGTGCTGTTGATGAGCTAAAACGCACAGGTGGCGTATCTGATGACGACATTACCGTTATTTATGTACCAGGCGCGGTAGAATTACCTTTAGCGGCTAAACGCGTTGCAGCAAAAAAAGAGTATGATGCAATCATCGCATTAGGCGTAGTGATCAGAGGTGGTACACCACACTTTGACCTAGTTGCTGGCGAATCAAACAAAGGTCTTGCGCAAGTATCACTTGAGTATGATATCCCGGTTGCATTTGGCGTATTAACCACAGAAAGCATTGAACAAGCAATTGAGCGTGCTGGCACCAAAATGGGCAATAAAGGCGGCGAAGCTGCTTTAGGCGCGCTTGAAATGGTTAATGTGTTAGATAAAATTTAAGTTTAAGGAATTTTTGTGAAACCAGCAGCAAGACGTAAAGCACGTATCTTAGCACTCCAAGCCGTTTATTCTTGGCAAATAAGTGGCAATCTAATTGCCGATATCGAACAACAAATGTTGATCGAAACAGACGTTACTAAAGTTGATGTTGAATACTTTAAAGATTTAGCGACGGGTGTTGCTGTAAATTACAAGCAACTAGACGAAGCTGTATCACCACATTTAACACGTCCGTTTGATGACTTAGATATGGTTGAGCGTGCAATTTTACGTTTAAGCAGCTATGAGCTTAAGTTCCGTGAAGACGTACCTTATAAAGTTGCTATTAACGAAGGTATTGAGCTTGCCAAAATTTTTGGCGCTGAAGATAGCCATAAATTTGTAAACGGTGTACTTGATAAAGCTGTTAAGCATTTACGCAAGTAATAACAATTCACTCTGAATTTTAAATTTTAAATTTCAGAGTGATTGGTTAAACAACCGTTAAAAGGAGAGCCGGCATAGGTCGGCTTTTTTGTGTATGAAGGAATTTGAATTAATTAATCGCTACTTTAAAGGTCGCGGTATCACTCGTCGTGATGTAAACCTAGGAATAGGGGATGATTGCGCATTGGTCTCTGTTCCACAAAATTGCCAACTTGCCGTTACAACAGATACTCTTGTTGCTGGCGTGCACTTTTTTGATGATATTTCCCCTCGTGCACTCGGTCATAGAGCACTCGCTGTGAATTTAAGTGATTTAGCTGCAATGGGCGCTGAACCAACATGGGTTTCGGTTGCACTCACATTGCCAAGTATAGATCCGCAGTGGATTGAAGAATTTACTGAAGGCATGCATGAAATTGCAGAATACTTTAATGTACAAATTATTGGTGGCGATACGACTCAAGGCCCATTAACTATTACTATTTGTGCAAAAGGAACGGTACCTGAGGGGAAAGCTCTGCGCAGAAGTGGTGCTAAAGTGGGGGATTGGATTTATGTTACAGGTCCTTTAGGGGATGCAGGTTTAGCTATTGAATCGCGCAAGCAAGGTTTTAAAATAGAGCCTGAACATTTAAAATATGTTAATAAACGTTTCGATTATCCAACACCTCGCGTAGCAGCTGGCCAGGTTTTACGCGGACTTGCATCATCGGCTATTGATGTATCTGACGGTCTTATTGCTGATTTAGGCCATATTCTAGATATGTCGCAAGTAAGTGCTGTTATTAATGTTGAAAGTATTCCTACATCAGATGCGATGAAATCGAGCCTTGATTTTGATCAGCAATTACCGTTTATTCTTAGCTACGGCGATGACTACGAATTGTTATTTACTGTTCCTGATAGTAATAAAGGGATGTTGGATTTAAAACTACGTCAATATGGTGTAGATGCCGTATGTATAGGACAAGTTAAAAGTGGTGATGGCCAAATTGAGCTTTTATACAATGGTGAAGAGTTTAATTTTGAGCAGCATGGCTTTGAGCATTTTGCAAAGGAGCAGGTTTGAATAATAACCGCAAGTTTAATTTAAAGCGTCCGCACCAATTTTTTGGTTTAGGGTTTGGCACAGGCCTTGCGCCTAAAGCGCCTGGTACATTTGGTACTTTTGCTGCACTGCCATTTATTTTTATGACAATGTACTATCCATTATGGTTACAAATTGTGTTTGCTGTAGTGATCAGTATATTTGGTATATGGGCATGTGGTAAAACGGCTGATGATTTAGGCGTGCACGACCATCCTGCAATTGTATGGGATGAAGTGGCTGGCTATTACATTACCATGATTGGCGCAGCGCTTAGCTGGCAGAGTTTATTAGTTGGCTTTTTGTTATTTCGCTTTTTTGATATAGCAAAACCAGGCCCAATACGTATGCTAGATAAACGAGTACATGGCGGTTTAGGTATTATGGCTGATGATATATTGGCTGGTATTTTTTCGCTTATTTGTTTGCAAGCGTTAATAAAAGTGGGTTTACTACCCTTTTAATTTTTATATTTAAATTGTTTAACTAGGTGGCAGCAATATGATGCGATTTTTACTGGTTTGTGTACTGATGTTGTGCGCGACGCCAAGCTGGGCCTCAATTACTGATTATGTCGTTAAGCAATGGAATATAAAAGACGGTTTGCCGTCACAATCACTCAAAAGTGTAGTGCAAGATCAGCAAGGTTATATGTGGCTGGGTACTCAGTTTGGGTTAAGCCGTTTTGATGGAACAACATTTACTAACTATAGTACCCAAAATAGTTATTTTTTACCAAGTAATGGTATTAATAAACTTTTAATCGATTCGAACGGGTTATTGTGGATAGGTACTAAAAGCGGATTAGTTGTAATTAACCCGGCAACATTTGCAGCACAAGAATTTAATATTAAAGGCCCTGTAAGGGATATTTTAGAAGATTCTAAAGGCAGTATCTGGATTGCAGCAAATGGTTTGTATTATGTTGATAGAGGGCAAGTTGACTTGCAAACTCACGCTAGCGGTCAACTACCTATTGTCAATGCGACAGTAATCACCCAAATTGTCGGCTCAGTTAGTCAAATGGCACTTTCTCCGGAAGGTATTTGGCTGGTTAATGACCGTCATTTGTTACGCCTTACTAAAAACGCCTCCGATTTTTCTAAATTACGTTTAGAGCTCACTGCAAAAATATCGCTACCAGAGCGTTTAGCGCAAACTATTGTGCATGATTTATCATTTTTGAACGGCAATTTATACTTGGCTTCAGAACTAGGTGCATATTTTCTAGATTTAGATGATGAGCTAAGGCCATTTCCTTTACCCAATGCTAATAATTCAGCTGTTTATAAGTTTATGAGTGATACCAATGGTGGATTATGGGTTTCAACTTACGGGCGTTTATTATTTAGAGATAAGTCAGGCGAATGGCAATGGGTTGAGCCAAGCCAGCTAGATCAAAGTATTTGGTTTGCAGATATTTTTCGTGATGATAAAAATAATGTATGGCTAGCAAGCTTTAGTGAAGGCTTATGGCTTGCGCATGAAGGGCGGGTTGAACGACATTCAGCTGTATCTGAGATGACTGAGGCCGTTATGGCAATAAGCCAAGCACCTGATGGTAAATTATGGGTCGCTAACAAAAGTGGTATTGGTTACTTTGATTTAAGTAAAAGCTTTATAAATCTGATCCCTAGTAGTAAATACAGTCGATCGTCAGTCCATGACTTACAGTTTGATGGTGAGCGACTCTATATAGCCACAGGAAGAGGTTTATTTGTTTATGAGAATAATACACTTTATACCGTTCCAGGGCGTGCGCTACGTGATAACCCTGTATTTGCTATAAGCCGTTCAAGCAAAGGTGGTTTTTGGATTGGCACTGGACGGGGGTTATATCGTCTTGGTTATGCGGGGCTAACGCCGTTTGCGTATAATGCATTTTTGGGTAGTAAGTTTATTACTTACGTATTGGATAAAACTAATTTTGGTGTGATAGGTACAAGTAAAGGCGCCTATTACTTTACCGAGCGTGGCATTGAAAAAATTGGTGATCAAACGTCTTTAGAAAGTGCTTATGTAACAAGTGTACTGCATATTGATGGTGTAGGTATTTTAATTGGTTCTCTTAACGATGGGCTTTTTTATAGAAGTACCCAAGGGCAATGGCGTCAACTTGATGCGGCTAATGGTCTACCATATGGATCAATTTTTAGCCTCGAATACGATGAAAAGCTAAAACATGTTTGGGTTAGCACCATGAAAGGCGTTTATAGGATGCCTGTAGATCAATTCAAAGCAGATATTAAAAGCTTAAAAGTAGAGGAAGTTATTTCTTCATTTGATCGTCAACTCGATGGTAAAGCTAATCAGTGTTGTAGTGGGTTAGGCCATGACGCAGTTGCTAATATTGGCAGTTCAATTTGGTATCCTAGTTTGCAAGGGATTGTAGAGATCCCTAAAAACGTAGAGCTATTTGGCGTGTTGTCATTGAAGCCAAAAGTAGAAACAATTACCACACCATTGCGTAATTTAACAACTGCAGCCTTAGGTCAAAAACCATCATTAGAAACTGATGAGCGAGATATAACGCTTACCTACACGGCTATAGATTATTATGCACCAAACAGCATTGAATTTAGGTATAAGCTAAGTGGATTAGATAGCGATTGGCGTTATGCAAATACACGTAGAGAAGCTATTTATACTAACTTACCAGCAGGGTCGTTTTTATTTCAGCTTGAAGCAAAGCGACAAGGTGAAGATTGGAGTAAAGCACAAGAAGCTGAATACGGCTTTATTGTGCCAGAGCGCTTTGATGAAACTATTTATTTTAGATTGTTGATCACCAGTGGCTTCATTTTGTTTTTTTACTTGGTTTTTTGGGTATTTAGAGCACAAGAGCGCAGAAAGCAAGAAGCACTCGAGGGATTGATCACCGAACGTACATTAGAGTTACGTCAAGCTAATGATAAGCTTAATCAAGTGAATTCACAGCTCAAGCTAGTAAGTCATTCAGACGAGCTTACGGGGCTTCGTAGTCGTCGATTTTTGTTCGATCAATTGCCTAAAGATATCGAACACTTTCAACGTAATTCTCAATCGCTGCAAGCTCAGGGTAAGTCACTTGTTTTACTAATAATCAACTTTGATAACTTTAGTCGAATTAACGATGCATATGGCCCAATAGCGGGTGATAGCTGTTTGCAGCAAATGGCAGCATTACTTAACTCTCGCACACAAGGATCCGACTACGTAGCGCGTTGGAGTGGCGATGAATTTTTACTCCTACTGCGTGATTTTAAATGTAATAAAATAGATAGCTATGCTTCGGAGCTGTGCCAAGCTGTTGCAGAGTATTCATTCCAGCTTCCGAATGGAAAAAGTACTAATATTATGGCGTCAATTGGTTGGTCTTTCTACCCGTTACCACTTTTAGGTGGGCAAGTAATCAGTTGGGAGACATCTATTAACTTAGCTGATATTGCACTGCACCAAGTTAAAAAGCGTGGTGGCGATGGTGTTGCAAACATTACGTTTGATGATCAGCTTGATGCATTTGAGTTTGAGCAAAATTCTAACGTTGACCAACAATTAGGTATTTTACAAAGTAATGGCCTAGCTGATATTAAAGTGTGGATGCGCTGATCCGCTGATGGGTAATATTTGACATTAGAAAAGGAGCCTAGGCTCCTTTTTTAATGTGCTCTACATTTAAATGTATAGAAGTTAATTAATAAACGTTTTAATCGCGGTTAGTATTCCTTGCTCGCCTAATCCCATTTCATCGTGCATTTCATCTTGCGTGCCGTGTTTAATAAACTCATCAGGAATACCTAAGTTAAGGATATTAATATCAGCTTTTTGCGTTGCGAGGTATTCGTTAACTGCAGAGCCGGCACCGCCAGCAATCGCGTTATCTTCAAGCGTAACAA
The DNA here is from genome assembly GCF_030847595.1 of Pseudoalteromonas sp. 20-92. NCBI lineage: Bacteria > Pseudomonadati > Pseudomonadota > Gammaproteobacteria > Alteromonadales > Pseudoalteromonadaceae > Pseudoalteromonas > Pseudoalteromonas sp. 20-92. The sequence goes on from NZ_JANJGQ010000012.1 coordinate 109,653, forward strand.
AGGTATCGTGGCTAGTAGCAAGCTCATTTAAAAGAGCAGTATCAAGTGGTTTAATAAAACGCATATTAACAAGCGTTGCATCTAATTCATTTGCGGCAAGCTGTGCGTTTTCAAGTAATGTACCGAATGATAAAATGGCAATCTTTCTGCCTTGTTTAACCGTATTTGCTTTGCCTATTTCAAGCAATTGCATAGTGCTTTCAATGTCTGCAGTACCTGCGCTACCTCGAGGATAACGAACTGCAACAGGGCAGTTTGCTTTATAACCGGTGTATAGCATTTGGCGACACTCGTTAGTGTCGCTTGGTGCCATAATGACCATATTTGGAATACAGCGCATAAAGCTTAAATCGTACGCACCTTGGTGAGTTTCACCATCGGCTCCAACAATGCCTGCCCGGTCAATGGCAAATAATACAGGTAAGTTTTGCAGTGCAACATCATGTATTAATTGGTCATATGCACGTTGTAAAAAGCTTGAGTAAATAGCCACAACAGGCTTTAAACCTTCACAGGCAAAACCAGCAGCTAAAGTAACAGCATGCTGCTCTGCAATGGCCACATCAAAATACTGGCCAGGGAATTCTTTAGAAAAACGCACCATACCTGAGCCTTCGCGCATTGCTGGCGTAATCGCCATTAAATTGCTGTCTTGCTCTGCCATATCGCATAACCAATCGCCAAATACTTTTGAAAAAGTAGCTGCACTAGGTTTAGATTTAGGTAAGCTAGTTGTGCTTGGGTCAAATTTTGGTACGCCATGATAGCCAATCGGATCGGCTTCAGCTGGTTTATAACCCTTACCTTTTTGCGTTTTTATATGTAAAAGTTGCGGACCTTTTAAATTACGCATATTACGTAATGTATCTACAAGCATGTTTACATCGTGACCATCAATTGGGCCGATGTAATTTAGGCCTAATTCTTCAAAGAAGGTACCTGGGATCATCATGCCTTTAATATGCTCTTCCATTTTACTGGCAAGTTGCTTTACCGGAGGCACGCCTGAGAGTAACTTTTTGCTACCTTCACGAATGTTAGTGTAAAAGCTACCTGATAAAATTCGGGCAAAGTGATTTGTTAAGGCGCCAACATTTTCAGAAATCGACATTTCGTTATCATTTAAAATAATAAGCATGTCTGATTTTACATCACCTAAATGATTCATCGCTTCAAATGCCATGCCTGCGGTTATTGCTCCGTCACCAATAATGGCTACAGATTTTCGACCTTTGCCTTCTTTTTGGGCGGCAATAGACATACCTAAGGCAGCTGAAATAGAGGTGCTTGAATGACCTACGCTAAACGTATCGTATTGGCTTTCATCGCGAAAAGGAAAAGGGTGTAAACCGTCTTTTTGGCGAATAGTGTGCATTTGGTCGCGACGACCTGTAAGGATTTTATGTGGATAAGCTTGATGACCCACATCCCAAACTAGGCGATCGTCTGGAGTGTTATAAACATAATGCAGCGCAACGGTTAGTTCAACCGTCCCTAAACCAGACGCTAGATGACCGCTACTTTGCGATACTGAGTTGAGTAAATAATCGCGCAGCTCATTGCTAAATGCAGGGAGTTTATCTTGCGCTAAATCACGCAATTGGGCTGGCTCGTCAACCAAATTAAGTAATGGATACTTGCTACTATCAAGTGTCATGGTTTTATATATATCCTTCGCTAACATTAATTAATCCAAAGCTTTTACGAATAATTAATGTTGAGTAATAATGTCAGTGTTAATTGCAATACGTGTGAGTAATAATTAGTGGTCACGCTCAATTAGGTAATTTGCCAGCGATGCAAGAAGTGTGGTGTCTGCATCTATATTTGCCAACGCTTCATGGGCTTGTTGTATTAAGTTTTGTGCCTTTTCTTTAGCGCCTAGCATACCTAATAACGCAGGGTATGTCGCTTTATTCGCGGCAATATCGGAGCCTTGTGGTTTACCTAAAGTAACCGTATCGCCTTCAACATCTAAAATGTCGTCGTGTACTTGAAATGCAAGCCCTATAGCATACCCAAAAACGCTTAAGTTTTCTAAGGTTTGTTCATCAACATTTTCGCTGCACAGTGCACCAAGTGTAATTGCGCAATTAATAAGTGCGCCAGTTTTTAGCTTATGTATTCGCTCAAGTTCTTGTACTGTAATTATTTTATCAGTGGCTGCAATATCTAAACCTTGACCTGAAACCATTCCTTCAAGGCCTGATGCGTGGGCGAGTGCCGCTATCATTTTTACCTGTGTTTGAGCAGAGCAGTTAAAACTATGTTTAGCAATTAGTTCAAAAGCTAAAGTTTGAAGAGCATCGCCGGCTAAAATTGCTTGGGCTTCACCATAAACTATATGACAAGTTGGTCGACCACGACGCAGATCGTCGTCATCCATAGCAGGTAAGTCATCATGTACTAGCGAGTAACTGTGTATGCATTCAATAGCTGCTGCTAATATATCTAAATCTTTTTTGTCTGCCCCTAATATTTTGCCTGTTGCGTAGACTAAAAATGGGCGCAGCCTTTTTCCACCATTAAACAAACTGTAATGAGTTGCTTCTTTTATTGCTCTATCACTATCAAGTGCTTGTTCAAAATAAAGGTTTAGTGCTGATGCAACGTCTATTTGAGCACGCTCAATATGTTCTTTAATGCTCACCGCTATTCCATATCATTATCAAAGTTTGTAAGTACTGATTTATCGCCATTACCCATTAAAATAGATACCTTTTGTTCTGCTTGCTTGAGTTTACCAGATGAAGCGTTAGCTAGAGCAATACCGCGTTCAAACTGCTTCAATGACTGCTCAAGCGATAAATCACCTTGTTCCATATCACTAACAATTATTGATAATTCTTCTAGTGCTTGTTCGAAACTTAAGTTTTCAGGTTTTTTAGTCGCCATCTTATTTCAGCTTACTTGATAAATTTAGGAGCCAATTTTAGGGGGAATGCTAAACTAGGTCAAAGAATGATATGTTTTTTTCTTCTATTACGGCTAAATGTTACTTTATGTGGATTAATAAAGCCTTAATTACGGTCATACTGATATCATTTAAATGATTAATCGTTATATTAACATTGTAACTTTGTTTAAAAATAATCCTGAAATTGTTTTTTATGTTTATTTTCATATATGACTCAAGCAATTTAGCATGTTGCCGATAAGCAGTTAATAATAAAAGTTTTACAATAAGGCCTTAGTGCATGAAACCTCTGGAGGTAATGTGGATTTAGCAACCATAATAGGGATCCTTGGCGCAATTGGCTTAATTGTCATGTCCATGTTTATGAGTAGTAGTGGTGAAATGGCCATGTTTTACAATACCCCTTCAGTGGTAATTGTATTTGGTGGCTCTATATTTATAGTTTTATCTAATTACACCATGGGACAATTTTTTGGGATAGGTAAAGTTGCCGCTAAAGCTTTTATGTTTAAAATTGAATCGCCGGAAGAGTTAATTGAAAAAGCGGTTGAACTTGCAGATTCAGCTCGAAAGGGCGGTTTTCTGGCGCTTGAGGAAGCTGAAATACCAAATCAATTTATGCGTAAAGGTGTAGATATGCTAGTTGATGGTCACGATGCTGACGTTGTTAGAGCGACCTTACAAAAAGATATCACTTTAACTTCAACACGACATGAAATGGGCGCAGGCTTATTTAAAGCGATGGCCGATATTGCTCCTGCAATGGGTATGATTGGTACGCTTATTGGTTTAGTTGCTATGTTATCGAATATGGACGATCCAAAATCAATTGGTCCTTCAATGGCTGTTGCACTATTAACTACCTTATACGGTGCCTTTTTAGCAAACGTAGTGGCTATCCCTATTCAAGTTAAATTGGAACTTCGTAAAGACGAAGAGGCGATGAATCAACGTTTGATTTTAGATGCAGTTTTAGGTATCCAAGATGGTCAAAATCCAAAAGTGATTGAAGGTATTTTGAAGAACTACTTAGCTGAATCAAAACGTAAAGTTGATACTGAGGAGTAACCATGTCTGAGCAAGAGTGTAAATGTCCACCTCCTGGTTTACCTGCTTGGATGGGAACCTTTGCCGACTTAATGTCTTTACTGATGTGCTTTTTTGTACTCTTGCTTGCATTTTCTGAAATGGATGTACTTAAATTTAAACAAATAGCAGGCTCGATGAAGTTTGCTTTCGGTGTACAAAACAAAATAGAAGTAAAAGATATTCCCAAAGGTACCTCGGTTATTGCAATGGAGTTTACGCCAGGTAAACCAGAACCTACACCAATTGAAACTATTCAGCAGCAAACCGTAGAAATGACTCAGCAAATGCTTGAATTTCAAGCCGGTGATGAAAGTTCAGCTGGCGGCAGGCAAGAACAACGAGGTGATAAACGTGGTGGTGAGTCTCGGAGCACTTCGCAGGAAAAATCTTCAGAGCAGGCTATTTCAGCAGCGGATCAAGAACAAACAAACGAGCTTGTTAAAAAAATCGCGCAGCAGCTTGAAAAGCAAATTATTGATGGTGCAATAGAGCTTGAGTCTTTAGGGCAGCAAATAATTATTCGTATTAGAGAAAACGGTTCCTTTCCTTCAGGTAGTGCATTTTTACAACCTAAGTTTAAACCTATAATTCAAGATATCGGTGTTCTTTTAAAAGATGTGCCAGGAGAGATTACAGTTTCAGGGCATACCGATGATTTTCAGGTGTCGAATGAACTGTATGTTAATAATTGGGATTTATCATCTAAACGTGCTGTGGCTGTTGCAAGTGAATTACAAAAAGTACAAGGCTTTGACAAAACTCGGATGATGGTTGTTGGGCGAGCTGAAACAAGACCTCTTGTACCAAATGATACAGATGAAGACCGCCGTCGTAACAGGCGTGTAGAGATTTCTATTTTACAAGGTAAGGCAAAAGAGTCAGCCCCAATTGATGTAAGATAGTACCGCTTGGCAAAGCAGTTTTTTTAACTTAAGATAATAAATCTTAACAAATGTAATGGAGTACCCATGAATAAAAAATATAAGTATAGCGATATGCCGGGAAATGGTAGTGGCGGAGATGATGATAAGACGAAAGAATAACAATGCCTTTATGGGTTGATAAGGTAATTGCATTTCTTGAACTTAGCTGGGTTTTATTTTTAATCCCAGCTATTGTTATTTTCTATTTGCGTAAAGATTTTTTAGCATTACGATTTGTATGTGTCACAGGTGTATTTTTCTTATTTGGTGCACTTATATACGATTCTTTAAGAGAGTTTGATAAAGATATTTATATATATAGATATCTTGTCTGGGCATTTAATGACGTTGCTTGGATGGCTTTAATTGCTTATCTTGGGATAAAAGACAAGGTTTACTTATGGCAATGTGTGTTAGGTCAGTTGGTTGTTATCACAGCACCAATTTTACAACTTTTTCGCGTTGTTGATCGCCACCTTTGGGATCTATCTTATAGCACGCTAATGTATAAAACGCTTTTACCTTTAATTAATACGGGCACCATAGTGGTGTGCTATCTTCCGCTGATTTATTTAGTGATAAAAAATAATAAAGTTATAACCAGTAATGGTTATAAAAAAGCCCCTCCTTTAAAATAGCTGTGCTAAACTACTGTTTATATGAACAGTGGTGAGCAAGCTATGAAACTCTACATTGCAGAAAAACCTTCACTTGGACGCGCTATTGCTGATGCGTTACCAAAACCACATAAAAAACACGATGGCTATATAGAAGTTGCTAACGGTGATTGTGTCTCGTGGTGTATTGGGCATTTACTAGAACAAGCAGAGCCTGATGATTATGATGAGCGCTTTAAAAAGTGGCAGTTTGATCACTTACCTATAATACCTGAGCAGTGGAAGTTAAAAGCCAAAACCAAAACTCGCAAACAGCTCACTGTTTTAAAAAAATTAATTAAACAAGCTTCGCAACTTATTCATGCTGGCGATCCAGACCGCGAAGGCCAGCTTCTGGTTGACCAAGTAATAGAAGAAGCTAAAATAAGTCAGGCTAAAAAGCAAAGTACGCAACGTTTACTCATTAGTGATTTAAATTTATCTGCGGTAAAAAAATCACTGGGCGTTATGCGTTCTAATCGAGATTTTATTCCGTTAAGTGTATCTGCTTTAGCGCGCTCTCGTGCGGATTGGTTATTTGGTATGAATTTAACGCGTGCATATACATTAGCTGGGCAAAAAGCAGGATTTGGTAATGTGCTTTCGGTAGGGCGGGTTCAAACCCCTATTTTAGGTCTTGTTGTTAATAGAGATAACGAAATAGCGAATTTTGTATCTAAGCCTTTTTACGATGTATTGGCGCATTTGTTTACTCCAGATAATCAACCATTCATAGCTAAGTGGGTTCCAAGCAAAGCATGTGAGCCACATCAAGATGAAGAAGGGCGAATACTTAACAAAGCTCTTGCAGAAAATGTTGCTTCACGCATTACAAAGCAAAGTGCTGAACTTACTTCACTCGACCAAAAACAAAAAAAGCAAAGTGCTCCATTACCTTATAATTTATCTGCTCTGCAAATAGATGCTGCTAAAGCATTTGGTATGCCAGCTCAAAAAGTATTGGATATTTGCCAAATACTTTACGAACGTCATAAACTAATTACTTACCCACGCTCAGATAATCGTTATTTACCCAAAGATCACCATCAAGAAGCATCTGCTATTTTAAAGGCAATAAGTGCTAATGGGGGGCAAAGCAGTGAATTGGTAAACGGGGCAGATGTAAGAAAGCGTAGTAAATGTTTTAACGATTCAAAAGTGGCTGCCCATCATGCCATTGTGCCTACGTCTAAGCAGTTAAAGTCAGCGAGTTTGAGCGGTGACGAAGCAAAGGTATATCAATTAATAAGCCGTCATTACTTAATTCAGTTTTATCCCGACTATATATATAACGAAACTAAAGCTGAGGTAATTATTGCTGGTGGGCTTTTTAAGGCAAATGCAAAGCAAGATGTAAGCTTGGGTTTTAAGGTGTTAATGGGTAAATTTGAATTAAAAGATGAAGCCTCGCTACCTCCTTTAACAAAAGGTATGCCTCTTTTTTGCGATAAAGGCGAAGTAGTCGAAAAGCATACGTCGCCCCCTGCTTATTTTACCGATGCCACATTATTGGCTGCGATGACGGGCATTAGCCGTTATGTTAAAGATCCACAAATTAAAAAAGTATTAAAAGACACTGATGGTTTAGGTACGGAGGCAACACGTGCGGGAATAATCGAGTTGCTATTTAAGCGGCGTTTTTTAAAACGTGAAGGTAAGTCAATTAGAGCGACCGAAACGGGACTTGCTCTTATTAGCGTATTACCACAAGGTTTAGCGAGTCCTGATTTAACCGCAAAGTGGGAGTCGAGCTTAGGTGATATTGCACAGCAAGCAATGAGTTATCAGCAATTTTTACAGCCTTTACTTGCTGACCTAAATGGGTTTGTTCAATTAGCAGCAAACTGCGATAGCAATGCATTTGCGAAGTTACCAAAGACCTCACCTAAAAAACGTTTTGCTAAACGAGGTGGAAAAGCGACCTTTAAAAAGTCGAGTTATAAAAAAAGCTCTGTTGCTAGTTAGCAACAGAGCCATTTTATTAAACCATATTGCTTAATGTTGAATTGGTATTACTTAACCTGAACTCAGGTTACTTATTAAATAAGGCAACAGCAGCGTTACTCATTGCTTTTATTCCGGTAGGAATAGCAACTTTATAATCTGGTGCAAATTTACTAGAGTGTAGAGAAGGAAGTACCTCACCTGTTTTTATCGAATCTGCATATTGTGCTTGGTTTACGCCACCTAGCCAAAATAAGGTAATAGGGATGTTTTCATCGGTACGTCCGTATAGGCCAAAATCTTCACCCGCCATTACAGCTTGTGTTTCAAGTACATTAGTATCGCCAATTGCGCTGGCAATAGAGTTTCTAACAATGTCTGTTTGTGCAGGGTTATTATAAGTAGATGGAATCGATTCATCTTCATGTACATATATTACAGGGTAGTTAGATTCATTTAAGCCAGCACTTTGTGCAATACCTGCGGTGATTCGTTTGATAGCAGCTATTTGAGCGCTTCTTACATCGGGGTTATAGCTTCTGAGAGTGAGTTGTAGTTTTACTTCATCCGAAATCACATTATGTTTTGAACCACCATGAATAGACCCCACTGTAATAACAGAAGGCTCAAGCGGTGAAAGCTCTCGGCTTGTGATTGTTTGTAGAGCAAGTACAGTGCGTGAAGCTATAACCACTGGGTCTATAGTTGTATGCGGATAAGCACCATGACCACCTTTACCTTTAATTGTAATATCGACAGAATCTACACTTGCCATCGTGTATTCATTTTTCATTGATACCTTACCAGCGGGGACGCTAGCGCTTACATGTAAAGCAATTATATGATCAGGTTTTGCATATTTACTAAATAGTCCTTCGCTTAGCATCGCTTTAGCACCCCCACCTACTTCTTCTGCAGGCTGTGCAACCATCATTAATGTACCTTGCCACTGTTTTTTATGAGTAATTAACTGCTCTGCAGTTCCAATAAAAGAACTCATGTGGATATCGTGGCCACAGCCGTGCATTACACCTACTTTTGCACCGTGCTCGTCTGTTACTTTAACTTTTGAGGCATAGGACTTTCCTGTCTGCTCTATTATAGGTAAGCCATCGGTGTCAGTACGGATCATTACTGTCGGCCCCTCACCATTTTTATAAATACCAACTACACCAAAGCCACCTACATTACTTGTTACTTTAAAACCCAGCTGAGTTAATCTATCTGCTATCTTTTTACCTGTTTCTTGTTCGTGATAAGAGAGCTCTGGGGATTGGTGTAAATCGAGGTAAAACTTTTCAATAGCTGGCATGGCTTTGCTTAAATTCAGATCGAGTCCATTTGCTTGTACTAATGGGCTTGCTAATAAAAGTATTGCACTTAGGTAAGTTAATTTCATATTTTCCCTTATTGTTGAATATGTATACCGAGTGATTTAGGTATATGACTTGTAATTATTATGTTCACCACCATATAAAAACCTAAATAGACGAATATGGCAATCAATTCAATGGGCAACATAGTTAGTATTAATGCGCAAAACCTTCAACAAGTACTCGGTGAAACATCACAACAAAAATTGGTGTTGCTTAACTTTTTCTCTCCTCAAAGTCCTGACTGCATCGGACAGGCTGCAATTTTAGATAAAGTAGCAGCAGAATATGCAAGCCATATAGTAGTAGCAAACCTAGATTGCGATGCAGAGCAAGCACTCGCTTCTCAACTTGCGCAACAAGTTGGTCTTCAAACACTGCCTACGCTTGTATTATTAAAAGACTCTGCACCAGTAGATTTACTTGCAGGTGTTCAAAGCGATGTACAAATACGCGAAGCCCTAGCAAAGCATTTACCTGCGCAACAAGACTTACTGTTAGAACAAGCAAAGCAAGCGTTATTAAAGTCAGATTTAAATGCTGCATTTAATTATGCAAAGCAAGCTTATGAAATAGACAGCGGGAATGCACGTATCAAATTAGTGCTAGCAGACATATGTATTCAAATTCACAAGGTAGATGAAGCGCAAGCGCTTATAAATACAATAGATGCACAAGAGCAAGATGCTTACTTTAATAATATAAAAGCAAAATGCGAAGCTGCGCTTGAAGCAAAAGACTCACCAGAGATTAAAGAAAAGCAACAACAAGTAGAAAAGTACCCAAATGACCTAGAATTAAAAGAAGAGCTCAGTATTTTACTCAATGAAGCCGGCAGAAAAGAAGAAGCATTGGATATACTATTTACAGTGCTGCAAAAAGATCTGAATTTCAATGAAGCAAAACCAAGCTTTTTAGCCATTATTGCCTCTTTACCTGATGGTGACGCGCTCGCAGCTAAGTATCGTCGCAAGTTATATAGTATTTTATATTAGAATCTAATAATTATTACTTTTGAGAAGCACCTACATAAGGTGCTTTTTGCATTTTTAAGGTTTTAATTAATAGCTTTAGTGTGGTTTAGCTATGTAAAAACAAGAGTTATCAACAGGGTTTTGTGGGTAACTTGTGCTTATCATGTGTGCTTGCTTGGGGCTTAATTTTAATTACTATT
>NZ_JANJGQ010000130.1:0-212 GCF_030847595.1 Pseudoalteromonas sp. 20-92
TTGATTATTTTTTGTATTCATAATAAGCTGACTCTGCCTTGCGATTCGGGCTCGAGGCCCCGTTGACTATCCGAGTTAATGCTTGGAGTTTATACAGCGTTCTTTCTTGTTATCGGTCTCTCAATAGAGGAGCCTTCAATCAATCGAACTACTGTATAAAAGGCTTTGGTTGCAGCCAAAGCTTGGGCCTCACATTACCCGAACTTGGTTAA
>NZ_JANJGQ010000131.1:0-212 GCF_030847595.1 Pseudoalteromonas sp. 20-92
AACCAATCGGTTGCTGTAGAATTTCCGTTGTTTAACTTTTCCAGTTTTTGTATGGGTGTTATGCCACCTATACCCATGTTAGGGCGTTGATTATTATAAGTCCATAACCAATCGGTTGCTTTATCTTGTAACTCGCTAATATCACTGTAAATATAATGACTTAGCCAGTCATACCTAACCGTGCGATTAAACCGCTCTACATAAGCATTTTG
>NZ_JANJGQ010000132.1:0-211 GCF_030847595.1 Pseudoalteromonas sp. 20-92
GGTCATTAGCTCAGTTGGTAGAGCAGTTGACTTTTAATCAATTGGTCGATGGTTCAAATCCATCATGACCCACCATTTTATATTTATAAATAATATAATGGTTTAACTTAGACTTTAGTACAGACAATTATATCAGAGCGGGTCATTAGCTCAGTTGGTAGAGCAGTTGACTTTTAATCAATTGGTCGATGGTTCAAATCCATCATGACCC
>NZ_JANJGQ010000133.1:0-208 GCF_030847595.1 Pseudoalteromonas sp. 20-92
CTATCATCGGCGCTGTTTCGTTTCACTACTGAGTTCGGCATGGGATCAGGTGGGTCCAAAACGCTATTGTCACCAAGAAAATTCTTTTCAATTTTCTTATTTTAATTATTAAGGTTAAAGTCCTTCGACTGAATTTGAAGCCTGGTAATGTCCTACTTTCACATAGCAAATGCTACACTATCATCGGCGCTGTTTCGTTTCACTACTG
>NZ_JANJGQ010000134.1:0-208 GCF_030847595.1 Pseudoalteromonas sp. 20-92
GTTATCGTGCAGCTAAGCTAATGGTTAAATTAAAGCTCGAAAGCTGCCAAGTACCTCAACATTCATATAAACGTGGTGGTAATGAACACCTTGAAATCCCAAATCTGCTTGATAGACCGTTTGATGTTGTTGAGCCGGATACCGTGTGGTGCGGTGATGTGACGTATATTTGGACAGGCAATCGCTGGGCTTATTTAGCCGTGGTTAT
>NZ_JANJGQ010000135.1:0-205 GCF_030847595.1 Pseudoalteromonas sp. 20-92
GCTATAGCTCAGCTGGGAGAGCGCCTGCCTTGCACGCAGGAGGTCAGCAGTTCGATCCTGCTTAGCTCCACCACTTTTACTTCTTAAAAATAAATATTCTTTATCGGGCCATTAAAAGCCTGAGAATAGAGTGTGTTTAATTTTGAGAGGTTTTCGTATCTCTTGCTCTTTAAAAATTTGGAAAAGCTGATAATAAAATTCTGAT
>NZ_JANJGQ010000136.1:0-203 GCF_030847595.1 Pseudoalteromonas sp. 20-92
CAGCTTGTAGTAGACCAAGGTTATACGCAAGAAGACGCAGCAAAAGCGATGGGGGTGGGTAAATCAACCGTAAGTAAATGGGTTACTCAATTAAAGCTAGAACGCAATGGTCAGTCACCATCAGCGTCACCAATGACGCCCGAACAAATTGAAATCCGCGAACTTAAAAAGCAAATCCAACGCATTGAATTAGAAAAGGATAT
>NZ_JANJGQ010000137.1:0-201 GCF_030847595.1 Pseudoalteromonas sp. 20-92
TCAGAGGAAATCACACTTAAATGTTGTGTATTTGTGTCACGATTTATTTCACAAATATCGTGTTTACGGTCAGCCCAATCGATCCCGATAAGGGCTGCAAAATCTGAGACGTTAAAGGCTTCCATTTTGGGCCTCCTAGAGGTAAAGTGAAAGAATAAATAGAGGCTAATAGTGTTTCTCGCAGGTCTTATAGATAGTCGG
>NZ_JANJGQ010000138.1:0-200 GCF_030847595.1 Pseudoalteromonas sp. 20-92
CGTGACCGCTATAAGTGCGCCGCTGACATACAAAAATACGCAGGCATTGCTCCAGTAACCGAACGCAGTGGCAAGAAGGAATGGATACACTGGCGATACTCGTGCACTAAATTTTTAAGGCAAACATTTGTGGAATGGGCAGGATTATCTGTGCGCTATTCATTTTGGGCAAAAGCATATTATCGGCAGCAAGAAGCCAA
>NZ_JANJGQ010000139.1:0-200 GCF_030847595.1 Pseudoalteromonas sp. 20-92
TTTAAAGAAAAAGACACTCAAATATTCTGTGACTTCTTACTGCGCTGGCCCTCTCTTGCTCACGCTAAAAAAGCGAGGAAACAAACACTACTCGACTTCTTTAATCAACATAATTCCCGCTATCCACTCGTTAATGAAAAGCGGATAAAAGAAATCAAGGATGCAGAAATACTCACCGAAGATATGGCGGTGATCACGCC
>NZ_JANJGQ010000013.1:0-116679 GCF_030847595.1 Pseudoalteromonas sp. 20-92
AAACAGCGCCGATGATAGTGTAGCATTTGCTATGTGAAAGTAGGACATTACCAGGCTTCAAATTAAAGAAACCCGTTACAGCAATGTGACGGGTTTTTTACTGTTTGGGATTTAACAAATAGCCAAGAGCTCATGCCGAACTCAGTAGTGAAACAAAACAGCTCGAAGGCGAGCCCCGGCCAACGATAGTGTAGCATTTGCTATGTGAAAGTAGGACATTACCAGGCTTCAAATTGTAGAAAGCCCGATTCGAAGGAGTCGGGCTTTTTTACGTCTGCAGAAAAGTAAAATGTGCGCAATTAACACACACTTACACAACACCTAGCACGTAGGTCGGGCGAGCGCAGCGACTCCCGACGCTGAAATTACAACAAAACCTCTTAATATCTCAGTCGGCTAATACAGCAGCATTTGCACTGTGACTCTCCACCGCTGTGGGCACTACGACATCCTACTGCGTAGCGCACCGACCTCAAATTGTAGAGAGCCCGATTCGAAAGAGCCGGGCTTTTTTACGTCTGCAGAAAAGTGAAAGTAGAACAATTAATGTACACTCATCCAACACCCATCATGTAGATCGGGCAAGCGTAGCGACTCCCGACGCTTAAAATATAATGAAAACACAATAAAACTCCTCAATATCTCAGATCTATAAAATAATAAAAACATATTCTCAATATCCCTTTTTTTAAAATACGTTTTTCTAACTTTAGAATAATACCTTTATTTATCGACTCTGATTAGTTATTGCTCTAATCTCAATTTATGATCTGTTCAATTAAGTAGTTTATAAAATGTGACAGAGCTCGTTTAAATAAAATTAGAATAATAAGGGTTTAATAATGAGTGAAATTGATAATCATCCACATGGTGTTTTTTGTTGGTCAGAACTTTGTACGCACGATTGGAAAGACGGTAAGGCGTTTTATACATCATTATTTGATTGGGGACATGACGATCAACCTATTGGAGAGAACATATACTACACCATGCTACAAAAGCAAGCTGAGGATATCGCTGCAATGTACGAAATGCCTAAAGAGCAAATTAGTGCAGGGATCCCAAGTCATTGGCTGGCTTACATTGCCGTCGATAATGTTGATGATTGTGCGCTAAAAGCTAAAGAACTAGGTGCTGAAGTTATCGCCGGCCCTCATGATGTTATGAATGCAGGTCGCATGCTTATGCTAAAAGATCCAGTAGGTGCCACTGTTGCACTATGGCAAGGCAATGAGCATAAAGGTTGTAAGCGTTTAGGTGAATTAAATACGCCTTATTGGCATGAGTTAGCAACAAGAGATAGTAGAGTAAGTAGAGACTTTTACTGTGCTTTACTAGGCTGGGAAAGCGAAATAAAGCCTATGGAAGGGATGGACTACATTTTATTTTTAGTCGATGGACAACCAATTGCCGGTATGCTTGAAATGACAAGTGAATGGCCTGATGATACCCCTGCTCATTGGATGATTTATTTTGCAGTAGAGAGTTGCGATGTAATTGTTAGTAAAGCCGCTAACTTAGGCGGGCAAGTATGTGTTCCTGCAACAGACATCCCCGATGTTGGTCGCTTTAGTGTTATATGCGACCCTCAAGGTGCTGTATTTTCTGTGATCGAATCTGTTATGGGTGACGTTTAAATAGTTACATTAGCTTTAGCGTTAATTTACTCGCTAGTTTGTTATAATACTCGCCAATTAAATCGTCAGAAAGTGCAGAGAACGCAATGGAATTTGAACAAGATAGCAATTTAACCCTCCCTTTATTTCTATTAGATGAATCATTAAGTGATAGAGATTTAGAGCAGCCTGATTTTGAAATATCAATTGGACTTGATGATGAGTTACTTGCTCAAATTTGCCAAAATCCAAGTGAAGATAGCAGTGTAGGTATTACCATTGATAGTTATGAATTACTTATTACTGCCCCTTTGTATTTAAACATATTGAGCCAAGAACATGATGCGCAAATAACATTAACGCATGGGCCTCTTTTAAGTGTTGTTTTGAATACTGAAGGTCAAAAGACATTCGTTTCTCCTCAAATGGATATGATGCCCACCTTCGATTTAGGTGACGAGGACTAATGAAAAAAATAATAATAAGCATATTCGTACTAATTATTCTCAGTGGTTGTGCTTACTTAGGTAATGCACACTACGATGATTTATTTGGGTCTGAGCAAGCGCAAGAGCGTATTGTTCCGCATTCTACCTTAGCTGGCGCTGATTTTTTACAAAACGTAAAACCAGTACTCGATACCCGCTGCGTCGTTTGCCATGGTTGTTATGACGCACCTTGCCAGCTTAAGCTTTCATCTCCAGAAGGTATTGACCGAGGGCTGAGTAAAGAACTGGTTTATGATGGAACTCGATTATTAGCAACGACTCCAAGTCGCTTATTATTTGATGCAACTAATACTCAGCAATGGCGAGAAAAAAACTTTACCCCAGTACTTAATGAACGTGCGCAAACTGAAGAAGCAAATTTAGCCGGAAGTGTTTTATTTAATAGCTTGGTGTTAAAGCAAAGCCATGAACTACCAACAAATGAAGTACTAGATGATGAATTCGACTTTTCTTTAAATCGCGCTCAAACCTGCGCAACCATGGGAGAGTTTGACCGATTAGCAGATGAGCAGCCTCATGGCGGCATGCCTTATGGTTTGCCTGGTGTATCACGGGATGAATTCAATCATTTACAGCAATGGCTCAAAACGGGTGGTAAAATGTCGCATATTGCGCCGCCAAGTAAATTCGAGCAAAATAAAATAAAGGGTTGGGAAGCATTTTTAAACCAAGATAGTTTAAAGTATCAGCTATCTGCTCGTTACATTTATGAGCATTGGTTTTTAGCTCATATTTATTTTACGCCTAAAAATCCACAGAGCTTTTTTAAATTAGTCCGTTCAAGCACACCTCCGGGTGAAAAAATAAAGCTAATAAATACGCGCCGCCCATATGATGACCCTAAAGTTAGCCGCGTTTATTATCGTTTTATGCAAGAGCGTACAACAATACTTTCCAAGACGCATTTACCACTTGAGCTTAATGAAGCTAAGTTACTGCGTTTGTATGAGCAATTTATTGCGCCAGATTATACCGTTGCGCAAATGCCAAGTTATAAGGCTGAGTCTGCATCTAATCCATTTAAAACATTTGAAGTAATCCCTATTAATTCTAAATATCAATTTATGCTTGATGAAGCAGAGCTGATCATCATGGGGTTTATTAAAGGACCTGTGTGTCGTGGTCAAATTGCCTTGAATGTAATTAATGACCACTTTTGGGTTGCATTCGCTGATCCAGCTAAAGTGGCCACGCCAGCTGTTGGTCAAATGCTGATGCGCCACGAAGAAGCATTAGAGCTACCAGCTGCTGAGGAAAGTAACGCATTACCAATTTCTAACTGGGTAAAATATTCAGCACTAGAGCAAAAATATTTACGAGCTAAAGTTGATCTGGCTAATGATCTGTTTAAGGGGGGGGAGCATCTAACAACTGATTTATTGTGGAAAGGCGACGGGCATAATAAAAATGCGGCACTGACTATTTTTCGTCATTTTGACAGTGCGACTGTTGTAAAAGGTTTTATTGGACAAGAGCCAAAAACAACGTGGGTACTTGATTATGCTTTGTTTGAGCGTATTCATTACTTACTGGTCGCTGGTTTTGATGTGTACGGTAATATAGGCCATCAATTAGTGACGCGTTTGTATATGGACTTTTTACGTTTAGAGGGAGAGCAAAACTTTTTAGCTTTATTACCTGAAAATAAACGCAATCAAATTAAAAAATACTGGTACCGAAAATCACCGCCAAGCTTAGCTAAGTTTTTTAAAAATAATCGCGAATTTAGTCAACCCAGTGGTATTGAGTATAAAACGGATGATCCTCAACACGAGCTTTATGAGTTAATGAAAGAAGCGTTAGCACCTGTGTTAAATGAGCAATATGATTATACTCAAGTGCCTAAAGATCTAAGTGTAATTAACTCTATGCCAGCAAAAGCTGTTAACTTATTACCGCAATTATCTTTTGTATTAGTTAAGCAAACTGATGATAGCCATAAGGCGTACACGATTATCCATCATAATGCGCACTACAATATATCTAGTTTATTAAACGAAGATGGGCAACGTGCTTATGATGAAGATACCGCAACGATTGTTCCTGGCTTTATAGGTGATTATCCAGCAGCTATTTGGTATTTAAATAACGATCAGCAAGTAAATGCTTTTGTCGAGCAATTGCCTATGATGCAAATAGAAGCTGATTATAGAACACTAAAATCTAAGTTTGGTATCCGACGGACTCATCCACAATTTTGGCAATACAGTGATATTTTGCACGACACGGCTAAAAAATATCGTGGTGTTGAATATGGAATGTTTGATTATAACCGTTTAGAAAACAGATAATTAATCTAAACTCTGGTTAAAATATTTACTAACATATTGAACCTAAATAATATTTAAGTGGATTTGTCTCTAGCCAGAGATTTTCAGTGAAAACAAGGCGAGTTATGCGTCAATAGCTCGACTATTGCAAGTAAATTCAACGTAGTTAGCGTTGAAAATAATTGTTTGGGATAGATTTATTATCCAGAGTTCAGAGCAATTAGATAGCTTCATTTTAGTAGCCCTGCTTTTAAGCTGGGCTTTTTTATTTTATGAGTGTTATATAATACCAATCCACAAAGATAGCTGCGGACGCTTGTTAAGCGTCCTTTATTTTCAATGCTTTAAATGACGAAAACTCACTTGCTAAGTACTTTTGAAATACGTTAATTTATGATTTTAATATTCACATAGGAAGTTAGTGTGCAGTCTATTGTGCAATCAATTCAATTTCAGCAATTCAGTGGCTCTTTACAAGGCCAAGGTCAAAGCAGCTACTGCATCCACAACTTACACTGGCACGTTAACGAAGGTGAGCATTGGTTGCTTCTAGGTGGCAATGGCGCAGGTAAATCAGCATTAACGGCGGCGTTAGTTGGTGAGGCTAAGCATGAAAATGGTCAAAGATTGTGTACGTTTAAAAAGCTACTGCTTGTTTCATCTGATGCGCAAAAACAGCTATTGAATAAAGAGCTAGAAGAAGAAAAAAATAGCCTAGTAAAAGAGCTTATTATAGATAAAAATTATAATATCGATTTACGTAAGCAGCTTATAAAGCTATTTAAGTTTGATGAATTATTAACTCGACATTTTAGAAAACTTTCAACGGGTGAAACGCGAAAATTTTTATTAATTAAAGCACTTAGCTCAAATGCTGACTTAGTCGTGCTTGACGAGCCATTTGATGGACTCGACGTACAATCGTGCCAGCAACTTAATAAAATACTTATAGAGCTTAGCCAAACAATTACTTTTGTTTTTGTACTAAACCGCCTAGACGAAATCCCTTCATTCATTACTCACTATGGCTATGTAAACCAAGGTTGCTTGTTACATACTTTGGCAAAGCCAGACAGTGAGCAATTGAGTGATTTACTAAAACTACTTCATTTAGAACATACCTCATTGGATGTGCCATCTCCGGATACCGAACAAGAGCAAAAGGCATTCACCGGTAATGCCTTAGTTAAATTGAGTAATGCTAAAGTTAGTTATAGTGATGTAAGTATATTCAAAAATCTCAATTGGACTATAAAAAAGCATCAGCATTGGCAGCTTAGTGGAGCGAACGGTTCAGGCAAAACATGCCTATTAAATTTAATAACAGGTGATAACCCACAGTGTTATAACAATGACATTGAAGTGTTCGGTTTTAAACGCGGAACCGGGGAGAGTATTTGGGATATAAAACAGCATATTGGTTTTATATCTAACGCGCTACATATGGATTACCGCGTAAGTATATCGGCTTTAAATACTGTTATTTCAGGATTTTACGACAGCATAGGTTTATATCAAAAACCGAGCGACGCACAAATTAATATTGCTCAACAGTGGCTGGCATTTATTGGTTTAAGTGATAAACAAAATACCTCATTCACCCAGCTATCGTACGGCGATCAGCGTATATTATTAATTGTGCGGGCTATGGTAAAACATCCAACGTTACTTATTTTAGATGAACCTTGCTTGGGCTTAGATGAAGCAAACAGGCAGCGTGTACTGCTACTAATAGAGAAAATTTGTGCTGCCAATACAAGTACTGTGATTTATGTAAATCATCATGCGGCAGACAAAATTAAAGGAATAGAGAATTACTTAAAAATGGAAGACTTTCATTAAAAGCTTAGAGAAAGGTTGAGCGAGAATTCACTCAACCCATTTTTATTTTAAAGACGAATAACGCTAAAGCCTTTATCTCGAAGCTGTTTAAGTAACCCGTGTTTTTCAGGTAAATGCAAAGCGCCTACAGCAATAAATAGCTGCTCGTTTGCTAAACGCGGTGTGAGTTGTTTAACCCAATTATTATTGCGGTTAGTTAGCATTACTTGCTCGCTAATTTCACCGTAATTACTGTCATCAAAACTCATGTTGTAGTAATCGGTTAGTGTGTCCATGTCACCGCTTTTCCATGCATTAACTAACTTGATAAAGTAAGTATTAATATCGGCTAGTTGCTCAAAGGTTTCTTCAATCATTTCATTGCTTAATAGCGCCATACCATCAAACATTTGTAGTTGTTGCTCTAGAGTTTCAAGCTCACCAATTTTAATATTATGCTCTTTAGCATAACTAAGCACTTGCTTGTCTATGCCGGTTTTATCTGAATAACCTGCATTTTGAAATTCAATTTGCATCATAGTCACCATAACAGCCCAAGGCTTTAAGCCATTAAACATAGCAATATCAATCGACTTTTTAGCAAAGTAATCTTTTAGCTTGGTATAATTTTGCTTTGAAAGCTCAGTTTGCAATGTTTTACCGTCACTTAGCATCATAAATGGCATTGAACGCTGTTGCATTTCAAGTGGAGTAAGTTTGTTTATATCAACTTCAACAATGACTTCTTTGCTTGCGCTAATCGCATCGGTTACATTTTTAGGTAAGCCTTTCATGCTGGCATCACCAACGTGTACGGTGCCAAATAAGTAAGAGCTAACGCCATTTTTTTCTATTTTATATAAGGCCGGAGCTGCATAGCTGTTAAGGCTAAATATTATAAGTAATGCCACAATAAAAAAGTGGCTAATACGGGTAAGAGCATTCATGGTTTGTCCTTAAAATCTCGAAGGTTAGTAGTGTAAATACTAACCTAAATTTACTTCAGAGGTAACGTTAATATAAACGTTAACGTATTGCTTTCGGTATTACTGGCCGTGATAGTAAAGCCATTTAAGCTACATAAGCTCTGTACAATTGATAATCCTAAACCATGGCGCTGGTTATTAGTTCTAGATGAATCTAGCTGATAGAGCGGGTCAAAAATAGCAGTGAGCTGTTCACTACTTAGTGGTTTATTTATTTTGTTACTAACAGAGATAGTCATGTTTGTGCTGTTATTTACGGCAGTTAATTTAATTGGTGCCTCAGGGAGTCCATAAAATAGTGCGTTATCGATTAAGTTACATAAAATGGTATTTAAACTAAATTCGTCAGCATTAAGTGTAATCTCGTCACTTATTTCGTTATTTAAACGCGTTTTAATACTTGGATGCTTAAAGGTCAGCTCATCAATAATTTGATTTACTAAGTTATTTAGAATGATATTTTGTGCATCCAATTGCATTGTACTGCTACTTGAGCGCTGCAATAATAAGAGGTTGCTAACAATCGTTTTCATACGCTGTGAAATATTAAGTACATCACTGGTATAGGTGTCGCTAATGCGTTTATCGTCAGGGTAGCGAATAGCCACCTCTGAGAGGCTTATGAGTTCAGCTATTGGGGTTTTAAGCTCGTGTGCAATGTCGCTTGTTAGGCGTTTTTCATTACTATAGAGTTGCTGATTAACGGTAATAAACTTATTTAGCTCGTTACGTATAGGTTCTATTTCTTCTACTTTAAAGTCGCTTTCTATTGTTTGCGCAACACCGGTAATATCGAGTAACTTAATTTGGTCGTTTAAATTGTGTAGAGGGTGCAGGCCTTTATTTACAATACGTGTCACTAAATAGCGCACACCAAACACACCAAGCACACAGGTTAAAATAAAGACTACATCAATAATAATCAGTACTTTATTAAGTTCGGAGGTGGGCGCTGCGATTGCAAGCGTCATGGTATTAAAAACAGCAGAGTGAGTGGGATTTCTATCATCTTTTTGGGCTACAAAGTGACTTATAAGTGCGCGGCCATCACGCCCGTTAGGAAGCTCGTAATCTATAATTTTAGATTCGTTTATCGGCATTTCTAAAAAAGGCAGGTTAGCATTTTCATAAAGCGCTAATGAGTCCGAGCGCTCAAACACATCACGGCCATGCCATAACTGGTAAAACTCCGTGGCATCGGCTGCTTCATACTCCGACATAAACTCACCAGCAAAATCAAATTCAACCACGTTGTTGTCATCTTCAACTAAGGTTTTTAAGTAGTTAGCTTTGTTAGTTAAAGACTGATTGAACTGATCTTCCACCCAAGTATCAACACTTAAATCAACGGTTAAAAATATGGTGAATAAAATAACCGAGATCACAGCGCTAATATTATTAACGAGTTTACGTTTTATTGAGTGACTTTTATTTTGTTGTTGCGACATAACCAAATCCACGTTTGTTTTTTATCGGGAGCTCGCCATCAAACTGTCTTACTTTTTTACGTATGGTTGAGATGTGTGCTTCAAGCGCATTTTTAGAGAGCATATCAAACTGACCTACCACGGCTTCACTTATAAGCTCGAGCCCTAATACTCGCTCTGGAGCGTTAAATAAGCATTCTATTATTTTGTATTCATTACGCGTGAGCTCAATGGCATGTTGCTTGTAATGAAGAGTTTTAAGTGACAGATCTAATACGCAATCACCTACGGTAAGGGTATTTTGTTGGTTTTGCAGTGAACCGCGACGAAGTAATGCAAGGACGCGAGCATGGAGTTCTTCAAACGAAAATGGCTTAGTTAAATAATCGTCAGCGCCTTTCATAAGGCCGCTAATTTTATCTTGAGGCTCACTTCGTGCCGATAAAATTAGCACACGGCTTTGGCTATTGCTGCTGCGCAGTGCTTGTAAAATACTCATGCCATCAACGCTCGGTAGCATTAAATCAAGTACGAGGAGGTCGTAGTTTCCACTCAGTGCCATACTCAACCCTTCTGAGCCATCACCTGTTTCATCTACGGTAAAACCAAGGTTGCTAAGGCCAACTTGCAAGCTGCGTCTTAGTGCTTCAGAGTCTTCAATAACGAGGATTTTCATGTTTACTCGGTTTATAAAAATAGCCTTGTTACTTTAACAAGGCTTTATTATCAAGTCACTTGGTTAATGATACCAACCATTTGTGTAGGCTAAATTACCTAAGTTCGCGTGGGCTAGGGCTTTTTTAACTAATTGCTCATCGTTTTCACATGGCACAAGCTGGTTATTGCTATACGTATAGGTGGTTGCTGGTTTTTGTGGTTGTAACACCACCACTTTATTATCGTGCATGTAGGCAAAGTTTTTGTCGTATTGCATCATTGCGCGTTGTTTGTTGTCGCTAATTGGCTTTGATAAATCATGGCCTATCATAGGGTGCTTACCACTTGCGCCAATTAAAGACAGTAGAGTCACAGGAATATCGATCTGGCTGGCTAGTTGGCTATCTCGTTTTTGAGTAATACCTTTACCAAAAATAACGGCCGGAATTTTAAAGTGATCAACCGGTACTAAACTTGCCCCAGATACGCGTGAGTCGTGATCGGCAATAACTATAAACACGGTATCGTCCCAGTAGCTCGATTTTTTAGCTTTTTCGATAAAGGTGCCTAGTGCGTAATCGGCATACTTGGCAGCATTATTACGAGTTTGTTTTTGTTTATCGTACAGCGTTATTTTATCGTCAGGAAAGTCATACGGGCTATGATTAGAGCTTGAAAATATAAGGCTAAAAAAGGGTTTGTTTTGATTTTTAAGCTTAGTAAGTTCTATATTGGCTTGGTCGTACAAGTCTTCGTCTGATGCGCCCCACGAGCCATTAAAGTCTATTTTTTTAAAGTTATTTGTATCTACGATACTTTTAAAACCGTTGCCTAAAAAGAAGCTGCGCATGTTATCAAAATGGCTTTCGCCACCATAAATGAACTGCGTGTTGTAATTTTGCTTCGCTAAAAAATCAGCAATGGTAAAAAAGTCGCGTTGTGATTTATCAAGCTTAACAACCGCACGCGAAGGCGTTGGTGTAAACCCTGTAATTACCGCCTCAATTCCACGCACTGAACGTGTACCCGTGGCGTATAAATTATCAAATCCCCAGCCTTGTTTATAAAGGGCGTCTATATTAGGTGTAAGTGGTAAACCGCCAAGCGTGCCTACATAACGAGCACCTAAACTTTCTTGTAAAATAATGACTAGATTTTTGGGTTTACCTATATTACTTGCGCCATGAAACGTTTTTGTAGGGGCGGTTACATCACTAAATGTGCCTTGCGTGTTTTGCATGTTACTACGCACAATACTAAGCAATTCATCGGTAGGCATTTTGCCATAATAGTCTTGGCTTGATTGCTCATTAGAAAGTTGCTTAACTGCAAACGCGACGCTATAAAGTGAGTTAAGGGTTAAGTCGTTAAGTAAGTGATCAGTAGAAAACGAGACCATGGCGGGGTTAAGTGGTCTGTGCCCTAATGAGTTGCGGGCGCCCAAAATAGTTAAGCATACTAAAACGAGCGCTAAAATTGATTGATTTAAGCCTGTTAGTGATGACTTGCTTTGCCATTGATTGCTAAATACTTTACTTGCAAATTTACAGCTTAAAATAAGTGCTATAACAGCAATAAATACTTCTAACTTATAGCCTGAAAAAATCATTTTTGAGACTTCTTTAGGATAAATTAAATATTCTATAAATAAGCGGTTTGGGCGTAAATCGTACTCGTTTATAAACGTAGGCGTAATCACTTCAAAAAAAACAAGTAAAGCAGACATTCCCACTAAATAAATTTTAATGAGGCCGCGTACTTTATTTTGCCAACCTACGCTTTGCATCATTAAGGTAAGTAGTAATGCGGGCACAATAATGTAGCTTAGAGTGGCTATATCAACTCTTAAACCACCTATAAATATAGACAACCACGCATGCGATCCAAATACACGCTCCACTTGCCATACACTTAAACCAAAGCGAGCAAGTGTTAAAAAGCTAAGTGCTAAAACAGCAAATACAACAAAAATCCATACAGGGCCAAGTGCATTTTGTATTTTAGGTATAAAAGTTAGCTTTATGCCCATAACACAGCCCACCAAATAAGAGCGGCAATTAGCATAGCTATAAACACGCTTGCAGAGGCTATATCTTTAGCTAGCCCCGAAAGCTCATGGTATTCACTGCCAATTCTATCAACTACAACCTCAACTGCTGTATTTACCAGCTCAGCAAACAATACAAAAAGCAGGCTGGCTATAAGCAGTAATTTATCCTTTAGTGCAATTTCTTGTAGCCACACAAACACACCGAGTAACGAAAACAGTGCTAGCTCTTGTTGGAACGCCGCTTCAAATCGACTCATCCATTTTAAGCCGTTAAAAGAATGGCTTAAGGTAAAAATAAGGCGCATTAAGCCTTGGCGTTTTATAACGGTTTTATTACTCATAGTTTTATTTCGCTTGGTGTTGTTTGGCAGCTAGCAAGTAAATCAAGTGATGCCTGATACGTTTTGCTTTTAATGCCAATTAAATTTAAAAGGGTGTGAAAAATATTGTTGTGTGAGCGTGCAGCAGTGGTGTCTAAATTAGCCAAGCAGGTATTGGTAATGCGCTGATTATGCTCATCAGCCCACATATAAAGAGGAACATGCGTTTGTGTGCTAGGTGCAAAGCTATACGGAAAACCATGTAAATAAGCCCCACCTTCGCCAAGTGATTCGCCATGATCGGAGACATATAAAAACTGTTTATCTATGTTGTTTGGCAGTGCTTTTAATTGCTCAATTACCTGGGCGTTAACAAAGTCGCTGTACGCAATTGTGTTGTCGTAGGTATTAACTAATTCATCGAGTGAGCAGTTTTGAATGTCGCTTCTGTCGCACGTGGGCGTAAATTGCTTAAATTTTTCTGGGTAGCGTTTAAAGTAGGTTGGCCCGTGTGAGCCCATCATATGTAGGACAATAACGGTGTTAGCTTGGCTTAAATTAGCGAGTTTGCGTTTAAGTGGAGCAAGGAGTGCTTCATCAAAACAATATTTCCCATCGCAAAGCGCTGATGGGGTGGTTGGGATATCAATATTAACAACACGGGTGCATACGTTTTTACAGCCACTGTTGTTATCAACCCACAGTACGTCGCTGCCAGCTTGTTGTGCTAAGTCAACCAGGTTTTGTTGGTTGTCGGCTGCTAATCGATCAAAGTTATTTTGTGTTTGCAGTGAAAACATACACGGCACAGACACTGCAGTAGCGGTGCCACAAGACGCCACATTATTAAAATACGTTACATTATGCTTTTGTGTATAAGGGTTGGTGTTGCGCTTATAACCTTGATAAGCAAAGTTTTCTGCTCGTGCGGTTTCGCCAACAACCATAACTGTTACGCTGGTGGTGTTAGGCGCAATAAGAGTGGGTGTTGCATCTATATTTTTAAATTCCATATTGGTATACAGCAGCTGATCGCGCATATATTTATAACTGCTAGAGAGGTATTGAAAGGGAATAATTTCTTTTTTCAAAATGCGGTTATTGCGGCCTGTGGCTGCGTAGTCGGCGTAAAAGTTTACGACCACTAAAGCAATTAATGAGCAGCACGCTACAATAAGTTTTATACGACTAATCGCTTCTTGGTGAGGGCGGGTAAAATGTATTTTTACTTTGCTTAATATAAAAACAGGTAGCGCACAAAACAGTAGTAGAAAGCCTATGAGCTGCGGATTTAAATAGCTCAGCGCTTCACTTGAGTCTGTTTCGAACGTGTTTTGAATCATCGAATAGTCAAACACGACGCCGTAATTTAATGAGCCGTAAAGCACGGCACTCGAAATTATCAGTAAAAGGTAGTTAATTGGTTTTAGTAACCACCTAACCGACACTATCGAAAAGAAAATAATTAAAAGGCATAACAAAAGTAGCGGGACTGAAAGTAAAAATAGCCATGAAAAAGATGCAAGAGAGGTTATGGCGCTAAACGAACCTTGAATAAAAGGAATGTTTATAACTAAACAGTAATAACAGGCAATCATCACTACAAAGGCATTTGCACTACAGTGAATGTAAAACCGCTTACTACGATTTGGCTTTTTTTGTACTGGTGTTTGAATAGTTATGTTCATATTTAGGCTCGTTTAAAATAACAACGCCATGCTATGCAACAACACTTAAGAGTCGCTTAAGAGAACCTACGCATTACCTGAAGGTGATAAATAATTTTATTTATAAAAATATTCTCAAAAATTAATCAAACCTTAAATAAGGGATATAAGAATAGTGAATTTCTGAGAATAAAATTAGAGCATAAAAAAACCACTACTAGCTTATATAGTGAATTTTAAAACCTGATAAATTGCCTTTTAGTCTTTTTGTTAGATTAACTTTGGTGTTGACTTAAAGGGCTTAGCGCGGTACTAATATAAAAAGAAAGCGAAGGAATAACCTTCGCGATAATTGAACAAAATTTGGTATTAATTACATGCTTACAAACGCACTTAACCTAGTCCTGATTATTATCGTGGTGATTATTCCCGCGAGGGCTTCGTAGTGCTTTAAAAACTTAAGCATTAAAAAAGCCCTCCGCACTTAACCGTTCGGAGGGCTTTTTAGTTTTAAGGGTAAAATGTAATTGGGTTGTCACTGAGGAATGAGGGTTTATTAATGACAGGCGCAGAACTAACAATCGATTTATTGACCAAACACGGCGTAAATGAAGTATTTGGCTACCCAGGCGGAGCTATTATGCCAATTTACGATGCGCTGTATGGTGCGCCAGTCAAACACTACCTTACTCGCCATGAGCAAGGTGCAGGGTTTGCCGCTGTTGGTTATGCTCGCAGTACGCGTAAATTAGGCGTGTGCTTTGCAACATCGGGCCCAGGTGCAACTAACTTAATAACAGCCCTTGCTGATGCGATGATGGACTCAGTTCCGTTGTTAGCGATCACCGGCCAAGTGCCTACTGCAGCCATTGGATCTGATGCATTTCAAGAAATAGATGTACTAGGTATGTCGCTTTCGTGTACCAAACATAGCTACATGGTAGAACGAGCTGAAGACTTAGCAGAGATATTACAAGAAGCGATTCATTTAGCGCAAAGCGGCCGACCAGGTCCCGTACTTGTCGATATCCCAAAAGATATTCAAATGGCGCAAGTCCCTTTTAAGCCTTGGCTTGCAGCTGATGAATACTTACCAGAGTTAGATTTAAAGCAAGTTGCTATTGCTAACCAACTATTGAGTGAGGCTAAACAGCCTGTAGCGTATGTAGGCGGTGGTGTACAAGCTGCTGATGCGCAAGACGAGTTAATGCAGTTTTTAAACAAAACGCAGATGCCAGCTGTATCAACACTTAAAGCGCTAGGCAGTGTGTTACCAGATTACGAGCATTACTTAGGTATGTTAGGTATGCATGGTGGTCAAGCTGCTAATATTGCGGTGCAAGAATGTGATGTACTTGTATGTATAGGTGCACGCTTTGATGATCGCGTAACAGGTAACTTAGCTAAATTTGCAGCTAAAGCAAAAGTAATCCATTTAGATATAGATGCCGCTGAAGTTGGTAAACGAAAACCTGCTAAAGCCTCATTAATTGCTGATTTAAAAACGTCGTTACCCGCACTTGAGTGCTTTGTAACACCTAAAGCCTGGTGTGACACAAATAAAGAAATGAATATTAAGCACGCGTGGCGTTACGACTACCCAGGTGAGAAGGTATATGCACCGTACTTGTTAAACCAATTGAGCCAACGCATGCCAAAAACGGGTGTTGTGTGTTGCGATGTTGGTCAACACCAAATGTGGGTAGCACAACACATGAAGTTTACTCACCCGAGTAATCATTTAAGCAGTGGTGGTGCAGGTACAATGGGCTTTGGTTTACCTGCGGCTATTGGCGCGCAGGTAGCACGCCCTGATGACTTTGTTATTACTGTGTCGGGTGATGGCTCAATAATGATGAATATTCAAGAATTGGCCACTATTCGCCGTAATAATTTACCTGTAAAAATATTAATTTTAGATAATCAGCGCTTGGGTATGGTTCGCCAATGGCAGGAACTATTTTTTGAAGGGCGTTACTCTGAAACTGACCTTTCGGATAATCCAGATTTTGTTCAATTAGCTGCTGTATTTGGTATTCCTGGGCAAACAATTACCCACGCGAACCAAGTTGATGATGCTATTACAGCATTAGTTAACAGTAAAGGCCCGTACATAGTACATGCCTGTATTGATAATAAAGAAAACGTTTGGCCACTTGTACCACCTGGGGCTGCTAACGACGAAATGATGACGGAGAAAGCACAATGAAACATAGCTTAACTATTGCATTAAAGAGCCAAAGTATAGCGGTAGAGCGCTTTTTACGAGTGGTGCGTCATCGTGGTTTTGACCTTACGCATTTTCAGCTCAATATGGATGATGGTTTGTATAATGTGGCCATGACGGTAGATAGTGATAAACCTATTCACCTATTAACAAGCCAGCTAAACAAGCTGGTGGATGTTAAAGAAGTCACTTTACAAAATTTACAGCACCAACAGGCTGTGTAATTACGCATTAAAAAATAATTTACGAGTAACTGAGTCACTCGGTTATTCACCAATTTTAGAATGAGGAATGCCCGCTTACATTGCGGCAAAAACTGAGGTAACTATGGCTAAATTAAGAAGTGCAACAACAACTGAAGGACGTAAACGTGCAGGCGCAAGAGCATTATGGCGCGCAACAGGTATGACAGACTCTGATTTTGGTAAACCGATTATTGCTGTAGTTAACTCGTTTACACAATTTGTACCAGGGCATGTACACCTTAATCAGCTTAGTGAGCTTATGGGTGAGACAATAACCCAAGCCGGTGGCGTTCCAAAAGAATTTAATACCATTGCGATTGATGATGGCATTGCGATGGGACACGGCGGCATGCTTTACTCGCTGCCTTCGCGCGACTTAATTGCTGACTCGGTTGAGTATATGGTAAATGGTCACTGCGCCGATGCGATGATCTGTATTTCAAACTGCGACAAAATCACTCCTGGGATGATGCTTGCAGCGCTACGTTTGAACATACCGGTAATATTTGTGTCAGGCGGTCCAATGGAGGCGGGTAAAACTAAACTTGCAAACATCGACATCAAACTTGATTTAGTCGATGCTATGGTTAAAGGCGCTGATGAATCGGTAAGTGATGCAGATTCAGAGCAAGTAGAGCGCTCTGCGTGTCCTACATGTGGTTCGTGTTCGGGTATGTTTACTGCAAACTCAATGAACTGTTTGTTAGAGGCAATAGGCTTAGCACTTCCGGGTAACGGCACCACGCTTGCCACTCATAAAGACCGTAAACAACTGTATGTTGAAGCAGGGGCTCGTATTGTTGATTTATGTCGTGAGTATTATCAAAAAGATAATCAAGATGTATTGCCACGTGCTATTGCTAACAAAACAGCCTTTATGAATGCAATGGTTGTTGATATTGCAATGGGTGGCTCGTCAAATACGGTATTACATTTACTTGCTGCAGCGCAAGAAGCGGGCGTTGATTTTGATATGTCGCACATTGATGCGCTTTCTCGTAAAACACCGTTTTTATGTAAAGTTGCACCAGCAACACCAGAGTACCATATTGAAGATGTACACCGTGCTGGTGGCATGATGGCAGTCGTACGCGAGCTTGGTAAAGCGGGTTTAGTTGATATGTCAGTGAATCATGTCGCTGGGTCAACTATGGCTGAGCTTGTTAAAAAATGGGATGCAACAGATCCTACTAACGAAGTCGCGCGCAAATTTTACCGTGCGGGTCCTGCGGGCATTCGTACCACTAAAGCAATGAGCCAAGAGTGTCGTTGGGATGAAGGCGATAACGACCGTGTTAATGGTTGTATTCGTAGTGTAGAACACGCTTTTCGCCAAGATGGTGGTTTAGCTGTGCTTTCGGGGAATTTAGCCGTTGATGGTTGTGTTGTAAAAAGTGCAGGTGTCGTTGACGAAATGCTACATTTTGAAGGCACTGCAGTAGTGTACGAATCACAAGACGATTCAGTAGAAGGGATTTTAAATAACGAAGTAAAAGCCGGCGATGTTGTTGTTATTCGCTATGAAGGCCCTAAAGGGGGGCCTGGTATGCAAGAAATGCTTTATCCAACAAGCTACTTAAAATCGAAAGGCTTAGCTGAAAAGTGTGCACTTATTACAGATGGTCGCTTTTCGGGTGGTACTTCGGGTTTATCAATTGGCCATGTGTCGCCAGAGGCTGCAAGTGGTGGTGCAATTGCTTATGTTGAAAATGGCGACAAAATCATTATTGATATCGCAACACGCGAAATTACGTTAGCGCTAAGCGATGAAGAACTTGAGGCACGTAAACAAAAGCAATTAGCACGCGGAAAAATGGCGTACAAACCAGTTGATCGTGAACGTTATGTGTCGTCTGCTTTAAAAGCCTATGCATTACTTGCAACGAGTGCCGATAAAGGCGCTGTTCGCGATTTAGCTAAATTGGAGGCGCTTAGTTAATTATGGTCTCTCAAGAGCTCGATTATTTTCGCGCTATTATTCAAGCAAACATGGAGCCTTTGGCTAAAGTTACTGAGGTTAGCAAAATGGCTGAACTCAGTAAAAAGCTAGGTAACCATGTCTGGTTAAAGCGTGAAGACCAAC
This sequence comes from Pseudoalteromonas sp. 20-92, assembly GCF_030847595.1. Taxonomy (NCBI): domain Bacteria; kingdom Pseudomonadati; phylum Pseudomonadota; class Gammaproteobacteria; order Alteromonadales; family Pseudoalteromonadaceae; genus Pseudoalteromonas; species Pseudoalteromonas sp. 20-92. The sequence continues at coordinate 17,879 of NZ_JANJGQ010000013.1, forward strand.
AGCCCGTGTATTCATTTAAATTACGCGGGGCGTATAACAAATTAAATAAATTACCTAAAGGTTCGGTGGTTATTACCGCTTCTGCGGGTAATCATGCTCAAGGGGTTGCATTAAGTGCATCTCACTTAGGGCATCAAGCCACCATTGTAATGCCAGTAACAACGCCTGAAATAAAAGTAAGCGCCGTACGCGCGCTTGGCGGTGAAGTTGTATTACATGGGCATCATTTTGATGCAGCAAAAGCATATGCGCTTGAACTTACAGAGCAACGTAACGGTATATTTGTCCCACCATTTGATGATCCAGATGTCATTGTTGGTCAAGGCACTGTTGCGCGCGAGTTAATGCAGCAATTAAACGAGCTTGATGCTGTGTTTATTCCTGTTGGCGGTGGTGGCTTACTTGCTGGTATGGCGGTTTATATTAAATCGCTGCGTCCAGATATAAAAGTAATTGGCGTAGAAGCCGACGAAAGTGCGTGTTTACAAGCTGCACTTAAAGCCGGTAAGCCAGTAGAGCTTGAACGCGTTGGTAGTTTTGCTGATGGCGTAGCGGTTAAAATTATTGGCACTGAAACATTTCGTTTAGCGCAAAAGTTTTGCGATGAGGTTGTTACAGTAACTAGCGACGAAATATGTGCAGCCATGCAGGATATTTTTGTATCTACGCGTGCAATTGCAGAGCCTTCAGGTGCACTTGCAACGGCTGGGCTTAAAAAATGGAGTCAGCAATCGGGGTTAAAAGGATTGCACTTAGCTGCTGTTTTATCGGGTGCTAATTTAAACTTTGATCGCCTGCGTTATGTTGCAGAGCGCACTGCGCTGGGTGAAAAAAATGAAGCGTTATTAGCCGTTACAATCAAAGAAGAAAAAGGCAGCTTTAAACAGTTTTGCGCTTCTTTAGGTGGTCGTGCTATTACTGAGTTTAACTACCGTTATGCAGGACCTGGTGAAGCACAAATATTTGTAGGTATTGCCCTGCGCCAAGGTGAGCAAGAGCTTAATGAGCTAAAGCAAGACTTAACAAATAACGATTATCAATTTTGCGATTTGTCGGATAACGAACTCGCTAAATTACATGTACGTTATATGGTCGGCGGAAAAGCACCTGAGCAATTGCATGAACGCTTACTTCGCTTTGAATTTCCTGAGTATCCTGGGGCGCTTGCACGCTTTTTAGATACCTTAGGCAGCAATTGGAACATTACCTTGTTTCATTATCGTAATCACGGTGGGTCGATGGGGAATGTGCTAGCAGGTTTTGCTATTGAGCCAAGTCAGTATGAGGTGTTTAACGAGCATTTAAATCGCTTAGGTTATAGCGTACAAGATGAAACACAAAACCCGTGTTTTAGCCAATTTTTAACATCAAAACCGCAAGCAGAAAAAGCCGAAAAACTCGCCTCAGTATAATCCTTCTTTAAAGGCAGGCACCTAACTAGGGTGCTTGCTTTATCACAAGTTTTACATATAGTTACAGGTAGTCGCCATACTTTTGAGGATACCTAGTTGCTATTTAAGGGATTAATTATTGGATTGTGCTTTTTTTGTAGCCATATAGTGGCGCAAGAATCTGTCACATTACAGCTAAAATGGACGCATCAATTTCAGTTTGCTGGTTATTATATGGCAAAACAAAAAGGCTTTTATGACGAAGTTGGCCTTGATGTAATTATAAAACCAGCTAATCCAATGATGCCTGATACTTTTGGTCCTGTTGCCAATGGAGAAGCACAGTTTGGTGTCGGACATTCAGGCATTTTACAGCAACGTATTAATGGACAACCTCTTGTTGCTATGGCTGCCTTATTACAGTTTTCACCTTACTGCTGGATGGTTAAAGACACGTCTGATATTTTTCATCCACGTGACTTTGTTAATAAACGTATCACTGCGGTGAGCAAAAGTGATGGCACCGAACTACTTATTATGCTTAAACGCAGTGGCGTTGATGTCGATAAACTCAAACTTTACGATGGCGAAAATCCAGATCAGGCTTGGATTGAAAACAAGCTAGATGCTATGCAAGTGTATGTTACTAACCAGCCGTACTACATGACTCAGCAAGGCGTATCTCACCGGCTTATATGCCCACAGCGTTATGGTATGGATGTATATGGAGATATTTTATTTACCAGCGAAAGTATGCTTAAAAAAAATCCGCAAACGGTGGAAAAGTTTTATCAAGCAAGCCTAAAAGGCTGGCGCTATGCAATGATGAATATGGATGAAGCTATTGCGGTAACCCAGCAAAGATATGCACCGAGTAAAAGTTTTCATCAGCTCGCTTTTGAGGCCGAAGTACTAAGGGATTATATAACGCCACCCACGACCAGTTTAGGGCATATGTCGATAGCAAAATGGCGTTTAATTGCTGATCTATATGCAATTGAGCAAAATGAATTTGATGAGGTGAAAGCGAATTTTATATATAAATATCAAGAACCCGAAAAAGTGCAGTTATCGTGGATGTTAATTGCTGCGATGATTATTAGTATTGTTTCTATTCCTCTGTATTTACGTTTAATATTCAGCAAAAAATAACCACTTAATGAGAGTTCATCGAGCTGGTATAATTAATTGTCTTTTTTATACTTTAAGCAGTTATGACTTTAGCGGAACAATTTTTTGCACTTGATTCATTACTCATGCGTAATCGTCATTATTGGCAGTGCACTGCGTTTGATTTTGACGCGATTCCTTGGGGAGATCTGCAAGACACACTCAATAATCTAACGGATGATCAAGTAATCGCACTTGATAATGATCAAGATAAACTATATCAATTTTTTAGCAATCATATAAACCAACTTGATGAGCTCGCTAATTTATGCGAATTACCTAGCACCGCACACGCGAAAGTTGATTATCCTTTTTGGCTGAGTAACGGCATTAAAGGCCGTAAATTTGAGCAGTTAAAAGATTTTGTATCTGCACTACCTAATACTAAGCAACCAGTTTTAGAATGGTGCGCCGGTAAAGGGCACTTAGGGCGAATGCTTGCGTTTAATGGCGCAAGTAATGTGCATAGTATTGAACTGCAACAAAGCTTATGCGAGCAAGGACAAAAAAGTGTACAGCAACAAGGCTTGGTAATGCACTTTAGCCAAGCAAATGTATTAAAAGACGATATCACTCAATTTTTTAATACAGATATGCATGCTGTAGCACTTCACGCATGTGGAGGTTTACACCAAACATTTATGCGCCAAGCAAGTTTAGCAAAAGTACAACAGATTAGTTTTTCACCTTGTTGTTATCATTTATTTACGGCTAATGAATACCTTGCAATGAGTGAGGTTGCAAAACAAAGTGGACTAAACCTAACACACCGCGATTTAAAGCTCGCTTTACAAGAAACTGTTACTGCGCCTTCTCGTTTAGAAAAAGTGCGCAAAACAGAACTAGAATGGCGACTCGGTTTTGATGCACTAAGAAAGTCGATTACTGGCGAACAACACTACGCAAGTGTTCCTTCGGTTAATAAAGCTATATTCTCAGATTCGTTTAAATCATTTTGCGGATGGGCAGCAGAAAAAAAGACACTAAACATACCTCAAAATACTGATTACAATAAATATTTATCTATTGGGCAGGCTCGAAAAAAAATAACTGATCGCGTTGAACTGGTTCGACATGTGTTCAGAAGGGCAATTGAGGTTTGGCTTGTGCTCGATCGTGCTTTATATTTGCAACAGCAAGGCTATCGAGTAAGCGTTAAAACGTTTTGTGAAAAGCAGTTAACGCCTCGCAATATTTTGATTCTTGCTAATATCCACTAAATTTCCGCCCTCGACTTAATAAGAGATGCAATGAGAAAGTTAAAAAATTTATTTGATAACAATAAACGTTGGGCTGCTCGTACAAGTGAAGCAGACCCTGAGTTTTTTAAAATTTTATCTATGCAACAAAATCCTGAATATTTATGGATTGGTTGCTCAGACTCTCGTGTACCTGCTAATCAAATAGTTGATTTACTACCAGGCGAATTATTTGTACATCGTAACGTTGCTAACGTGGTTGTACATACCGATCATAACTGTTTATCGGTTATGCAGTACGCTGTAGAGGTTTTAAAAGTAAAACATATCATGGTTGTGGGGCATTACGGTTGTGGTGGCGTACAAGCCGTTTTAAGCAATGCAAAGTTTGGCTTTATTGACAACTGGCTACGCCATGTAGGGGATGTAAAAGAAAAGCACCTTGAACAACTTGACGCAATGCCAGAAAGCGAACGATTAAGCCGCCTTATTGAGCTAAATGTAATAGAGCAAGTACGTAATGTATGCCGTACTAATATAGTGCAAGATGCGTGGGAGCGTGGCCAAGAGCTAAGCGTTCATGGTTGGGTGTATGGTTTAGAAAACGGGCATCTTCATGATCTAGAATCTGTAGTGACGTGCGCGAGCGAAGAAACGCAAAGCTATAAAAGAGCAGTACAACACGTACTTAATAAAGTGGGTGAGAGTAAATAAATTCATGACTAAAACGGCGGTATTAATTGGTGCTACAGGTTTGGTCGGTAATGAGTTGCTCCATAAGCTACTGAATAGCGAGCATTATACCAAAGTGGTTACGTTGAGCCGTCGGGCTTTGCCTATTTTACACGCAAAGCTAGTTAATCATGTTATTGATTTTGAAAAATTAACTCAATACGTTGAGCTGTTTAAAGGTGACGTATTGTTTTCGTGTTTGGGCACCACCCGTAAGCAAGCTGGATCGATACAAGCTCAGCGTAAAGTTGATTTTGATTATCAGTTTATAGCGGCGCAGTTAGCGGCATGTAATGGGGTTACGCATTATTGTTTAGTGTCATCAAGCGGGGCGAACACGCACAGTAATAGTCCTTATTTAAAAATGAAGGGTGAGCTTGAACAGCATATTAAAGCACTCGCTTTTGACAAAATAAGTATTTTTCAACCGTCGTTGCTATTAGGTGATCGTGAGCAGTTTAGAGTGGCAGAAAAAATAGGCAGTATTATTTTTCCTGTTATTACACAATTTGCGTTTTTAAAGCGTTACAAACCAATAACTGGCGAGCAAGTGGCGCAAAAAATGCTGAGTGTGAGTTTAGAGCAGCAGGCTAAGTTGTCTTATTACGTACTTGATGAGCTATTTGAATAAACTTAGTAAAACGCAAAAGGCAGCCTAAGCTGCCTTTTTTGCACAACAAATTAATTACTCAGCGTCAGTCTCAGTCTCAGTGCTAAGTTGTTGCTCAAGTAATGCTACTTTAGCTTCGAGTTCAGTTAGCTTTTCGCGAGTACGAATAAGTACTTGGCTTTGCACATCAAATTCTTCACGGCTCACAAAGTCCATCTCAGCAAGCTTGTTTTGTAAAACTTGCTTTGTTTTACCTTCGAGTGTGTCTGCTAGGTTTTTTACACCTTGTGGCATATTGCTAGTAATTTGCTTAGCAATTTCTTCAAGTTTTGCTGGGTTGATCATATTTTTCCCTTCGGCATTGCCTAAATGATAATAACTAATATTACCTTATACCCACGGTATTTAACACATGATCATCTTTGCCTTAATTAATTAAGGCAATTGCTATGCTCGCAGTAATGGTTACGTTAAAATTGCGCGTCTTTTAAATTTCTTTGGTCGTTATGAAACTCAATCCTAAACAAGATGAAGCCGTAAAATATATTAGTGGTCCATGCTTAGTACTCGCGGGCGCGGGTTCTGGTAAAACCCGTGTTATTACTAATAAAATTGCTTATTTGGTGAAAAAATGTGAGTACAAAGCGCGAAATATAGCGGCGGTTACTTTTACCAATAAAGCAGCCAAAGAAATGCGTGAGCGAGTGCTGCAAACGCTTGGTAAGCAAGATGCTAAAGGGTTATGGGTATCAACGTTTCATACGCTAGGTTTAGAAATAATAAAAAAAGAGCTAAGCACACTGGGGTTCAAGCCAGGTTTTTCGTTATTTGATGACCAAGATACCAATCAATTACTGGGTGATTTAACCGAAGATGAGCTAAAAAAAGACAAAGATTTACTCAAACTACTTAAAATGGAAATTGGTAGTTGGAAAAATGAATTAGTGCTGCCCGAGCAAGCAATACGCGAAGCGCGCGATGCGCAAAAAGCCTTGTTTGCACAGCTTTATGCTCGCTATCAAAATCAGCTACGTGCATATAACGCACTGGATTTTGATGATTTAATTATGATCCCTACCTTGTTACTCACTAATAATGCCACTTCCCGTGAGCGTTGGCAGCAACGCTTTAAATATTTGCTGGTGGATGAGTATCAAGATACCAATACAAGCCAATATCAACTTGTTAAATTGCTAGTAGGCGAGCGTGCCCGTTTTACCGTGGTAGGTGATGACGACCAATCAATTTATTCTTGGCGTGGTGCACGTCCGCAAAACTTAGTGTTATTAGGTAAAGACTACCCAGGGCTCAGACTAATAAAGCTTGAGCAAAATTATCGAAGTGCAGGGCGAATACTAAAAGCGGCTAACATTTTAATTGCCAATAACCCACATGACATAGAGAAAAAGTTATTTAGTGAACTAGGTTATGGTGAGCCGATTAAAGTAATAGGGTGCCGCGATGAAGAGCATGAATCTGAGCGCGTAGTTGCTGAAATAATCTCACATAAGTTTATGAAGCGAACCAGCTATAAAGATTACGCGATTTTATATCGTGGTAATCATCAAGCACGTGGCTTTGAAAAATCACTAATGAGTAACCGTATCCCTTATAAAATTAGTGGCGGTATGTCGTTTTTCGCTCGCTCAGAAATTAAAGATATTATGGCGTATTTACGTTTGCTAGTTAATCAAGATGATGACAATGCATTTTTACGTATCGTAAATACACCACGACGTGAAATAGGTACGGTTACCCTTGAAAAGCTTGGCACATTAGCTAACGAAAAACATGCGAGCTTGTTTGCTACTTGCTTTGATAACGATTTAGGCTACAGACTAAAAGGGCGTGGCTTTAATGCGCTTGCTGGATTTGCTCGTTGGGTTGTTGAGCTATCTGATAACGCGGTACGAAGCGACACGCTTGAAGCAGTTAAAGACTTGGTGCGTAATATTAACTACGAGGCGTATTTGTACGAGTCGTCCCCTAGCGCAAAAGCCGCTGAAATGCGCATGAAAAATGTATCCGAGCTATATCGCTGGATCACCGATATGTTGACCGGTGATGCCGATAACGAACCAATGACATTGGCTGAGGTTGTTAGTAAGCTAACCCTTCGCGATATGCTTGAGCGTAACGAAGAAGAAGATGAAACTGATGCAGTGCACTTATCAACACTACATGCATCAAAGGGCTTAGAGTACCCATACGTATTTATGGTGGGTATGGAAGAGGGCTTACTTCCGCATCAGGTCAGTATTGATGAGGACAACGTAGATGAAGAGCGGCGCTTAGCTTATGTTGGTATTACTCGCGCTCAGCAGGAGTTAACACTTACTTATGCAAAAATCCGTCGTCAATTTGGTGAAACCTCACAAACTGAGTTAAGCCGATTTGTACAAGAGTTACCGCAGGACGATCTCGCGTTCGAAAACAAAAAGGCGCCAAATACGCAAGCAGAGCGCATGGAAAAAGGCCAAGCAAGAGTCGCTAATTTACGGGCTATGTTTAATAAAAAACCTGAGTAATTAACTACTATAAAGGGTAATTACTTAGCTGAGCTGTGATTGCGTTGTGCTTGTTGGAGATTGCTCAGCGCAAACAAGAGAATGTTGTTTACCGACAAAAAAAGCTAAACCGTGTTTATCTAATAATGTTCTAAAGTTGAGTATTGAAGGGCCCTTGGCTATTACCTTTATTGTTTTAAGTTTAGTTATTGCTAATACACCTTGTAACTGAAAATCATAGCTTTCCTGCTGTAGAATACGCTTGCTAAATGTTGAACTTAGTAATAAATAGTCGAAGTTAACGTCGGTTAATAAATTAAGTTCACATCTATCTCTAGCAAAATTGTTTAATCCAATAGAGTAGCCAAGATGGGGAAGTTTTTTTAGATTTTCGAGTTGTGTAGCACATGCATGGCGAATTTCTTGTTCATCAAATAATAGACAAAGCTGGCTTTGGCCAATTTGTTTGCTCAGTACTTCGGTGAATAAAGTAAATTCATGAGGCTCTAATAACAAGCAAGAGCAGGGCACAAGTGCCATGCTTACATTAGCTTCAAGCGCTTGTGCATAAGCTCGTTGTAGTAGCTGTAATTCTACCTCAAGATGCTGTTCTTTGTCGGATGCAAACTTTTTCAAAATACCAAAGCTAGTAAAACCAAGTATTGGGTGTTCACCAAATGCTTCAAATAATGATTCAGATTGATGTTGCTCATCTAAGGTAATAATTTCTGAGCTTCTAAAGCTCATTGGTAATGCATCTAAATGATGCAATATATGTAATTCTTGCTGTGATACTGATTGTGACAAGAGTGGATGAAATAACTCGTAGCGATTTCGGCCCGAATTTTTTGCATAATACATAGCTGCATCAGCATCGCGAATAATTTCGTCTGTGTGTGTATAGTCGTGCTTTGAGTAGGTTATTCCTATACTCGCGCCGCTTTGAAGAGAGGTACCTTTTAAACTAAATGGTTTCTTCATTAAATCAATAATACGATTTGCAACGTCTTCCGCTTGCTGTGGCTCGGTTAAATGCGTTAATAAAATAACAAATTCATCCCCGCCTAAGCGAGCAAGTAAATCGTGCTCGCGTATGCACTGAGAAAATAGCTCTGCGACACTAATTAAAAATTGATCACCGGCATGATGTCCTAACTGGTCGTTTATATCTTTAAATTTGTCTAAATCTATAAATAACACAGCAAAATGATGTTCAGGAAAGCGTTGAAAATGTTGTAGCGTTTTTTCTAGTTGTGTTAAAAATAAACTACGATTAGGCAAACTAGTGAGAGAGTCATGATGTGCATCATGATAAAGCTGCTGTTCTATTTTTTTTCGCTCTTCCATTTGCATTTGTAAATGTAAATTAGTTTGACGTAACTCTTTCGTTTTTTCGCTCACCCGAAACTCTAGCTCTTGGTGGCTTTTTTTTATTGCTTGGTTAGCTAGTTTGGTTTGCAATACAGCTGCAATTTGATGCGATACAAAGGTGATAAGTTCGCAATCATCTTGGTTAAAAATATGTTTGTTGTAATAGGCTTGGCAAACAATTAAACCCATAACTCCTTGCGAGGTCTTTAGTGGAGCACCCAACCAACTGGTGGCCATTTGCTCTTTTTTTACTGGTTTAGCTCGTTGTACTACGCCTTTCTCTATTAATTTTTTTGCTCTGCACGGATGTATAAGTTGTGTTTCTTCGGTGCTTATAACTAGCTCACTATAGCCTTTAGCAAAGCGTCTTGGTTGCGTATTATCTTTAAATTCATCAACACAATAAGGAAAGCTGATCCAGCCAGATTCTTTATCATAAAGTGCAATATATAAATTTTCTGCATAGGTAATTGTTTTTATTATTTCATGTATTTTAACGTAAGCATCGTTAAGGTTTTTAGCTTGAGTCGCTAATTCTGAAATTTTAAATAGAATTTGTTGACGTTGAAGTGCGCGTTTTCGTTGCTCTATTTCTAGGTTTAATGCGTCATTACTCTGAGTGAGTGCACGGGTACGAATTTTAACTTCTGATTCTAATAGCTCTCGTTTTTTAACACGCTCTATTGCTGTTGCTAAGTAAAGTGACATAACCTCAAGCAATTGTATTTGCTGGTCACTGTAACCTTTTCGAGTATCGTAACTTTGTGCAGCGAGCACACCAATGATATTTCTTTCCTGATAAACAGGTACGCCAACCCAATGCTCGGCGGGGGTGCCTAATGCTTTAAATAAACCTTTTGCAGCTGCGTCTTGCATTTGCTGCTTAGTAAAACAGGTTGTTTTGCCTTGTTTAAATACATAGCCAGTCGCGCCTTCATCAAAGCTGTTTGTTTGGTTGAGTGCAACTGCAATTCCATCTTTTTCATCTGAAAAGTAAGAAAGCTCTAATGATTGTGTGTCTTGGTTCGATAAAACGACATAAAAACTTTTACTAGGCACATATTTTTGTAAAATGTCATGGATAGCGGGATATAACAGAGTTAACTCAGCAACAGTACTAGCTTGCTCTGATAGTTGGATCAGCGCATTTTGTAGGTGATGGGATTGTTTGTACTTTTCGAGTAGCACTTTAAGGCGCTTGTTTTGATACGCTAACTTACTCGATGCTGAGAGTTTATCTTCCAATGACGTTAACCGACTATTATTATTGTATAGTTATTAGCCTTATAATTTCATTTTTAGCGGCGATCGTCAAGTGGATATTACCCTAATTAAGGCGCTAAAAGCGTTAAAAAGGTATTAAAAAAGGCTTACCCATAGGTAAACCTTTTTTATTTTACAAATACTTATTTAGATGTCATAAAATCGATTGCAGCGCTTATCTCATCATCAGAACAATCCATACAAGTGCCTTTTGGCGGCATTGCATTAAAACCATTAATTGCATGCCCAAGTAAAGTGTCTTTACCTTTAGCTATGCGTGGAGCCCAATCGTCAGCTGACTTTGGCGCGCCTAGTGCACCAGTGCCATGACATGCAAAACATGCCCCCTGATATACTTGCTCACCAGAACGTGGGCCTGTAGGTACTGCAGCAACAGCTGCTTTATCACCTTCAAGATACACAGCACCAACCGGCGCGAGACGTTTTTTAATTGCATCTTCAGTCATAGAGTTATCATATGGCTGTGCGTATGCGGTGGTTGCTAGCAATAATAATGCAGCAGCTGTTAATTTTTTCATTTTGCCTTGCTCACTTCGATTTGAACGTGATCAATCACGATATAGATGACGGAAATTAAACCGATTATAACTCTCTGAGCCAATTTATAAAATGCTAAGAGACGTTTTTATTAATAAAACTGACTACTTTTTGCGTTAACGCAATAAAATTTAATTATTTATTGTTTTTTGTTGAGCAATTTAATAAGCGTAATCAGTCATATAATTAACTTCTTAGATCTTAAGATCAAAATTAATTCATTGTTAATACGCTAGTAACTAGTTTTGCGATCCCCACATCCGCATCAAGAATCGATTGTGCCAACATGTAAGCAGGAGTGGTAACTAGCTTATTTGCTTCATCGATCACTACATCATCCACTGCGCAGTTAATATGTTTGGCGCCTAATGTGCTTAGTGCTTGTGCTGTATCTACATCGTTACCAATAGTGAGTTGGGCATTATCGTAAATAAATGGGATCAAAGCGGGTGCAATACACATATACCCAGCAGGTTTTTTTGCTTTAGCAAATGCTTTACAAGTATTAAGTACGTCCTGATTGATATTTGCTTTTGTGCCCTTAATTGCAAAGTCGCATAAGTTTTTAGCCGCACCAAAACCACCAGGTACAATTAACGCATCAAATTGAGCTACATCTAGGTCAATCAGGGATTTTATGTCGCCCCGTGCAATACGAGCAGCTTCTGTTAATACATTGCGTTTATCAGGCATAACATCGCCTGTTAAGTGGTTAATGGTATGAAGTTGCTCAATATCAGGTGCAAAACATTGATAAGCCCCGCCATTTTTGGCTATGTGTAATAGCGTTAAAACTACTTCATTAATTTCACTGCCATCGTATACGCCACTTCCTGCTAATATTACAGCTACTTTTTTCATGCTTTTATATTCCTTAATTAAATTTATTAAGCTTATAGTTTGAAGTTTAACATGTACTAAATTGTCTATTTAAATTAATTTCAGTGTGAAAATTGTACGCTAGGTAAGTTGTAATGCGGTATATATCTTTTGGTGATTATAGCTAATGAAAAAAAGTATAAAGGATCGCTATGATCTTTGATCCATTATGCTAGAATACTCGTCCGGTTATTGGGTTGGATGACTATAATCGAAGTGAGTAACAGCGGATGTAGTCGTTAAAAAACCTTTTTCCACATTGGTCTAAAAGAATAAAAAAAGAACCTCGTATTATCTTTTTTAAATAAAAACATGTAGTTAAATTATTTTCTAGGCATTGTATTATGCTTTGGAAGAATTTTTTGTGGCTGTTATCTACATACTTATCCACAGCTTGCTCAAGTTGAAATGAGACAATGATTGATAATTCACAGTCGTTTTATTTCCTACCTTATGGCATGCTTACAATCACCTTAATTTTTTGCATTTAGGATCCAAATTCACCATGGCTCAGATCCCCGAAAACCCACTTATTTTAGTTGATGGCTCGTCATATTTATTTCGTGCTTATCATTCTCCGCCGCATTTAACTAATTCTAAAGGTGAGGCTACGGGCGCTATTTACGGCGTGATCAACATGCTTAAAAGCTTGATCAGACAATATGATCCCTCACACATGGTGGTTATATTTGATGCAAAAGGCAAAACGTTCCGTAACGACATGTATAGCGAGTATAAGGCAAATCGTCCGCCTATGCCGGATGACTTACGCACACAAATAGCACCAATACACAGTATTATCAAAGCGATGGGTTTTCCGCTAATTAGCATCGAAGGTGTTGAAGCCGATGATGTTATTGGCACATTTGCACGTATAGCGTCAGAGCAAAAACGACATGTACTCGTCTCCACTGGTGATAAAGATATGGCGCAACTTGTAAATGAACACGTTACGCTCATAAACACGATGACCGACAGTATTTCAGATCCCCTTACTGTGGTTGAAAAGTTTGGTGTAGGTCCTGAACTTATTATTGATTACTTAGCATTAATGGGCGATAAGGTCGATAACATCCCTGGTGTTGAAGGTTGTGGGCCTAAAACGGCGGTTAAGTGGTTAGAAAAATATGGCTCGTTGCAAGGTGTAATGGATCACGCAAGTGAGATCAAGGGTAAAATAGGTGAAAAGTTAGCTGCAGCTCTCGATCATCTGCCTTTAAGCTACGAGCTTGCAACAATTAAGTGCGATGTTGAAGTCGAATCAGATCTTGATACGTTCAAACTACAAGAGCCAAATAAAGACGAATTAATTGCACTATATGGTGAGTGCGAATTCCGTCGTTGGTTAGCTGAGTTGCTAGATAACCCTAAAGATGCAGAAACACATCTAGCTGTACCTACCGAAGCCACTGAATTACCAAAAGCAGAAGATGCTCATTACGAAACTATTTTAACGCAAGCGCAATTTGATACGTTAATAGAGCAATTAAATAGTGCCGAGTTATTTGCATTTGATACAGAAACTACCAGCCTTGATTACATGAAAGCGCAATTAGTGGGTATGAGTTTTGCCGTAAAAGCGGGTGAAGCTGTGTATTTACCTCTAGCGCATGACTACCCAGGTGCGCCTGATCAACTAAGCCTTGAATTTGTAATGCAAAAGCTAGGTCCAATTTTGGCCGATGAAAACAAAGCTAAAGTAGGGCAAAACCTTAAATACGACAAAAGTGTATTAGCGAATGCAGGTTTTGCGCTAAATGGTATTAAGTTTGACACCATGCTTGAGTCATACGTATTTAATAGTGTGGGTACACGCCATGATATGGACTCGCTAGCACTTAAATATCTAGGCCATAAAAATATTAGCTTTGAAGATATTGCTGGCAAAGGTAAAAAGCAACTTACCTTCAACCAAATTGAACTTGAAAAAGCTGCGCCTTATGCTGCAGAAGATGCCGATATTACTTTGCGCCTACATGAAGTGCTTTGGCCAAAAATAGCGGCTGATGAAAAGCTAAAATCTGTATTCGAAGATATAGAAATGCCACTTGTTAGTGTGATTTCTGATATTGAACGAACCGGTGTAGCAATAGATAGCAATATGCTTGCAGCGCACAGCCAACGATTAGGCGAGCGTTTAATTGAACTTGAAAAAGAAGCATTTGAAATAGCAGGCGAACCATTTAATTTAAGCTCTCCTAAGCAACTACAAGTATTGTTGTTTGAAAAGCTTGGCCTGCCTATCATCAAAAAAACACCTAAAGGTGCACCTTCTACCGCAGAAGAAGTATTGCAAGAGCTTGCTCATGATTATCCACTACCTAAAGTAATTATAGAGCATCGTGGTTTATCAAAGCTTAAATCAACTTACACCGATAAATTACCATTAATGGTGAATGAGAAAACCCAGCGTGTACATACGTCTTATCATCAGGCAATTACTGCAACGGGGCGCTTGAGTTCAACCGATCCTAATTTACAAAATATTCCTATTCGTTCAGAAGAAGGGCGTCGAATTCGTGAAGCGTTTATAGCTGCAGATGGTTATAAAATTGTCGCTGCCGATTATAGTCAAATTGAGCTGCGCATTATGGCGCACCTTTCACAAGACAAAGGTTTATTAAATGCATTTGCTAACGGCTTAGATGTACACAGTGCAACTGCCGCTGAAGTATTTGGTGTAGAGCTTGATGATGTAACTACCGATATGCGCCGCAAGGCGAAAGCAGTAAACTTTGGCTTAATTTATGGTATGTCGGCATTTGGTTTAGCACGTCAACTAGACGTGCCACGCCATGAAGCGCAGCATTACATAGATAAATACTTTGAGCGTTTTCCAGGTGTATTAGAGTACATGGAAACAACACGCGAAAAAGCAGCTGAAAATGGCTATGTTGAAACAATATTTGGTCGCCGCCTACATTTACCAGAAATAAACGCACGTAATGGCGCGCGCAGGAAAGGAGCCGAACGTGCTGCTATAAACGCACCAATGCAAGGTACTGCCGCCGATATTATTAAAAAAGCAATGCTGAGTGTTAACCGTTGGGTACACGAACAGGCGCCAAATACGATTAAGCTACTAATGCAAGTACACGATGAATTAGTATTTGAAATTAAAACAGACTGCGCACCAGAATATACAAAACATATTTGTGAACTGATGTCGCAAGCTGCAGCGCTTGATGTGCCACTTATTGTTGAAGCCGACGAAGGTGACAACTGGGAACAAGCCCATTAATGCAATTTGAGCATTTTAATTAAAGCGCCTTTTGGCGCTTTTTTTATGTTTAAGTAAAAGGGCGAATAACAGCGATTCAATTAGCTATGTGCAAGCTTTAGTTAAAATAAGGTTAATTTAAGCAACTATTTGTATTAAATCGTTATATGTTCGTCAATTCGAGCTGTTTTACAGGAATATGATTGTATTTTAATGCGTGCTTTTGTTAAAGTCCCGCTTGTCCTATCCTGTAGGACATCCTGTTGATGATGCATCTGAAAGGGTGCAACAAATTGATAGCTTCTCCCCAGTTTGCTATACCGGCCTACCAACTTGTTTGGTGGGCCGTTTTTTGTTTTACACCTGAAAACCCTATCTAAAAAATTATTTATTGCGCTATACCAATTGTATTATTCATTCGTCATTTCGAGGTGGTTTGGGTACATCGCAGGTGATACCATCAAAGTAATATTATTATTTTCATTTTATTACTAAGGAGTGCGTTATGTTTAAAGCATTAGCTATTGCAGGTTTTTCTTTATCAAGTTTAGTTATTTCTAATGTTGCTCAGGCCGATTGGCAGCTAGTGAATGATAAAAGCCAACTAAGCTTTGTTTCAATTAAAAAAGATTCGATTGCTGAAGCTCACCATTTTACTAACCTTGAAGGTATGCTTTCTGATAAAGGTGAGTTTAGCGTTAATGTTGATTTAACATCAGCCGAAACTCTAATTCCTATTCGTAATGAGCGTTTAACAGCAATATTATTTGAAGCAGCTAAATTCCCCAATGCTGTTTTAACTGCAAATTTAACTAAAGAGCTGAGTAATCTTAAAAAATCTGGTCAATATGTATTGAAAGGTATTGAAGCGGAACTTGATTTTCATGGTAATAAAAAATCATTGGCTATTGATGTACTCGTTAATAGCACGCAAAGTGGCGATTTAACCGTATCATCATTAACACCTATTATTATTAATAGTAGTGATTTTGGTATAACTGAAGGCGTTAAACAACTGCAAAAATTAGCGGGTTTACCTTCAATTGCAACAGCAGTACCTGTTACGTTTGCAATTACACTTAAAAAACAGTGATTTCTTTAAGTGAGCTTAGCAAGCAATTAAGCGAGCCAAGCAAACCTTTTGATAGTTGGCAGCCTAACCATTGTGGGGAGCTGCCAATTGTTATTAATCATGAGGGAAAATGGTTTTACGATGGCAGCGAAATAACACGCCCAGCCATGGTGAAGTTGTTTGCTTCTGTATTGTGTAAAGAAGGTGAGCAATTTTATTTAAAAACACCTGTCGAAAAAATAACAATAACGGTTGATGATGCGCCGTTTATTATTGTTGATTGGCGTTTTGAAAATACAGCGCAAGGACAGGTGTTGTGTTGTATTGATAATCTAGCTAGGCAGTGGCTGGTTAGCGCTCAGCAGCCCTTGCATATAAAAGACTACAAAGGTTCAAAGGTGCCTTATTTAAAGCTACCGTATGGTTGTAGTGCGCGAGTTTCACGCAGTGTATTTTATCAGTGGGCTGAAAAAGCCGAGTTTGATAAGCTCGGCTATTTTATTAAATCTGCCAAAGAGCAGTTTTATTTATCCTAACACCAGATCTTAAGCTTCTGGGTTAGTTTCGTCAGTGACTACTTCATCAGTAGGTGGTATAGCAATCACAGGTCCTAAAAACCATTCATCTAGCTTTTTAGCTACTTCTGGTAAACCCGTGCCTTTTAATGATGAAAATGCATGAACTGTAATATCCCCATCAAGCGTGCTTAATTCACGGCGAACTTGCAGTACTTGTGATTTACGAGGGCCTTGCTTTAGTTTGTCGGCTTTAGTTAATAGTGCTAATACTGGAATTTCACTACCAATTGCCCAATTAATTAAATCACGGTCTAAGTCTTTTAATGGATGACGAATATCCATTAAAATAACAATACCTTTTAAGCTTTGACGCTTTTGTAGGTATTCGCCTAACGACTTTTGCCATTTCTTTTTCATTTCGATTGGTACTTTAGCAAAGCCATAGCCTGGCAAATCGATAAGGCGCATATCGTCAACATCCGCTAAATCGAATGTATTGATTAGCTGGGTACGCCCAGGTGTTTTACTTGTACGTGCTAGCTTTTGATCGGTTAATGCATTTAATGCACTCGACTTACCTGCATTGGAACGACCGGCAAACGCAACTTCAATTCCCGTATCAGCAGGTAATTTAGTAATGTCGGGAGCGCTTGTTACGAAAGACGCAGTATTATATTTGATACGAGATTTGAGCACAGGCTCTCCTAAAACTTAAAAAAATAACGTTGAGTAAACCAAATTCACTCAGGGCACGTATTTTATACTATAAAGGATGTATTAAAAAGCGTATTTAACCACCTAAAAACAGTACCTATGGTACATTTAAAACATGTTAAAGCTTAATCTAAGTCAAAACCCTGTAAATTATAAGCTTAATATGTGTAGAAAACGTGCCAGAGAATTTATTATCGTGTAGAATATATGTATTACAGCATCACGATTGTAGATGATACAGGGTCGGAAACAGAGAATTCACCATGAAAAAAATAGCACTATCTTTAACAATATTGCTTGGTGCGTTGTCAGCAAGCAACGCAACAGCATTTGATGGCGATGTAAACGCAGGTAAAGAAAAATCAGCAACGTGTGCGGCTTGTCACGGCCCAGACGGTAATGCGCCGGTTAATATTTACCCTAAAATTGCAGGTCAACATCCAGATTATATCCTTAAGCAACTTCAGGATTTAAAATTAGGTATGACGTCAGGCGGCAAAGAAGGGCGTATGGATCCAGTAATGAGCGCTATGGCTATGCCACTTAGCGAGCAAGACATGAAAGATCTAGCAGCTTATTTTTCTTCAATGAACATGACCGAAGGTGCTACACCTAAAGATGTCGTTGATGTTGGCGAAATGCTTTTTAAAGCAGGCGATGCAGAGCGTGGAATTCCATCATGTGCAGCATGTCATGGTCCACGTGGTAACGGTTCGTCACTTGCTAAGTTTCCAAAAATTTCTTTTCAGCATCCAGGATACATCAAGTCTCAACTTGAAAAATTCCGTGATGGTACTCGTCATAATGACCTAAATGGCATGATGGGCGATATTGCAAAAAAATTAACAGATAAAGACATTGAAGTACTTTCTCAATACTTAGGTGGTTTACACTAAAGTCGTATTTATTTATTTTTAATTAATGAATAGACTACAATATGTATAAAAAAGCAGCTTAAGCTGCTTTTTTTGTGTCCGAAATTAGCGATATTACCGTTATGCTTTGTAAGACATTGACCATGCAGTGGTGTGAGAAAAGTCTTATTTTAAATATTTTTTTTTCATTAACTCATTGTAATTTAAAATAAGTTAAATTTGTTAATGTATGTAGTGTAAGAAAAAAGATATAAATTAGTTGTAACAAAATTATTAACGAGTAGATTAACCCCTGTCGCAAAAAAACAATAAAAAAACGGAAATAGCTATAAGGAAAGTAGCGCGGCACGACTACATAGCACAAGATTGGTGCTACTAAAGGAAATAATAAAAAAGAGTCAGGAAGACCGATAATAATAAAAACTCATGGAAGTTTAATAATAAAAACAAAATGGAATGCTACAAGGAACGTAAAAATAATAACAATACGGACTGGTAATAATAAAAATAATAAAGACTAAAAAAAGTCGAAGGGAGAAGTGTCCAGATAATGGCGCTCAGATTAGCAGGCGGTAGAGATGTTTTCTCTACCGCCTTTTTATTTGTCCTGTTACAATACCCACCGTTTAATAACTAGCAGTAAGCTAGTTTAGGCGCTATAACACAGAGAAGCCCAACCTCTGAAGCGCAAACTGAATTCTTCTGGCTATGCCAGCATTGCGATGCCCATTAATTTGCGCCTCGCTCAAAACCTCTTAAGTGAGACGATCAAGATATGAGTAGAACGAAAAAGTCACGCAAAAGCCCAGCAAATGGACCTGTACGTTTAAGCCAAGATAAGCTTAAAGAGATGCGTGCGTTAAAAGAGCAACGAGTTAAAAAAACCAAAGGCGCTAAGCCTGGTTCGCGTAATGCACCGGATGTATTAAATGGTGATAGCCAAAATTCACAATCAGGTTCTAGAGATAAGCGTATTGGTAGTAAAAAACCAGTACCATTGGTTGCAACTGCTGTTGAACCAAAAGTAAAAATGAAACGTAACCTGAAGCCAACTATAGAGCTTAAAAAAGTTGTACAGCCAGAGTTTACACCAGAGCAAGAGCTTGAAACGCTTGAGAACGATGTGCGTTTACTTAAATTAGTTGAGCGCCATGAAGGTGGTGAATTACTAACAGGCAAAGATGCTAAATATTTTAATAGCCGCATTGCTCGTCATCAAGTTTTATGTGAATTGTTAGGTCTTGAAGACGAAGATGAACCAGAGCTTGAAGATGACTTTAGTGATGAAGACAAGTCAAATTCTGACTTTGATCAGTATTTATCAAATGATCTAGCAAATGAATGGCTAGATGATGAAGAAGACAAGTAATTAATAAGGGTAATTAATGAGTACCGCGGTAATTTTAGCCTTACTTTTAGGCGCTGCTATTATAGCTGGCTTGGCATTTTATGCAGGTCAGTTATTGTATAAGTTAAATGCGCAAAAAAAGTTAATTGCGAAGGCGCAGACTGAGAAAAAGCAAAAGCTTGAAAAGTCTCGCTTAGAGCGAAATGCAAAACTAGCCGATAGTATTCATTTAATTGCGCGTGCAATGAATGAAGAGCAGTGTGAGTTTTCTGAAGGCTGTTTACGTATTTGGGTACTTATGTCTCAATATGGCTTTGAGAGCGAGCGTGATTTAACGGCGCTGTATCCTGGCATTCATCAAATGTACCAGGTAGTTAAAGAAATGCCGACGCACGATGCACGTAAAAAATACTCTAAAAAAGAGATTTTTAAGTTAGATAAGGCTCGCTGGCACGCAGAAGAAACACTTAAAGATGAAGTTAAAGCCGATTGCGCTAAAATTATCATCGAGTTTAAAGCCGCTCCAGGCAGCGATAAAGTCGTTTTTAATTAAAGCTGCAACTTAAATACAAAAAGCAGACCTAGGTCTGCTTTTTTTGTGTCGATGTATTTATTATCCAGAGTTCAGGCTAAATCACTCTTGAAAAGCGCTTTGCGTTAATTTGTTTTTGTAAGTGAGCATCGAAGCACATACAAATAATACGAATGAATAAGTTTCCGCGTGGTGTTACGCTAATCTTATTATCAATTATAGTGACTAGTTCATCTTTTATAAGTGGCGCAAGCGCTACTAATGCACTCTCAAAGTAGTCATTAAATATAAGCGCGTGTTTTTCACTAAAGTCTTGTATATTTAATTCAAATTGGCAAATGAGCTGTTTAATTGCATCAGCACGAATTACATCATCATGTGTTAAGTGCATTCCTTTATTAAGAGCACTGCCGCTTTGTGTTTCGATGCTGTGGTAATAATGTTTTAATTCTTTTTGATTTTGTAAAATGGCAGTGCCAATTTGCGAAATTGATGACACGCCTAAACCTAATAAATCACAATTTCCATGGGTTGTATAACCTTGAAAGTTACGATGTAACTTGCCTTCATTTTGCGCAACAGCTAGTTCATTATCAGTTTTTGCAAAATGGTCCATACCAATAAATTGATAGCCTGCCTGCGTCATTTGCTCCAAGGTATTTTTAAACATGGTGAGCTTGTTATGTGCACTGGGTAAATCGGTATCTTTAATCTTACGCTGTGCGGCAAAGCGCTCTGGTAAATGCGCATAGTTAAATACTGATACTCTATCAGGGCTTAGCTCAATAAGTTGCTCTATAGTTTGCCTAAAGCTCTCTGGTGTTTGCAGTGGTAGTCCGTAAATCATATCTGCATTAATAGATTGAAACCCCAACTGGCGAGCTTGTGTAATTAATTGCTTGACCGTATCTGCATTTTGCGGGCGATTAACAGCAAGTTGTACGTCATCGTTAAAGTCTTGAATACCAAACGAGACGCGGTTAAAGCCAAGCATCCTTAAATCAACAAGCATATTATCGGCAAGTGAGCGTGGGTCTATTTCAATGCCGCGCTCTGTTGTGCGTGTAAAATTAAAGTGTTGTTCTAAAAGCTTAATTAAACGGGTCATTTGTTTTGCGGTTAAAAAGGTGGGAGTACCACCACCTAAATGTAATTGCTCAACCGTGTAGTTCTTAAATAAAGGCGCTTGGGCAGTAATTTCTTTTGCTAAAAAGTCGAGATACGTATCTGCCTTAGATTGATGGCGGGTAATTATTTTATTACAGCCACAGTAGTAGCACAGCTGACTACAAAACGGGATGTGAATATATAAAGAAAGAGAGCGACTTGTTGACGATTCTATAGCGCTTAGTAGGTCTTGTTGCTGGTACCCGTCACGCAGTGATAAAGCCGTGGGATAAGAGGTATAACGCGGACCAGACACATTATATTTGTTTATTAGGGTTTCATCCCAGTGTGGAAGTTTAATCATCACGCGTACCTAAGTATTTATTTAGGGGGATTATAAAAAAGTACTCAGGAAAGCGGTTTGATCTATAACAAAAAAGGTGCCGAAGCACCTTTTTTAATAAAATATAACTTAATACGACCTAATTAATACGTAATAGTATGAGCATCTTTAAGGTATTGAAATAATTCTTTATAACCTTTACCTGGCTTTTCAGCTTTCGCTTCTTTTGCTGCATTACGAACTAATTGGCGCATTTGTTGACGATCAAGAGATGGAAACTGCTCAATAGTCTCATTGATAAGGTCATCACCTTGCTCAATTAAATCTGAACGTAATTGCTCAATTTTTTTGACCAATACTTCAGCTTGGTTATTTTTATTAAGCATTACATCGATAATCGCTTTAATATCATCAATGTTTTCTACAGTACGCAGTGTTTTAGCGATGTAGTTTAAGTGGCGGCGGTACGCGTCGCTTTTGTTACTTATTTTATCAGCAACAACCATCGCTTCTTTTAAATCGTCATTTAATGGCAGGCGTTCGCGCTGTTTTTTACCCATTTTGGCAATTTCAGTACCTAACTGATGAAACTCTTGCGCTTCGCGTTTAAGCTCCGTTCTTGATACATATTCAATTTCTTCTTCAATTTCAGCAGGCTTGCCTTTTTTCTTTGCCATGGGGTGCTCTTAAATAAAAATAACTTTTACCATTATACATGAATATGATACTTAGGAATATTAGCTGATGTGATGCATTGAGTGTGTTAGCATTTAAATATAAGAAATGCGTGCATTATGCCTCTAAGGCTCAGGACTTAATTTATGAAAAGCCAACAAAACGATCCAATTTATTCTCAAATATCGCAAGTTAAAGATGCGGTATCAGAAGTACTCGAACATGCTAAAAAATTAGGTGCTACAGCTGCAGAAGCTGCTATGTCTAGCACGTCTGGTTTATCGGTTAGCACACGAATGGGTGAAGTAGAAACCATTGAGTTTAACCAAGATGGCGGCTTAGGCATTAGTGTATATGTTGGTAACAATAAAGGTTCGGCGTCGACGGCTGATTTAAATCCAAAAACATTGCGCACGGTAGTCGAAAAAGCGATTGATATAGCCAAATTTACATCGGATGATCCATTCAACGGCGTTGCTGATAAAGAGTTACTTGAATTTAATCCTAAAGATTTAGATTTATACCATCCTTGGGATGTAAGTCCTGAGGAAGGTCTTGAGCTTTGTCATGCTGCTGAGCAAGCTGCATTAAATGCAGACGAGCGCATTGTTAACTCTGATGGTGCGAGTTTTTCATCGCATCAGGGATTACGTGTTTATGGTAACAGCCACGGTTTAATTGCAGGCTTTCCACGTACTCGTCACAGTATTAGTACTATGGTAATAGGTCAAGATGGCGAGCATATGCAGCGCGACTCTGCTTATACGGTTGCACGCGATCAGGCTGGTTTAAATGATGCGGCGGCAGTGGGTCTTGAAGCGGCAGCTGAAACTTTGGCTAAATTAAACAGCCAAAAGTTAGGCACAATGAAAGTGCCTGTTATTTTTAGAGCCGATATTGCAAATTCATTGTTTGGTCACTTGGTGTCGGCAATTGGTGGTGGCGCGCTTTATCGTAAATCAAGTTTTTTACTTGATAGCTTAGGCACTCAGGTATTTAGTAATTGTGTGAATATTGCTGAGCGCCCACATATTTTAAAAGGGTTGGCATCGTCACCGTTTGATAGCGAAGGTGTTAAAACATTCGATAGAGAAATTATTCAAGGCGGCGAGTTACAAACGTATTTATTAGCATGTTATGCCGCGCGTAAAATGAACATGACGCCAACAGGACATGCTGGCGGTATACATAACTGGCTTGTTGAGCAAACTCATAACGATTTAACTGCACTATTAAAAACCATGGACACTGGCTTATTAGTTACAGAGCTAATGGGGCAGGGCGTAAATACCGTAACGGGTGACTACTCTCGTGGTGCTGCTGGTTTTTGGGTTGAAAATGGTGAAATCCAATATCCTGTAAGTGAAATTACCATTGCTGGTAATTTAAAAGATATGTTTAAAGGCATATCTGCTATTGGTGGTGACATAGAGCGTCGTGGTGGTATTCAAACTGGCTCAGTATTAATAGAGCAAATGCAAATAGCTGGCGCGTAGTACTAATACGCAGTGTATACTTAGACCCAGAGTATTATCTCTGGGTCTAAGTGAGCTTTTACGAGGTGTAAAATGGCTAAAGATAGATATGCACCAAAACCGCTAACCGATATTATGGCGGGGTTAAATAATCGTTTATCGGCTTATGCAGGCAAAAGCCAAGCACTTGATACACAGCAAACACTACTTAAAGATTTTTTAGGTCCTAAATTGGGTGATAAATGCCGAGTCAGTAATTACCGAGACGGCACGCTAATGATAGAGGCGGTATCTGCACCTATCGTGCTTAGGCTTAATTATTTAAAAATGGATATGCTTTCACACTTTAGAGCAGCTGGAATGGCAGAGCTCGGACAAATAAAAATAACTGCAAACCCTCAAGCAACTCAAAGATTAAGTACAGCGAATAAGTCGGGCAGTCCTGCAGTTACCAACTCACGTAAAATGAGTGAGCAAACAGCGGATTACTTAAACGCGATAGCATCGTCTGCGCCCCCTTCATTAAAAGAAAAACTAGAGCGTTTAGCGCTTCACGGAAAAAATAAAAGCAAGCCTTAACTACCCACTATCTTGTTATTGGTGGGGCTAATTTGGCAGCTCACCGCATTCAAAATACTTTGTTACATATTCCATTTTATTGTTGGTCTAATGAGGTTTATGATACTGCGTGGTGTGCTTTATTATTTAAAGCTCCCTTGATACCCATTCCATTAAGTAAAAGCGTACAGGCAGTGCTATTTTTACTCCTGCTATATTCAAGAATTTAATGGAGTTGGTATGTGATACCAACCTGCATAAATCTTTGATCAATTTAACGAATTAAATTGCACTATAACGTCGTTAAAAATTTTTTATTTAGAACACAACTAGATACAAAAACTTTTGCCTAGTTCTAGCGTAATTTTCTTAACGTTAAATAGACCCCATACATAAGCAGATTGGTATGATTTAATTCTAACTAACAAACGGAATCATTATGAATAAAGTAACAATGGCTGCTGCAAGTATTGCACTTGCACTTGGCTTGGTAGGTTGTGGTGAAAAACAACAAGAAGCTAAAGTAACCGATACTCCGGTAGTAACAGCACCCGCTGAAAAGCCACTAGAGCTTGGTATTGAATTAGCCAATATGGATAGTTCAGTACGCGCACAAGACGATTTTTACTACCATGTAAATGGTCAGTGGTTAGCTAAAACTGAAATACCAGGTGATAAATCTAACTACGGTTCTTTTTCGCAGTTATATGATGAGTCGCAAAAAGCGATGAAAATAGCCCTTGAAAGTGCAGCCGCAAACAAAGCCGCTAAAAAAGGCAGTGATGAGTACAAAATTGGTGCATTTTATAAAAGCTATATGAATAAAGATGCGCGTAATGAGCTAGGTATTACGCCATTACAACCGTCATTAGATACAATTGATAGCGTTAAATCTAAAGCTGATTTAGTGGGTTTAATGGCTAAAATTCAAAAACAAGGCGGTACTTTACCGTTTGGTTGGTTTGTAAATAACGATGCTAAAAATTCAAGCGAGTATGCATTGTATTTATCTCAGTCGGGTCTTGGTTTACCAGATCGTGACTATTACTTAAAAGATGACGAAAAATTCACTAAAATTCGCGCTTCTTACGAGCAATATATCACTGATGTTTTAGCAAAGTCAGGCGTTAAAAATGCAGCAGAAGCAGCTAAGAGCGTACTTGCATTTGAAAAAACACTAGCTGATGCTCAGTGGAGCCGTGTGCAAAGCCGTGATGCAACTAAATCTTATAACAAGATGACAGTAGCAGATGCAAGCAAGTTGATGGGTGACCTTGATTTAGCTGCATTCTTTAAAGATGCAGGCGTGAGTGCAAGTGACATTATTGTACGTCAACCAAGCTACTTAGAAGCACTTGCTACTATTTACAAAGACACTGATTTAGCGACGTGGAAAAACTACTTAAAATTTCATTTTGTAAGTGGTTATGCAGAGCTACTTAGTGAAGATTTAGTTAACCTTAACTTTGACTTTTACAGCACAACACTTCGTGGCGTAGAAGAACAAGCACCTCTTTGGAAGCAAGCGGTTGATGCATCTAACAGTGTACTTGGTGAAATTTTAGGTAAGGTATACGTTAAAGATAACTTCCCGCCAGAAGCTAAAGCACGCATGGAAGAGCTAGTTGATAACGTAATTAAAGGTTATGGCGTTGCTATCGAAAATCTTGAGTGGATGAGCCCTGAAACAAAGCTTGCAGCGAAAGAAAAACTAGACAAATTTACACCTAAAATTGGTTACCCAGACACGTGGAAAGATTACTCAGAGCTAGAGATTAACTCAGACGAGCTAGTAGGCAATTACATTCGTTATAGCGAATGGGCATACGCAGACATGATTGCTAAATTGGGTAAACCAGTTGATCGCTCTGAGTGGCACATGACTCCGCAAACAGTAAATGCGTATTACAATCCAGTAAACAACGAAATTGTATTTCCAGCCGCTATTTTACAACCGCCATTCTTTAATTTAGAAGCGGATGATGCTGTAAACTACGGCGCAATTGGCGCGGTAATTGGGCATGAGCTTGGCCACGGTTTTGACGACCAAGGTGCTAAATACGACGGTGACGGTAACTTACGTAACTGGTGGAGTGAGACTGACCTTAAGCAATTTGAAGAGCGTACAGCGGCTTTAGTTGCACAGTATAACGAATATAAACCATTTGAAGATGCAAGTGTTAATGGTGAGCTAACGCTTGGCGAAAACATTGGTGACTTAGGTGGATTAACCGTTGCGCATAAAGCGTATATGCTCTCTTTAGGTGATAAAAAAGCACCCGTGATAGATGGTTACACAGGCGATCAACGTTTCTTTATGGGTTGGTCACAAATCTGGCGTCGTAACTACCGCGATGAAGAGTTACGTAATCGTTTATTAACAGACCCTCATTCACCAAGCCACTACCGTGTAATCGGTATCTTGTCGAACATGCCTGAGTTTTACGAAGCGTTTGACGTAAAAGAAGGTGATAAAATGTATATCAAACCAGAAGACCGCGTAAAAATCTGGTAATTGCATTGCTATAAATAACAAAAAACCAGTAAGTTTTTAGCTTACTGGTTTTTTTGTATCTTGAATTTGTTCATCGACTAAGCACGCGTGCATCCATTCTTCGTTACTCAGTATGTTTTTATAAAGCGCGAGTTGGTTTTGTGCTCGCTCTAAATTATGCTCTGCATGAGATACTTTAAAGTACACATCGTTATTTAAGTAATCAGTTAAAAAGCGCACACTTAACATGAGTGGCATTATTTTAGCGCCTAGCAGCAGGCTGTCTTGTTCTTTTGTGCTCATGCTACTTTTTAATGGCGTTACATAGCCTTTAACAATGGCTGAAAATATATCTTTTCGAATAACAACGTTGTGTAAGTCTGTTGAATCCTCGGCTTCGGGGGAGCAAAATGTACGTACCATGTCACCAAAGTCATAAAGCCAAAATCCTGCCATACAGGTGTCTAAATCAATAACTGCTTTTGCTTTGTGAGTTATATTACAAAACAGCATATTATTTATTTTTGTATCGTTATGACACACTCTAAGCGGTATGTGTTTAGCTACCTGACTAAGCTCAGTAATTAAATGCTGCTGCGTTAAGCAATACTCTATTTCACTAGCGCAGTGCTTTACTCTATTAACTACGTTGTTAGTGATTGCGGTATTTAATTGCTCAAAGCGCATCGCTAAGTTATGAAAATCAGGAATTACAGTGTGTAGCTGTTGCGCATCAAAATCTTGTAATACATGAGCAAATACGGCAAAGGCGTAAGCCGCTTGCTCGCTCTGCTGGGTATTTTTAACAACGTCTTCGCTGTAGCTATCGCTAATATAGTTAAGGACGCGATAATACGCATTATCAATTTTTATTAAGTGTTCGTCGTTTTGTGTAGCTATATGTTTGATTATTTCAAGCGGGTAATTATTTTGCAGTTGTTTAGCATTTAAATGCTGCTCAATTAGTTTTGCATTACTCACTAACTGAGCAGGGTTTTTAAATACCTCAGTATTTAGTTTTTGCACAATAAACTGTTTATCAATACTTGTAAGTAGCCATGTACTATTTATATGGCCGCTACCAATCGCACTAACTTGAGTTAACTCAGGAGGCAGTGCTAACAGTTCGCTTAGCTTATTTTGTATTGAGATATTCATTGTGCTCACTTATGCTCTTTTTTATGCGTATCGGGCAACTATTTTTTCGATAATTTCAGCATTCGCTTCAGGAAAATCATAATTTTCTAATTCAGTAATTGCTACCCATTCGCTAGGTTGCCCTTCAGCGCCATGTGCCTCACCGCTAAAGTTACTTACTACGTGTACATCTAATTTAACGCATTTATCGCCGTAGTCATGTTCAATCACCATCAATTGGCTAGAGCTGTGAATGGTTAGTCCAACTTCTTCAATAAGCTCGCGTTTAAGTGCAACAAACACACTTTCTCCAGCTTCGACTTTACCACCAGGAAATTCCCATAAACCGCCTTGATGTTGTTCATCTGCACGTTTACAAATGAATATAGCGTTATTTTTCTTAATAACACCAACAGCTACATGTACAATTTCTATAGTCATTACTTTAAAACTCCATAAAAAAAAGCGACGCTAGCGCCGCTTTTTAATAAGCTACTGACAATATTGGGTTATTTTAATTTACCGCAACACTGTTTGAATTTTTGACCTGATTTACAAGGACAAGGGTCATTACGACCTACTTTTGGTTCTGTACGAGCCATTACTGTCGCTGTTTCTGGCGCTTCGCCACCTACGTGCTCAGCTTCTTCATGTTTGTATTCGCGAGGAGCATTTTCACTTTTACGGTGTTGCTCTTCTACTTTTTCAACATCTTCTTCTGCGCGTACTTGTACTTTACTTAGAATGCTTACAACATCTACTTTCAAGTTTTCAAGCATTTCAGAGAACAGCTCAAACGATTCACGCTTGTACTCTTGCTTAGGATTCTTTTGCGCGTAACCACGTAAATGAATACCTTGGCGTAAATGATCCATAGCAGCCAAGTGATCTTTCCAATGCTGATCAAGGCTCTGTAGCATAATCGCTTTTTCGAATTGACGTAAAACAGAATCGCCAACTTGCTCTTCTTTTTGCTTGTATGACTGCTCAACCGCCTGCTCAATACGCTCACGAAGTTTTTCTTCGTATAGTTTATTGTCATCTGCTAACCACTGAGTAATAGGTAACTCAATTAAGAAGTCTTGTTTTAAACGCTCTTCAAGGCCAGGAATATCCCACATTTCAGCAAGGCTTTGCGGTGCAATGTACTGATCAATTGTATTGCTAAGTACGTCACCACGAATTGCAGTAATAGTTTCTGAAATATCACCTTCTTCAAGTAGTTCGTTACGCTGAGAGTAAACAACACGACGTTGATCGTTTGCTACATCATCGTACTCAAGTAGTTGCTTACGTACATCAAAGTTACGTGCTTCTACTTTACGCTGTGCATTTTCAATTGCACGGTTTACCCATGGATGTTCAATTGCTTCACCGCGTTGCATGCCTAATTTACGCATCATGTTCGTCATGCGCTCACCGGCAAATATACGCATTAGCGCATCGTCCATCGATAAGTAAAAACGGCTTGAACCAGCATCACCTTGACGACCAGAACGACCACGTAATTGGTTGTCTATACGACGAGATTCGTGACGTTCAGTACCTATGATATGTAAACCGCCGGCATCAATTACTGCATCATGGCGAATTTTCCAAGCGGCTTTAATTTCAGCTATTTGTTCATCAGTTGGGTTTTCAAGTTTTTCAACTTCACTGTTCCAGTTACCACCTAACACGATATCGGTACCACGACCGGCCATGTTTGTTGCAATTGTTACTGTACCTGGTAGGCCAGCGTCTGAAACGATATCTGCTTCTTGCGCATGAAATTTAGCATTAAGTACGTTGTGCTTAATTTTTTCTTTGCGTAAAAACTGCGATAGATACTCAGAGCTTTCAATTGAAATAGTACCAACTAGCACAGGTTGTCCGCGCTCTTGGCAATCTTTAATATCAATTAAAATAGCTTCGTATTTTTCTTCTTGCGTTAGGTAAACTAAATCGGCGCGATCGTCACGAACCATCGGCTTGTTAGTTGGCATAACAACGGTATCAAGGCCGTAGATTGACTGAAATTCAAATGCTTCAGTATCGGCAGTACCTGTCATACCTGCTAATGTTTCGTATAAACGGAAGTAGTTTTGGAACGTAATAGAGGCAAGCGTTTGGTTTTCATTTTGAATTTTCACACCTTCTTTAGCTTCAACAGCTTGGTGTAAACCTTCTGACCAACGTCGACCTTCCATTGAACGACCCGTATGCTCATCGATAATGATTACTTCGTTTTCTTTTACAACGTAATCAACATCTTTTTGGTATAGCTTATGAGCACGAAGGGCGGCATAAACATGGCTTAGTAGCGTAATGCTTGCTGCTGAATAAAGCGAATCGCCTTCTTCAATTAAGCCGCGCTCAGTAAGTAGCTCTTCTACTTTAATTTGACCACGTTCTGTTAAATGAACTTGCTTAGACTTTTCATCAATCGTGTAATCGCCGTCACCTTCAATGCCTTCTTCGTCTTCTTTTTCTTGAAGTTCAAGTAAAGGCACGATGGTGTTTATTTCAGTGTATAGCTCAGAGCTATCCTCAGCTGGGCCTGAAATAATAAGGGGGGTACGTGCTTCATCAATTAAGATTGAATCCACTTCATCGACTACAGCATAGAATAATGGACGCTGTACGCGTTCATCAATGCTAAAAGCCATGTTGTCACGAAGATAGTCAAAACCAAATTCGTTATTTGTACCGTAAGTAATATCAGCAGTGTACGCTAACTTTTTCTGCTGTGGCATCATACCTGGTACGTTACAGCCTACAGTAAGGCCTAAAAATTCAAACAACGCACGGTTTGTTTCGGCATCACGCTTAGCAAGATAGTCATTCACGGTAATTACATGAACGCCTTTACCGGTTAAACCATTTAAATAAGCAGGTAAAGTCGCTGTAAGTGTTTTACCTTCACCAGTACGCATCTCTGCGATGCGGCCTTCATGTAAAACCATGCCGCCTAATAGCTGTACGTCAAAGTGGCGCATGCCATTAACGCGTTTTGACGCTTCACGCACCACGCCAAAGGCTTCAGGTAAAATATCGTCTAGACTTTGCCCGTTATCGTAACGTTCTCTAAACTCGGCTGTTTTAGCTTTTAAATCTTCATCAGAAAGCGCTTCAAGTTGCGTTTCTAGCGCATTAATTAGCGCGACCGTCTTTCTAAAGTTTTTAATAGTGCGGTCATTGCGACTACCAAAAAGCTTGGTAAATAAATTAGATATCATGATAAAACCGTTACAATGTATTCTTTGTCAGCCGAGTATCGGCTAACCCATTTTTAATAATTGGTAATTAATATATGCTTTTAAGTAACACTTAGAACATATTAATTAGCAATTTTGTATTAAACCGCTAAAAAGCACTGTTTATTACGTGCGCTACTATACCAGACTCTGCCAAACAACAAACTATCTCAATAAAAAGATCTGTATATAAAATCGAAAAATTTGATCTGGTTCGTAAAAATAACTTTGTATTACCCAATTACAGTAAAAATAGTAGCGAACTGTAAAGATATGGTGCTAAATAAATTAAAAACAAGGGGGGGCATTCATGCTTAAATTTAACGCATGGATATGAATTCTAAACGCGCTATTTTTGCACCTAATCTATTTGATTAACCAACAACAATACTTCAAAAATGATTGATTGGTTTTTGTAAAATAATTTTTTACATCAGTGCACATACGCTTTTGATTTAGTAGAGTGGTTATAATCATATCTAGTTTTAATTTGAATTAAAGTTAGGTTTTTACACTTGTTTTCCTTATAAAATAAAGGTTTAGGTGAAAATGAAAAATAAAAGCAATAAATTGGTAGTATTAGGTGCAGGTTGGTTAGGACATGCTTTATGCGTAAGTGCGCAAAAAGCTGATTGGCAAGTACAAGGAACGCATAGAACAGATATACACGAGTTTGATTTTGAGCGTCAGTTTGCACTTGAAGATGGGCAACTAACACATCAAATTGATTTACAAGATGCTTATTGGGTATGTGCTATTCCACCACGTAGCAGGCACAGTGAAAGTAATTATCCTGAAGCACTCACCGCAGCGCTTAAGCTTTCAAGGGAGTTAAACGCAAAGGGCTTTTTATTGTGCTCATCAACCGGGGTATACGATCAAGAGCCTGGTGTGTATAGCGAAAGTAGCGATATTTCATGCACAAACGAGCGCCAAATAAAGCTCTATGAAGCTGAAGAGCAAGTGCTTGAACAAGATGGCAAAGTACTTCGTTTAGCTGGCTTACTAGGGCCTAATAGAGAGCCGGGGCGTTTTGTGGCAGGCAAAGAGCTCAATACATCAAGTGAGCAAGTAGTAAATATGGTGCATCAACAAGATGTAATTAATGCTATTTTTGCGGTGATAGAGCACTGGCAAGTAGGGCAAAATATTTATAATGTGGTTAATCCTGCGCACCCCAAAAAAGCTGAATATTACGCGATGAAGTGTCAGCAACATGGTGGTGAAATGCCAACGTTTACAGGAACTGATTCGGCTGAGCGCAAAGTATTAGGCTCAGCCATTGAAGCCTTAGGGTTTAGCTATCAGCACGGTATTTAATATGCTGAAGGCAGGGGACTGCTCTCTATGAAGTCGCATAGCTTACCTTCACTTAGTAATGTATTAGCAGCTTCGATATCGGGAGCAAAGTAGCGGTCTTTATCATAATAACTCACATGTTCGCGTAACAACGCTTTAGCGCTTTGCACTTTATTTGATGGTTCAAGCGGCTTTCTAAATTCTAGCCCTTGAACCGATGCTAACCATTCTATTGCCAAAACACCTTGGGTATTATTGGCCATTTCATCTAAGCGCCTTGCTGCAAAGGTTGCCATAGAAACATGATCTTCTTGATTTGCAGATGTAGGCAAGCTATCGACCGAAGCCGGATGCGCTAATGATTTGTTTTCTGACGCAAGCGCTGCTGCGGTAACTTGGGCAATCATAAATCCTGAATTTACACCGCCGTTTTCAACTAAAAATGGCGGTAATTTGGATAGGTTTGAATCGATAAGTAATGCAATTCGCCTTTCTGCTAATGCGCCAATTTCGGCAATTGCGATAGCTAAGTTATCGGCGGCCATTGCAACGGGCTCTGCATGAAAGTTTCCTCCCGATATTATGTCGCCTACATCGGCAAAAACTAGCGGATTGTCGGTTACACCGTTCGACTCGCATAGCAACACTTCTGCAGCTTGGCGTATCTGAGTTAGGCAAGCACCTAGCACTTGAGGTTGGCAGCGAAGGCAGTATGGATCTTGTACTTTTTCACAATTGACGTGGGAATCACTAATCTGAGAGTGCGTATCGAGTAGGTCTCTAAATACTTGAGCGGTGTCTATTTGTCCGCGCTGACCACGAATATCATGAATACGTGCATCAAATGGCGCGCGACTGCCCATTGCAGCTTCTATGCTTATTGAGCCGATAACGCAGCTTTGTGCATATAAGTTCTCGCTTCTAAATAGCCCCTGAAGTGCAAACGCAGTCGACGCTTGTGTACCATTTAATAATGCTAGGCCTTCTTTGGCTGCAAGTGTTAGGGGTTCAAGTCCCGCTATTTTTAACCCTTGTGCTGCGCTAATTATTTCTCCTTTATGTCGCATTTGACCTTCAGCTAATAAAGGTAGGCACATATGCGCAAGAGGGGCTAAATCTCCCGATGCCCCCACGGAGCCTTTTTTAGGCACGCATGGATATACTTCGCTACTAAGCAGCTGCATAAAAAATTTGATTACTTGCAGACGAATGCCCGAATAGCCGCGCGAAAGCGAATTTACTTTTAAGGTGATCATTAACCTTACTGTGCTGTCATCCATGTATTCGCCAATACCCGCAGCGTGTGAAAGTACAATGGAGCGCTGTAATAATTCAAGTTCGTCATCGGCAATTTTGGTATTGGCTAATAATCCAAAGCCGGTGTTAATTCCGTATACAGTGCGGTGTTCATTAATAACGTTTTGAACGGTTTGCGCGCTTGCTGCTATTTGCGACTCGGCATGTTTTGCAAGGCTTAACTTTACCGCTGAATTATTAATTTTTCTTAGTGTGTTTAAATCAAGTGTTCCGGGAGTGAGAGTAAGTTCGAACATGATCATTCCTCGTTTAACATAGGTAGGTCTAAATTTTGCTCTTTAGCGCAGTTTTTTGCTATGTCGTATCCAGCATCAGCATGGCGCATTACACCCGTTGCAGGGTCATTCCACAGTACGCGAGCAATACGCTCTTTAGCTTCATCAGTACCATCGGCAACAATAACTACACCAGAGTGCTGACTAAATCCCATGCCTACACCGCCACCATGATGAAGTGACACCCAAGTAGCGCCACTTGCGGTATTAAGCAGTGCGTTGAGTAATGGCCAATCTGATACTGCATCTGAGCCATCTTTCATGCTCTCTGTTTCGCGGTTAGGGCTGGCAACTGAACCAGAATCGAGGTGATCGCGACCAATAACGATAGGGGCTTTAAGTTCGCCATTTTTAACCATTTCATTAAAGGCCAGTGCAAGGCGCGCTCTATCTTTAAGTCCAACCCAGCAAATACGTGCAGGTAAACCTTGGAATTGTATGCGTTCCCGCGCCATATCAAGCCAGTTATGCAAATGTGCATCATCAGGAATAAGTTCTTTTACTTTGGCGTCGGTTTTATATATATCTTCAGGGTCGCCTGATAATGCTACCCATCTAAATGGTCCAATACCTTCACAAAATAAAGGGCGAATATAGGCAGGTACAAATCCAGGAAAATCAAATGCGTTGGTAACACCCTCATCAAACGCCATTTGACGAATATTATTACCGTAATCAGTAGTGGCGGCTCCGGCTTTTTGTAGTGCCAGCATAGCTTTAACTTGGACTGCCATTGATTGTTTAGCAGCTTTTACTACGGCTTTTGGATCTTGCTCACGCATTTTTGCAGCGTGATCCATTGTCCAGTTTTGTGGTAAGTAACCATTCAATGGATCGTGAGCCGATGTTTGATCTGTAACTACATCAGGGGTAATGCCTGTTTTAACCAGTGTACTAAAAATATCGGCAGCGTTACCTAGTAAACCCACTGAGAGGGCTTTACCTTTAACACATGCATCGGTTATTAATTGCAGTGCGTGTTCAAGACTTGTTGCTTTTACATCAACGTAGCCTGTTTTTATACGAAAATCGATACGGCTTTCATCACATTCAACAACCAGTGCACTAAAGCCAGCCATTGTAGCTGCAAGTGGTTGCGCACCGCCCATACCACCAAGACCACCTGTTAATACCCACTTACCACTAGCGCTACCTGCAAAGTGTTGCTTTGCCATAGCTACAAAGGTCTCGTAAGTTCCTTGTACTATGCCTTGCGAGCCAATATAAATCCAAGAACCCGCCGTCATTTGCCCGTACATCATCAAGCCTTTTTTATCGAGCTCATTAAAGTGCTCCCAATTTGCCCAGTGTGGAACAAGATTTGAGTTAGCAATAAGCACGCGAGGGGCATTACAGTGGGTTTTAAATACACCAACGGGTTTTCCTGATTGTACAAGCAGGGTTTCGTCGCTTTCGAGTCTATCGAGGGTTTCTATAATTTTGTCATAACTTGGCCAATCACGAGCCGCTCGGCCAATACCACCATACACAACAAGTGCATGAGGATGCTCTGCAACTTCAGGGTCTAAGTTATTCATTAGCATGCGCTTAGCAGCTTCTGTTTGCCAGCTTTTAGCACTTATTTTATCGCCATGAGGTGCACGTATTACGCGACTTGTGTCGAGTCGGTTGTTCATGTTTTGCTCCTGTTGTATATACAAGGTGATTTGTTATAAAAAAAGCGCAGTAAGCGCTATTGTTTGTTATTTTTTAAATGTTAAGTGACCACCTAAGCGATATTTACTGCCTGGTGATACAAGGCGCGCAAAGCTTACAATGCCGTTAATAGACCATGTGCGTCGAATAACTTGTAAGCATGGCTCTTCGTTATATAAGTTTAACCATTGGCACATTTCGCTGTTTGGCATAATAGCCTCTACGGTATGCCTTGCTTGGGTAAGTGGGGCAACACTAGATAGATATTCATGAGGTGTAAGCATGCTAAAGTCTTGTTGTAAGTAGCCAGTCGCAAGGGCAGGATTTACAAAACGCTCTTCTAGCTGCAAAGGGCTGTCGTTTTCGTTATGCACAAGTACACTTCGATATACAACACTGTCAACCTCAACACCAAGTGCAATGGCAATAGGTGCGACTGCATTTATTGATTCGAGTATGAGTACGCTACAGGTGTAGTTGCCGTTACGCTCTTTTACTTCATCAGCAATATTTTTTATTTCAAGTAACGATGACTGCGATTTAAATGTAGCTACAAATGTACCTAACCCTTGGCTGCGGGTTAAAATACCAGCCTCGGTTAGTTCGCTTAGTGCTCGGCGGGCTGTCATCCTGCTTACACTAAATTGACTACTTAGTTCGTTTTCAGAGGGAACACGTTGGTTTTCTTGCCACGTACCGCTGCGAATTTTATCGACAATGAATTGTTTTATTTGCGCAAATTTAGGTGTCGTCATTAAATTTATGGTTACATTAAAAATAAACTATATAAATAAGATGACACAATTATCTTGTATATACAAGATGGGTTGTTAGACTATATTTTCATTATTCACGGTGTAAAAAGGGCTGCAATATGCAAAGCACAACACAAAATTATGAGTTAGAAGAAATCGACTTACTTTTAACTGATGCCAATATTGCCACTATGGATAGCAATATAAATGCCCCTTATGGCGCAATTGAAAATGCTGCTATAGCCATTAAAAATGGTAAAATTGCGTGGATTGGAGAGCAATCAATATTGCCTAGTTTTGATGTGTTTGCAACGCCGACATTGAGTGTAAAAGGACAATGGTTAACGCCAGGCCTAATAGACTGTCATACGCACTTAGTATTTGCAGGTTCAAGATCGCAAGAGTTTGAACAGCGCTTGCAGGGTGTAAGTTATGAGCAAATCGCAGCACAAGGTGGTGGCATAGCAAGTACGGTTAAAGCCACAAGAGCAGCCGATCGTGAACAGCTATTTGTTGATGCAAAAGATCGCTTAAATACGTTGTTAAAAGAAGGTGTAACAACCGTTGAAATAAAATCAGGCTATGGACTAGATACTGAAAACGAGATAAAAATATTAGAAGTCGCTCGTTTATTAGGTGAACATCACCCTATTGATATTAAAACTACTTTTTTAGGGGCGCATGCTCTACCGCCTGAATACAAAGGCCGTGCTGATGAATATATTGATTTGGTATGTACTGACATGCTTGATCAGGTAGTGGCTAATAATCTTGCTGATGCAGTCGATGTATTTTGTGAAAATGTAGGCTTTAGTTATTCGCAAACCAAGCGTGTTTTCCAGGCAGCTAAAAAGCATAACCTCCCAGTAAAATGCCATGCTGAACAGTTATCTAATCAACATGGTGCTGAGCTGGTGGCGCAGTTCAATGGCCTTTCGGCGGATCATATAGAGCATCTTGACGAAGAGGGTGTAAAAGCTATGGCAGACGTTGGGACGGTAGCGGTGTTATTGCCAGGCGCTTTTTATTTTTTAAGAGAAACTAAATTCCCACCTATTGAATTACTTAATCAATATAAAGTACCGATAGCTATTGCTAGTGATTTTAACCCAGGTACATCTCCCCTATGTTCAGTGCACTTGATGATGAACATGGCGTGCACATTATTTAGATTAACACCTGAGCAAGCATTAGCTGGTGTTACTCGAAATGCAGCTAAGGCTCTAGGGTTAGATGAGCGTGGTGTTTTAAAGGTTGGCGCAAGAGCTGACATTGCGCATTGGCAAATAAATCATCCGTCACAATTAAGTTACCAATTTGGCGTAAATAGACTGTTAAACTTATGGATTTTGGGTAAACTTAGTTAGTATTAATTTCGTCCATAATAAACATGCTTTTATTGAATTTTTTAGCGAGTACAAGTGGTGCTAATTTGAGTTTTTTAACCGACAGTAACTTCCCGATATTTTTTAGTGGTGCCTTGTTAATGGCAATGATCGCGTCATTATTTACTATAAAAAATAGCGGTATGAAGTTTAGCTACCTATGTATTGCTGTTGTTGGTTTAGCAATTTTAAGTCTGGGTACTGCTTGGTTAGCTATTTTACTTGCCTTTGGGTTTTGTTTTCATTTGTGGCAGGCGTTTGAGCGTAGTAATTGGACTATGATCATCATCAGCTCGTTTGCTAGTTTGTTATTTGTTGTACTTTTTTCTGCACATTTATTATTAGCAATCCCTTTATTTTGGATTGTTATCGCTATTTTATTCTTAGCTGTTGCTGGTTTTATCAGTGAAGATGAATTGGCTGAGGAAGTGATTGTCGAAGATAAAGCGCAAGAAATATTTATTGAAAATTCACCACTTTCTAGCTTTGCAGACAGAAAAAAGTTACGAGAAGGCTATTATGCCTGGTGTGATGATACACCCATAAAGGCAGCACTAGTCATTATTCGCCTAGAGGGCTTTGAACAAGTTAACCAGCAAATAGGGCGAGATTTCGGTGACTTATTACTGACTCAATCAGCAAATAGAATAAAAAAACTATTAGAAAACGATGAGATTGTTGATTTAGGGTCACAAGAAAAACTGGCGCATTTAGGTGGACTTAACTTTGCCTTTATTTGTAGTTTGGCGACTCAAAATCATCTTCATGAGCACGTTATAGAGCACATTCTTGGTGCAACATTAAAACCTTTCAATGTTGCAAACTGTACCGTAGAGGTTAACGCACGAGCAAGTTATGTGGATTGCGGGGCACAAGAAAATAATTTTGATGATTTAATATCCTACGCATATTTAGCGCTTGATAGTCACCCTCAACGAAAGGTGGTCCCGTATCATCAGCAAATGATGGTAGAGCAACTTGAGCAACAAGCACGCCTAAAAGAGTTAGCTAATATCGACTTTTCAAGTGAACTAGAGCTCTATTTTCAACCAATTATTCGTAATGATGATGGAAAAATAGAATTTTTAGAACTGTTGTTACGTTGGCAGCATCCAAAGCAAGGTATTTTATCTGCAAATAGATTTATTGATGATATTAGAATTGCAGGATTGGCTTATCCATTAGCTACTTTTGTGATAGAGCGTGCGGCAGAACTCGCAATGGCATTGCGTATAGAAGGGATAGCAATACCGCTTAGTATTAATGTATTTGGTCCTGAAATGCTTAACGAAGAGTTTGTTGAGTTTGTTGACCGCATCACAAGTGAACATCAACTAGAGGCTGGGGATTTAATTGTTGAATGCCCGTTACACATTTTTACCAATTTAGATAATAAAGGTAGGGCGATGATTGCTAGGCTCAATAACATTGGATTAAAAGTCTGTGTTGA
Organism: Pseudoalteromonas sp. 20-92; assembly: GCF_030847595.1. NCBI lineage: Bacteria > Pseudomonadati > Pseudomonadota > Gammaproteobacteria > Alteromonadales > Pseudoalteromonadaceae > Pseudoalteromonas > Pseudoalteromonas sp. 20-92. Next base: position 57,000 of record NZ_JANJGQ010000013.1, read on the forward strand.
TGGGCTCGGTGATAATCCAGTACTACTGTCTAAATTACCCAATTTAGCTGTTGAGTATATTAAAGTTGCACCGTCGTTAACTGCTGATTTTAGCAATCAAAATAATATACGCAGTTTAATTAGTGGCATGGTTGAAATGCATAACCAGCAAAAGACTAAAGTTATTTTTGAGGGCGTAGAAACGTTTGAGCAACTGAGATTTGTTAAAAGTTTAAATGCTTATGCTGCACAAGGTTATTACTTTGGTCATCCATTGAGTAGTATTGGTTTAATGAGCTGGCTAAAGCAGTGGCAGTTAACACAAGGGGAATATATTCCTCCTACTTCACGGTAAATAGCAGTATTTTTTATTTCAATAAAAGTAAGGCGTTTACTAAAGGCCTTCTTTAGCTTGTAAATAGGTATTCACTAGCGCGCTAATTACTTGCCCACAGTGTTGCATGCCATTCTCAATGTTATTTGGATGCTGATTTGGTGCAGCTTCACATAAATGTAAATACTGAGACTGACGGTTTTTAGCGGCTAAATGCACAAAGTGCTCACTGTCGTCCACGTTAAATCCACTGCACGTATAGGCACTTACTGGCATGTAAGAAATGCTGTCTAAATCTACTTCAACTCCAAGTGGTAAGTTATCAAAGCTATTTAGTGCATTATTAACGGCTTGAGTGAGTGTAATATCCCGTCTCACTTTTATCGATTGGTAGCTATTAAATTTAAAATTAGCGTTAGCCATAGCTTCAAGAATAGCTTGATTGTTTTTCAGTTCGTGTAAACCAATCACGTGATAATTATTTAAGAGCTGTTCGTTGTACGCATACCGGAAACCGTTGCCACTGTGACGGCCTTCACAGTCTCTAAAGTCGGCATGAGGATCAAAATTTATGGCATTAACCGGTGTATTTTTATATTTACTTAAAGCACGAATAATACCTAAGCAGTTATTATGCCCCCCGCCAATAATAATTGGCTCAAGACCTGCTTTAAATACAAGGGATAATACATTTTCTACTCGTTCATCGAGTTGCTGACATAAATCTCGTAATTGATTTAACTGTTTAGGCTGTTGATTATCAAGCTGCTTACTTTTTGCCATTAGATCATCAACATTGACTTCACCTAATAAAAGTACTTTTTGTGTAGCAATAAATTGATTATGAGGTTGGTTTAAAAAACGCGTTAAAAAAGCCGGCCACGCTTCGTCTGCACCGCCATTTCCTAGGTTTGCTTTGGGGCCAATATCTTCGCAAATACCGAGTAATACATAGCGAATACCAAACTGTGCGGCATCAATAAGTGCTTGTTGCACATTAACTTGAGTATCGAGCAAGGCCATTGCTTGCCAAGCTTTTTTTTCGTTTGCGCGGATAGAGCAAATCGCTTTAACCGCGCTTTCATCATATACCTTTAAATGATTGGTCACGTTATGCTTCTACGATTTCCAATTCTAGTTCTTCAGCAGATAAAACAATGCCAGTACTGTCAGCATAAATAAAGTCGTCATCAAAAAATGATACACCAGCAAAGTTAACACCTATTGCGTCTTCGCCAGCACCTTCGCTGTCGGCAGCAACCGGTATTGAGGCAATTGCTTGAATACCTAAATCAAGTTCTTCAAGCTCATCGACATGACGTACTGCGCCGTATACAACAATGCCATTCCAGTTATTTTCGAGTGCAAGTTCGGCTATTTCGATGTCGATAAGCGCACGACGAGTTGAACCACCGCCATCAATAAGAAGCACTAAGCCAGTACCATCTTGAGAAAGTAATTCGCGGATCAGTTCATTATTTTCAAAACATTTAACCGTTTTAATGCGACCACCAAAACTGTGGCGACCACCAAAGTTGATGAACATTGGTTCTAGCACGTCAACCACATCAGCAAAGTGGTCGCATAAATCAGAAGTGCTGTAATCCATTATTTTATCCTCAAAAGGTACATTAATTTATACCTCAGTATACCCTCCTCATAAGCAATAACAACGACTTAATCGCAGTAAATTTAGGCAAAATAAGAAGGGAATCAATAAAAGCAACAATAGTGTCTTAAAAGCGTCACGCAATTGTTATTTACAACACCTAAGCTAAAACAGTGTTCATATATTATGCAGCTAGGAGTAAGTGATGGATAGTAATAATATGCTTAAAAAAGTAGCTCAAATAGATGAGCAATTATTTTTAACTCTGTTTAATTGTAAATCGCCTTCATGGCTGAAAGTAATCGCATTTGGACTATCAAAAAGTGGTGATGGTGGCCTTTATCTACTCATATGTGGGGCTGTATGGTGGTTAAGTAACAATGAACCATATCAGTTATTACCAGTAACTTTGCTACTCGGATTTGCGATAGAAAGACCTATCTACTTTTTAGCTAAAAATCGTTTTGCTCGGGTTCGGCCGTGCGATTGTTTAGTTACAAACGCTTACATAGTACCTAGTGATAAATTTAGTTTACCTTCAGGGCACAGTGCAGCCGCATTTTTAGTCGCGGTGATCTTAAGCCATTTTTTTCCTGAATATACTTGGCTATTATTTGGCTGGGCCTCGGGAGTGGCAATTTCTCGAGTTGTACTCGGGGTTCATTTTCCCGCGGATATTATTCTAGGTGCTGTGGTTGGTAGTTCATGTGCGATATTTTCTTTAGCATTAGTGGTGCCTGAATGAAAATATTATATGGTATTCAAGGTACTGGGAATGGTCATATTACTCGCGCTCGGGTCATGGCAAGTGGTTTTAAGGAATTAGGAATTGATGTTGATTATATTTTTTCAGGACGTGCTAAAAAAGACTACTTTGATATGCAAGAGTTTGGGCAGTATAAAAGTTTTCGGGGGTTATCTTTTGATACAGAAAATGGTCAAGTAAAAAGCTATCGAACAGTTAGCAACGCGCGCCCTTGTAAATTGCTTGCAGATATAAAGTCGCTCGATGTAAAACAGTATGATTTTGTACTCAATGACTTTGAGCCAGTTTCTGCATGGGCTGCAAAAAGGGCTGGAATTCCGGTTGTTGGAATTAGCCATCAGGCCGCATTTTTGTCCAGTAGTGTGCCTATGTTTAGTCGCGGGATTTTACGTAAGTCACTTATTAAATACTACGCACCAGCCAATACGTATTTAGGTGTTCATTGGCAGCCTTTCGCGCATAATATTATTCCCCCTTTTATCGCTAATCATCAACATGGCAATCCAGTGGCGGTTATGAATAAAGTATTGGTGTATTTACCTTTCGAAAATTTAGACAGCATTATAGATTATTTAAAAGACTTCCCCGAAAAAGAGTTTTATTGTTATCACCCGCACGCCTGTAATCAATCTATTGGACATATACATTTGCGTTCCCCTTCACGCACTGGCTTTTTAAATGATTTAGCAAATACAAGTGGCGTAATAGGAAACGCAGGGTTTGAGCTTGCTAGTGAAGCATTAAAATTAGGAAAAAAATTATTATTAAAACCTTTAGACGGGCAGTTTGAGCAAGGCGCTAATGCACAAACGCTACTTGCAATGGGTATGGCACATGTAATGAGTTATTTAAATCCCCAAGCGCTTGATGATTGGAATACTGCGCCACAAAATAAACAGATTAATTACCCCAGTGATCCCGCTCCTTTGATTTTTTGGCTGCTTAAAAAACAATGGAATAATACACACTCATTACATAAAGGTTTATGGGGAAGTGTGAATTTATAATGATGAAAACTAAAATTAACAACACTAAATAACTATATAAAATAAAAATCTATTAATTTAATTAGTTGCTTTGACTCAATAAGCTATAATATTAAAGCATATTTAATAAAGGCGTTTGCGATGATTTTTTTACAAAACTTAACTATTAAACGACGTTTGCAATTAAACGCAGTTGTTGTTGGTTTAGCTATGGTGATTCTTTTATGTGTGATCATTTTTGAATCACGTACAACCTTAAACTTAAATAAGACTATTCAATTAGCAGAAGAACTTAATGTACATGCACTAGCACTGCGTAAACATGAGAAAAATTTTCTATTTTATAAGCACGAAGAAGCGTTAACTGAATTTGAAACTGATTTTAAGCAGTTAAGTAGTAAAATTACAAAATTAAAGCAATCAATGAGCCAACAAGATATTTCTGCTGCTCAGGTTGAGCATTTTGAGCAACTAATTAATAGTTATAACAATGATTTTAATACTGTTGTTAAATTACAAAAAGAGATTGGGCTGAATCCTAAAGATGGCTTATATGGTAAGCTCAGAGCTGCTGTGCATGAAGTCGAAGTACTGCTGAAAGAGCAGCAAGACTACAAGCTTTTATCATCTATGTTGCAACTTAGGCGCTCAGAAAAAGATTTTATGCTGAGATTTGATATTAAATACTTAGAGCGATTTAATGAAGGCATAAATACGTTTAAGCAACAGATAGCATCGACTGATCTGCTAAGCAGCTACAAAGCAAAAATAACCCCTTTGATTGATATGTATCAAAATGAGTTTGAAACACTTGTACAAGCGCAAACAGCATTAGGCTTAGACCTTAATTCTGGTGCGTTAGGTGTGATGCGAGAAAGCGTCAATAAAAGCGATGTAATTGTTACTCAAATTGTTAAAGAAACAAAACTACAAGTTGAAAAGAGTGTAGAGCAAGCACAATTTTTAGCCATTTTGGTTTTTGTAATTGCAGGTGTGATTGTTCTAGCGCTTGTTTACTTTACCAGTCACTCAATCATTGTACCTATAGAGCGTGTTTATCACACCATTAACGACATTCGTCGTAATAATGATTTAAGTGTGATGATAGAGCAAACAGGTAAAGATGAAATTACCACCATGACAATCGATTTTAATAGCCTCATTGGTGACTTTAGAAACTTAATAAATGAAGTCAACACGGCTTTAAATACGCTTAATGTAGCCACTGAGCATTTATCAGAAAGCACTGCAGCAACAAGTTCAGGTATGCAAGAGCAACTTCATGAAGCAGATATGGTAGCAACCGCGGCAACTGAAATGCAGGCGACTATTCAAGATATTTCTCATAATACCGAAGCAGCAGCCAAAAAAGCGGAATCGACCAACTTAAGTGCACAGCAAGGGCGTAATGAAGTGGATTCAACGGTTAAGCATATTAGAGACCTATCTGAATCCCTTGGGAATGCATCGAGTGTGGTATCACAGCTCGAAAAAGATGGGGAGACAATTGGTTCTGTGCTTGATGTGATCCGTGGTATTGCTGAGCAAACAAATTTACTCGCACTTAATGCTGCAATTGAAGCTGCTCGAGCTGGTGAGTATGGTCGTGGTTTTGCCGTAGTAGCAGATGAAGTCCGCTCACTTGCACAACGTACACAAGAGTCTACTAGCGAGATTGAAGGGATTATTAATACATTACAACAGCGCACTCAAGAAGTTGTGAGTATTATGCATCAGTGTCGTTCACAAGGCGATGAAAGTGCCTCGCAAGCGATTAAAGCTGGAGAATTATTAGGTGCAATTACGGAAGATGTACAAACTATAATGGAAATGAGTACTCAAATAGCCGTCGCAATTGACGAGCAAAGCCAAGTGGCGTCAGAGGTTAATAAAAATGTAGTGCGTATTCGTGATATTGCTCAAGATGCATCAGGGCATGCCGCGAACAATGCACAAACAAGTGAAGAAGTATCTGAGCAGGCTCGTGTGTTATTTAGCGCGATTGATAAGTTTAAGGTATAAATAAAGCTTGTAAAAAATAACCAATAAAGTTTAAGGAATAAACTTTATTGGTACACTGTCTTTACTTTGCTTGAGCTCAATTACACGCTCTAAATATTCAGCCCACAATGTATCGTGCTGCTCTTGCAGTTTTGCAAAATAGTGCCAGCTAAATAACCCGCTATTATGGCCATCATCAAAATCTAAGCGCAAGGCATAGTGTCCAACAGGTACAATACTTTTTATTCCTACATCTTGCTTATTAAGTACTAGCTTCATTGGACCAGAGCCATGGCCTTGCACTTCAGCAGAAGGGGAGTGAACACGTAAAAATTCACAGCTAAAGACGGCTTGGCTGTCATCATCAAAGTAAACATCTAGATTTTTACTCACACTGTGGTAATGCACTTTTGTTACGTGTTTCATTTAATATATCCCATTAAAAAGCCTCCAATATGGAGGCTTTTAGTATAACGTTTATATTCGTTTTATAGAATAAAGCGGCTTAAGTCTTCATCTTCAACAAGTGCACCTAAGTGTTTTTCAACATAAGCGGCATCGATTACTAAAGACGAACCTGCTTTTTCAGAAGCATCGTATGAAATCTCTTCCATCAATCTTTCCATTACAGTATGAAGACGACGAGCACCGATGTTTTCGGTTTTTTCGTTAACTTGCCAAGCGGCTTTAGCAATACGCTCAATTGCATCATCACTAAACTCAATTGATACCTGTTCAGTTTTAAGTAGCTCGCGTTGTTGCTCAGTAAGCGATGCATGAGGCTCTGTAAGGATGCGTTTAAAGTCATCTGCAGTGAGTGCTTCAAGTTCTACTCGAATCGGTAAGCGACCTTGTAGCTCTGGGATCATATCTGATGGCTTTGCCATCTGAAACGCACCAGAGGCAATAAACAACATATGGTCAGTTTTAACCATGCCGTGTTTAGTGTTTACTGTTGAGCCTTCAATTAGCGGTAGCAAGTCGCGCTGAACACCTTCTCGGCTCACATCAGGGCCTGAAGAATCGCCGCGCTTACAAATTTTGTCTATTTCATCAATAAACACAATACCGTTTTGCTCTACTGCAAAAATAGCTTGTTCTTTTAGTTCTTCAGGATTTACTAATTTAGCGGCTTCTTCTTCCGTTAATAGTTTGAAGGCTTCTTTGATTTTTAGTTTACGTTTAGTACGCTTATCGCCGCCCATGTTTTGAAACATGCTTTGTAGCTGGTTGGTCATATCTTCCATACCAGGAGGCGCCATAATTTCTACGTTTGGTTGTGCTTGTGCTAAATCGATTTCAATTTCTTTATCATCTAACTGACCTTCACGTAGCTTTTTACGGAATGTTTGGCGTGTTGATGAATTATCGTCGCGTTGGCTTTCGCCAAATTGGTCTTTTGCAGGAGGTAAAAGGGCATCTAAAATGCGCTCTTCTGCTGCTTCTTCGGCGCGATGTTTAAACTTTTTAGTCTGCTGTTCGCGAGTCATTTTAATTGATACATCGACTAAATCGCGGATGATTGTCTCAACTTCTTTACCAACATAGCCAACTTCAGTGAACTTAGTCGCTTCTACTTTAATGAATGGCGCATTCGCTAATTTTGCTAAACGGCGTGCAATTTCTGTTTTACCTACGCCGGTTGGACCAATCATTAAAATATTTTTTGGTGTTACTTCGCTGCGTAAATCTTCATTTAATTGCATACGACGCCAGCGATTACGAAGCGCGATAGCCACTGCTTTTTTAGCTTTAGCCTGACCTATAATATGCTGATCTAGCTCGTGAACAATTTCTCTTGGGGTCATATCAGACATAATAGTTCCTATTATAATTCTTCGATTGTTTGGAAGTTATTAGTAAATACGCAGATGTTGCCTGCAATAGTTAAACTTTTTTCTACTATTTCACGAGCGCTTAAGTCGGTATTTTCTAATAAGGCTGTTGCTGCTGATTGGGCAAAGTTACCACCACTGCCAATTGCAATTAGGTCATTTTCTGGCTGAACCACATCACCGTTACCGGTAATAATTAAAGAGGCTGTTTCGTCTGCTACAGCGAGCAGTGCTTCGAGTTTTCGAAGTGCACGGTCACTTCGCCAATCTTTAGCCATTTCTACTGCGGCTTTAGTTAGGTTTCCTTGGTGCATTTCTAATTTGCTTTCAAAGCGTTCGAAAAGAGTGAAGGCATCAGCAGTACCACCGGCAAACCCAGCGATTACTTTGCCATTATAAAGACGTCGAACTTTACGGGCGTTGCCCTTCATTACGGTGTTACCAAGAGACACTTGGCCATCGCCGCCAATTACAACTTTGTCGCCACGGCGAACACTTACGATAGTAGTCATGTTATTCCTCATCATCGAGCTGCAGAGGCAACTCGTAAAAAACGATTATGATGAGGTTATATGGGTGAATGGTTTATTTTCAAGTCCAGCCCCAAATTCCGCAGCCGACTATTTTTACACGTTTAAGTTTGTTTTTATCGCTTTCGGCTTGGCGTTTGGTTTTATAAGGACCTAGGCGCACTTTATACCAAGTACCATTGCTGCCTTCAGCCTGTTTTATCTCAGAAATGAGCCCTGCAAATGCGATTTTAGCTTTTAACGATTCAGCTTGTGCATGAGTTCTGAACGAACCGCATTGCATAACATAAGGACCTTTTTGTTCAAGCTCTTTTACTTCAACTTGAATTTCGTGGTTTCTAATTTCTTTAATAAATTCCGGCGTGCGTGGAATAACAACTTCTACTTTTTCAGGCGCAGTTGGGTGAGCTTGCTTTTCGACAAGTTTTGGATCGGCATTACTTTTAATAAACCATAATCCGTAAACGAAACCACCTACAAGTAAAATAGCAATGCTCACTAAAAAAATTGGAAATGGTTTTTTAGTGGGTGCTTTTTTAGTGTTTTTTCTATTTGCTGGTTTTTTGTTAATGTAATCGTGCTGTGCCATAGCGTTATTTTGGCCTTAACCTAAATCATGTCTATAGGGTCTACGTCTAAGCTCCAGCGCACTTTTTGTGCAAGTTTGCTTGAGCTTAAATAATCAACCATTTGCGCAAGGTACTGATGTAATATGCGACGATCTTGCGCTTGAATATGTAATTGAAAGCGATACATACCTGCGACTTTTTCAAGAGGTGCAGGGATCGGACCGAGCAATTGTATACCAGATACCCCATTCACAGGAACCAAATCCGTCAAAAAATCGACGACTAGTTTAATACTATGTCCTTGTGCACGGACAATGGCCATATTTGTAATGGGTGGTAAGTCCGCATCATCGCGCTCACTAAGGGCAAAACGGGCAAAATCCTGATAACCGTTATTAACTAAGTCTTGTAAAAGTGGGTGCTCTGGAAAGTGTGTTTGTAATAATACTTGGCCAGGCTCCCCTGAACGTCCTGCACGACCAGCTACCTGAGTAACTAACTGTGCTAAATGCTCTGTCGCTCTAAAATCGCATGAATATAACCCGCTATCAACGTCTAAAATTATAACGAGGCTTACATCTGCAAAGTGATGACCTTTAGCAAGCATTTGTGTGCCTACTAGAATGCGTGCACCGCCTAGGTTTATTTCATCTAGTGCTTTTTCAAGGCTACCTTTACGGCGAGTTGAATCGCGGTCTATGCGAGTAACGGGTGTATCAGGGAATTCGGTTGATAAAAATTCTTCAATTTGCTCTGTGCCTTTGCCGTTAGGAAATATTTGCGTGCTGCCACAATCAGGGCATTGGTGAGGAACAGGGTACTGGTCGCCACAGTGATGGCAGATCATTTGCCCAATCGCTTTGTGAAAAGTGGCGCTGGTACTGCAGCGTTTACATTCACTTAGCCAGCCACACTCATGGCAAATAAGAGTGGGTGAGAAACCTCGACGATTTAAAAACACCATAACCTGTTTACCGCGGTTTAAATGCTGTCGCATAGTGGCAAGGCTAGCATGTGCAATACCTGCTTGGTCGGGCTGACCTTTCATATCGAGTAACTTAAACTGGTTGTCGGTGGCTGTTTGCGCGCGCTCGGTTAAGCTTAATAACTGATATTTGTTATTAAGTGCTTTGTGGAGCGTTTCAAGCGCGGGTGTGGCGCTGCCTAATATAAGCGGAATTTTATGCTGGAAAGCTCTATAAGCGGCTAAATCACGAGCATGGTAACGAAGGGTATCTTGTTGTTTAAATGACGAGTCGTGTTCTTCATCAACAACAATCATACCGAGTTTTAAAAATGGCAGAAAAATACTCGAACGTGTGCCAATAACTATCGCACAACTGCCTTTTTCACAAAATCGCCATGTTTGTAGGCGTTCGTTGTCGGTAAGTGCTGAGTGCCAAAGCATAACAGGTGTATCTGGGAAGCGGCGACGAAAACGGTTTACCGTTTGCGGTGTTAGGCCGATTTCGGGCACGAGTACGAGGGCTTGCTCGCCACGTTTTAATACTTCTTCTAAGCACTGTAAATACACTTCAGTTTTACCACTGCCCGTTACGCCTTCTAATAAAAAGCTGCTAAAACCGGTACTTTGATTGATTGCTGTACAGGCCACTGCTTGTTCTTTATTAAGTACCGGTTTACTACCGACGGTTGGCGCAACGCTTTGCCATTGGTTATCGTGTTCGATAGTTTGTGTGATGAGTTCTTTAGCAATGAGGCTATCTATTGTTTTTTTACTAAAGCCAAGTGCTTTTAGTTCGGTTAACGATGACTTACCTGATTGTGATAACTGTTTTAATAAGTTGAGTTGAGTTTTAGCTTTTAATGACGGTACTTTAGCGCCTTTTTCGGTAAGCATTACCATGTTAATGCTTGTTTTGTCTGGTGATTCACCTTGGCGTAGTGCACTAGGCAGAGCTATATGAATCGTTTCGCCGAGTGGGTAACAATAATAACGCGCTGTAAAACTAAGGAGATCTAAATGTTCGCTAGATAATATTGGGGTATCGTCGATAACTTCAAAAATGCTTTTAATTTTACTCTCAGGTACTTCAGTACTCTTTTTTACTGCTAATATAACAGCCACTTTACGCTGATTACCAAAGGGTACCAAAACGCGCATTCCGGGCTTCAGATCAGAAACCAAGCCTGAGAGCTGTTCATCTACTTTATAATCAAAGGTGCGCGGTAATGGGACTTTAATAGCAACTTCAACAAAACGCATAACAACTCAACCAATAAAATTAATGGTGTAATGTACTAAATATACAGTTAAAAACCTACTAGCAAATTATAGTCATTTTATTATTTGGTTACTTTTTTAGCAAAAAATTATAATTAAACCTTGTGTGCTCGGTAGTTGTTGGATAAAATCCGCCACCAACAAATTTGTTTTAACGACGTATGGTACCAAACTACGGGTTTGGAGAGCGATGCGGCCTTAACTAGAGGTTTCTATGAAAGAAGGTATTCACCCTAAGTACGAAGTAATTTCAGCAACATGTTCATGCGGAAATGAATTCGAAACAAGCTCTACTCTTTGTAAAAACATTCACTTAGACGTATGTTCTGCGTGTCACCCGTTTTACACTGGTAAGCAAAAAGTTTTAGACACTGGCGGACGTGTTGATCGTTTCAACAAGCGTTTCGGTGCACTTGGTAGCAAGAAGTAATTTTTGCTATTTAGTTAAAAGAAGCACCTTAGGGTGCTTTTTTTGTGCCTGAAATTTATCTTTACGTGCTTTTCCTGCCTATTTATACGTTATCTCCTTTGCATAACTATTTCTTGTTCTTATTCTGAGTATGCATAAACCTTTGCAGACAAAGTACGTAATAGTCTCTATATTTTGAAGTGTTCATTTTTTAACTAAGTTGTTAAATGTAGCTAACGTGAAGATAAATGTTTTTAAAGTAGACTATTAAGCTGTTTATAGTTATTTATACTAAAAATTTGATAGTCGTTTTTAGAGAAAATGGCTCGCGGCTAAAAGTACCTCTAAAAATGCTTTTTATATGAATTTCTATTTATGAAATGTCGCTATATCTTCGCAAAGTTACTGAAAAACCTCTTAAAATTAATGAATCTAGCATATAACAGGATAGACCTGATATTGCTTGGAATTTAAAAATAATAAGGGTATCGTAACCCAGACAACACCTCTCACTTTAACTTAAATTGCAGGATACAATCGCGTTATGTCAGACTTTCGTGAACAAGCACTACATTACCATTCTCATCCCGTTCCAGGAAAAATCAGCATTGAGCTAACCAAGCCTGCCGAAACGGTTCAAGATTTAGCTTTAGCATATAGCCCAGGTGTTGCTGAACCTGTGCGTGAAATTGCTGCTGATCCTGCAAATGCTTATAAATATACCGGTAAAGGTAATATGGTTGCAGTTATCACTAATGGTACTGCAATTTTGGGCTTGGGTAATTTAGGCCCTTTGGCATCAAAGCCTGTAATGGAAGGCAAGGCGCTGTTATTTAAGCGCTTTGCAGGCCTTGATTCTATTGATATCGAAGTGAAGCATAAAACAACAGAAGACTTTATTAACACGGTTGCTAATATTGCCGATACATTTGGTGGTATTAATCTTGAAGATATTAAAGCCCCAGAGTGTTTTGAAATTGAAAAGGCATTGATTGAGCGCTGTAGTATTCCGGTTTTTCATGACGATCAACACGGCACTGCAATTGTAACAGCCGCTGGTATGTTGAATGCACTTGAAGTGCAAGAGAAATCGATAGAAGAGGCTATTATAGTATGTTTAGGTGCTGGTGCGGCTGCCGTTGCCTGTATGGAACTGTTAATTAAGTGTGGTGCACTGCGTGAACACATTTACATGCTTGACCGTAAAGGCGTTATTCATACTCGTCGTGATGATTTAAACGAGTACAAACAACTATTCGCTAACAATACGGATAAGCGTACGTTGCAAGATGTTATTGCTGATGCTGATGTATTTGTTGGTGTATCTGGGCCTAATTTGTTAGCAGCCGATGATTTAAAACTGATGGCTGATAAGCCGGTTGTGTTTGCGTGCTCAAACCCCGACCCTGAAATTGACCCCGCACTTGCACACAGCGCGCGCAACGATTTAATTATGGCGACAGGGCGTTCTGATTATCCAAACCAAGTGAATAATGTTTTGTGTTTCCCGTTTATTTTTCGTGGTGCACTAGATGTGCGCGCAAGTGCAATTAACGATGAAATGAAAATAGCAGCAGTAGAAGCGATTCGTAGTATTGCAAAAGAGCCTGTACCAGCAGAGGTCCTAAAAGCTGCTGGTGTTGATAAGCTGGAATTTGGTGCTCAATATATTATTCCAAAACCGATGGATCCACGTTTATTACCACGTATAGCAAGAGCGGTTGCTCTTGCTGCTGTTGAGTCGGGTGTGGCACAAATTGATTTGCCAGAAAGCTATATGCAGTAAACCTATACCGTAAAATTTAATCATAAAAAAACCTCAGTAATTACTGAGGTTTTTTTATTTTACTTTATCTATTTATTCGTCATCTAAAACAGGGACTTCTAACCCCATTTCTTGCATTATTTTTTTCACTTCTTCTGGTACTTTTTCAGCGTTATCTTTACGTAAGTCATCGTCATTAGGTAAAGGTTGACCTGTAAATGCATGTAAAAACGCTTCACATAGTAGCTCACTGTTTGTTGCGTGACGCAGGTTATTAATTTGACGACGAGTACGTTCGTCAGTTAATACCTTTAATACATTCAGTGGGATCGAAACGGTGATCTTCTTAACTTGTTCTGATTTTTTCCCGTGTTCTGCGTATGGGTGAATATACTCACCATTCCATTTAGCCATAAGATGTATCGTTGCCTCAGATTATTAATTGCTCACATGCGCTAAAATGCGTGTGAATATGCGTGAAATTCTATCGATTTAAAAAAGATAGTCAAATACTAGTTGTTTGGCCATCTAGCTGTTTAAATGTTTTGACTTCTCAAATTGAATAAACTACTCTTTTAGACGTCTAAACATCCAAATTAATCAGGTGACGAATATGAGCGAAAAAAACAAAGCAACCATTGCGGTCCGTAGTGGCGTTGAAGCCGATAAACACCACGGTGCAGTGGTCGCGCCAATCTATTTATCGACTACTTATTCGTTTGCCGATTTTGATACTAAACGCCAATATGATTATGGCCGTAGCGGTAATCCTAACCGCGATATCTTAGCTGAGACCCTTGCTGAGCTCGAAGGGGGAGTACGCGGCATAATTACAGCCACAGGCATGGCGGCTGTACATTTAGCAACTCAGCTGCTTAATTACGATGACACGTTAGTGATCCCACACGACTGCTACGGTGGAAGCTACCGTTTATTTACGTCCCTGCAAAGGCGTGGCTTGCTAAAGCTTGAGGTTTTAGATTTAACAAAACCAGAAAGTCTTCAAAAAATATTAGTAATTAAACCAAAACTCATTTGGATTGAAACACCAAGTAACCCTGTACTACGTTTAACTGATATTAAAGCGGTTACTGATATTGCTAAGCAGTGTGGCGCACTGGTGGCCGCTGACAATACATTTTTATCGCCTGCTTTACAAAATCCGATTAAGTTTGGTGTAGATATTGTGGTGCATTCAACCACTAAATATATTAACGGACACTCAGATGTAGTGGGCGGTGCTGTTATTGCTGCAACACAAGAGATCGGTGACGAGCTTGCTTGGTGGGCTAATAACATTGGTATCACAGGGGCACCTTTTGATAGCTATTTAACGCTTCGTGGTTTACGTACTTTAAATGTGCGCTTAAGGCAGCATCAAGAAAATGCATTAGCAATAGCTCAGTATCTCGAAGAATCTGAGTTCGTTAGCCAAGTTTATTACCCTGGGCTTGAGTCGCACCCCCAACATGAATTAGCGAAAGCACAGCAGCTTGGTTTTGGTGGCATGGTTAGCTTTGATATTAAAGGCGACATAAACGATGCAGCGGCATTTTTAACTAGTCTACATAACTTTAGTTTAGCTGAGTCGCTAGGCGGCGTTGAGAGCTTAATATGCCACCCTGCGACCATGACGCATGCAGGGATGGATGCAACAGCGCGCTTAGAAGCCGGCGTTGGTGATACGCTTATTCGTGTTTCTGTCGGAATAGAAGACATTGAAGATTTATTAGCAGATCTTGAACGTGTATTTACACTTGTAAAACCTGGCAGAAAAAACAATACAAATCGATTAACTAAAGGTGCGGGAACATCGAGCGGTGATGCTAAGTTAAGTGCCGCTTACCCCGCGCTTTGGTAACTAACATGACTAAAAATATACATAAATTTGGCGGTTCGAGTTTAAGTTCAGCACAGCGTTACAAAAGTGTTGCGGGTATTATATTAGAGCACACACAACCTGGTGATTGCGTTGTGGTATCAGCAGCTGGGAAAACAACCGATACACTAGTTAAGTTATGGCAAAGTTACCAGCAGCAAGATACACATGTAATTGCTGATATTTTATTACAGTTAAATAATCATCAAATAGATTTAATAGAGCAGTTATTACAAGCTAATACAAAGTGTAACGCTCTAAAAAAATTGAATGAAGAGCTATCAACAATAACGCTGTTAGCGCAAACAGGGCAGCTACAAGAAGCCCAATTGCTTGCTCATGGAGAGTTATGGTCAGCACGCGTACTCGCTGCTTACCTGCAGGAGCTTAATGTTGATGCGTGTGTTCACGATGCGCGTGCTTTATTTACATTAAATGATGGGCAGTTATTACATGAACAAAATACTCAACAGTGCGCAAACTTAATTGCGCATAATAAAATTAACGTTGTAACTGGATTTATTGCAGCTAATACAGCAGGGGATACTGTAACGCTTGGTCGTAATGGAAGTGATTATAGTGCGACCTTACTCGCTAATTATTGTCATGCAAAACAAGTCTGTATTTGGACTGATACACAAGGTGTATTTAGTACCGACCCTCGTAAAGTTAGTAAAGCGATTAAATACGCGAAGGTGTGTCGTGGACAGGCCAATTTATTGGCACGGCTAGGTAACCCCGTATTGCATGCTAAAACATTATCTCCTCTTAAAAATACGGATATAAAATTATCAGTACGAAGTAGTTTTGATGCACAAGCTAGCTCTACTGACATCGTTAAAGAAGGTAGTGCCAAACAAAAGCGCTTTATAACAACGTTACAAAATATTGATTTATTGATAGTTGAAAACTTAAGTGAAGGAGATATTGCGCATGTGAGTCAGCTTATTCAGCATAGCTTGCATCACTTTAGTCAAAATGGTGAGACGTACTTAGTTGTGCCAGCTATTTCGACGCATCAGGTTATTAGCTATTTTGAAGGTCGAGCTAATATTAACGAATCGAGCTTACACGGGTGTGCTGTGATAGCGCCTGAGCAAGATATTAGTAAATTGCACTTATTGGCGATTAATTTATTAAATGCACATGCGATTGAACCACGATTTGCACACCAAGATAGCGGCTATATTTTATTACTTACTGATCAAGTGATTGATAGCGATATACTTAGCATATTACACGATAAGCTGATTAACAAAGGGCAGGAAATTGCTTTAATAGTCGCTGGACTTGGTAATGTAGGTGAGGTGTTTATTGAACAGTTATCTACTCAAGTTGAGCGCTTGTCAGATGACTTTAGTATTAAGCTTGTTGGCTTAGTGCGCTCTCAAAAAATGCTTTTTAATCCTAATGGGATTGGTGTATCGCAATGGAAAACCCAGTTTCAACTTGAAGCGTCTGATTATCAAAACCAAACATTATTAAATGCAATTGATGAACTTGATTACGAACATAAAGTGATTGTAGATATAACAGCGAGTGAAAAGTTTAGCCGGTTATATCCTGATTTTGTAGAAATGGATTGTCATTTAATAAGCGCTAATAAGTATGCAGGTACAGCTCCTACTAATTGGTATAAAGCACTACGTACAAGTATCTCTGAACGCAACTTACATTGGCGTTATAACACCAGTGTGGGGGCTGGTTTACCCATTAATTTTGCGCTTGCTGATTTACAAAATAGTGGCGATAAAATAACACGTATTGAGGGCGTGTTTTCTGGGACGTTATCGTGGTTGTGTAGTAAGTATGATGGTTCGATTATATTTTCAGATTTAGTGCTTGAAGCGCAAAAAATGGGTTTTACGGAGCCCGATCCTCGCGAGGATTTATCTGGGCGTGATATGCAGCGAAAATTGCTTATTTTAGCCAGAGAGTTGGGGGTTGAATTAAATCTTGAGGATATTAGTCTTTCGGCATTAATGCCTGATGAACTTGCGCAAGGGAGTTGGGATGATTTTTTAAGTAAAAAATCCCAGTTAGATAGCTTTATTCAAGAGCATGCAAAGAGAGCTAAGGCACAAAATTCGGTGCTTCGTTATACAGGCTTGCTCGAAATCGCAGAAAATGAAGTAATAGCGAAAGTCGGTATCGCGTATGTATTACAAAGTGATGTTTTGGCTAGTTTAACGCCAGGAGATAATATTTTTGTTATAAATAGTAAGTGGTATAGCGATAACGCGCTCGTTATCCAAGGCCCTGGTGCTGGTAAAGAGGTCACTGCAGCGGGTGTACATTCTGATTTGTATTGGCTGGTCCAAAATTTAAGGTAGCATTACGGCAGCCTAAAGTGGCTGCCGTTTTTATTTAACGCTATTTAAAATAGCTCTTCTTCTGTTTTTGTATCTTCCTCAAATATATCGGTAGGTTGGGAAAGTACATACTTAGTTGGGGCTGTACCTTTGTCAAAATATTCAAAGCGGCTTGTGTAATCGTTTTTGTGGCTCAGTAAACCTGTTGCTAAATCAATACGAATAGATACTAAGTCTTCGGGTGGTTCTATAGGCGCTTCTGGTGCATCTTCAAGTGCTACTTTCATAAACTCAATCCATGCTGGTTGCGCCGTTTTAGCCCCTGACTCTGCCCCTGAGATTTGACTGCTATCAAGGTTGTTATTATATGTTGAGCGGCCTAACGAGTTACCGGGGTTATCAAACCCAACCCATACAGACGTTAGTACATTACGATTAAAGCCACTAAACCAAGTATCTACTGAGTCATTAGTCGTGCCTGTTTTACCTGAGAGATCACGTCTCTTTAATGCTTGAGCACGCCAGCCTGTTCCGCTCCAGCCTGTTTTATGTGCCCAACTACCACCGCCCCAAATACCACTATGCATTGCATCAGCAATTAAAAATGCATTCTGTTTAGAGATAATCCGTGGTGCGCATTTTTTTTCTTGTTGCTTTTCAGTTTCGAAATTCTGCATTGTTACATCGTTGTTCAATACGCTTAACGTACTATCGCTATCGTCACAAGCTTCTGTTGGGTTTGTTTTAAATAACACGTCACCATAAGCATCTTGAATTTCAGAAATGAAGTAGGGTTCTATTAAATGCCCGCCATTTGCAAAAGCACTCATACCGCGTGCAAGTTCAAGCGGCGTAATAGAAGCGCTACCAAGCGCAAGTGATTCACTGCGATTAATATCTGAATTTTTGAAGCCAAATTTTAGTAGGTGCTCTGCCGTACGCTGTAGGCCAACTCCGCGTAACAAGCGCACCGAAATAACGTTTTTAGATTGTGCTAAAGCACGACGAATACGAATAGGTCCATTATAAACAGCGGGGCTGTTTTTTGGTCGCCATGCAACACCTTGGCTTTTATCCCATTGGTTAATTGGTGCATCGTTTAATATTGAGGCTAAGGTGTAGCCTTTTTCCAGTGCAGCAGAGTAAATAAAAGGTTTTATATTAGAGCCTACTTGGCGCTTAGCTTGTACTGCTCGGTTATATTGACTTTGTTCGAAACTATAACCACCCACAATCGCTTTAATGCGCCCATTTTGTGGGTCAAGAGAAACGATGGCACTAGATGCTTCAGGAATTTGGCTAAGTAAATAGCTACCGTCGGTATTTTTACGTAACCAAATTTGTTCGCCGGGTGCGAGTATTTCATTGGCTGCTTTAGGTGCAAAGCCTTGGCGATAACGCGTAATGTATTTACGAGCCCACTTTAGGTTATCCCAAGTTAGTGTGGTTTGCTCGCCACTTTTAAGTAATACATCAGCTGTTTTGTCATTCACTGCGATTACAACGGCCGCTTTTAATTGGCCAAACTCATTTACAGATTTTAGCTCACTGAGTATTTGAGACTTGCTAAATACAGGCTGTGTTTCTGGATCCCACAACGTTTTAACAGAGCCTCTATAACCATGGCGCATATCATAATTGTGTAAATTATTGATGAGTGCTGTTTGTGCCGCTTTTTGAACTTGTGACTCAACAGTAGTAAATATTTTATAACCTGAGTTATAGGCTTTATCGATTCCGTAACGTGCCACCATTTCTGCACGCACCATTTCAGAAATATAAGGAGCATACAGATCAATTTCTGCACCGTGAAAATAAGCTGTAATAGGTTGCCTGATGGCATCGTTGTATTGTGTTTGTGTTATGTAGTTTTCTGTTAACATGCGGCCAAGAACAACATTGCGACGAGATTTTGCGCGAGTTGGGTTACGGATCGGGTTTAAGGCTGATGGCGCTTTGGGTAAGCCGGCAATCATCGCCATTTGGGCAAGTGTAAGATCTTTTAATTCTTTTCCGTAATATACCTGTGCAGCAGCGCCAATACCAAAAGCACGGTTACCTAGTTCTATTTTGTTTAAATAGAGTTCAAGAATTTCGTCTTTCGTTAGTAAATTTTCTATATGAAGCGCTATAAAAATTTCTTTAACTTTACGAATATAAGCTTTTTCACGAGTTAAGAAGAAGTTTCGAGCTAGCTGCATTGTTATTGTACTTGCACCTTGCTTTTTTTCGCCTGTTGAAATCAAAACCAATGCAGAACGAACAATACCAATAGGGTCTATTCCCACATGGTCATAAAAACGATTATCTTCAGTTGCTAAAAATGCATTTATTAAAGGTTTTGGTATTTCGTCAATCGTTACGGGGATCCGTCTTTTTTCACCAAATTGATTGATCAGAAGGCCATCTTTAGTGAATACTTGCATAGGAGTTTGTAATTGCACATCTTTTAAAACTTGCACACTTGGAATATCAGGTTTAACGTAGTAATAAAGACTGATTAAAGTAATCAGCCCAAGTAATGTGCAAATGATAAAAAATTGTAAAGTTCGTTTTAATAAAATCACTTATATTTCCCTAAATGGACTCCCAATTATGTATGGAGACTGCTAGTATATATTGATTAAAAAATGAATAATATTTTTTAAGATAAAAATTATAACTTGTTTATTATTAAAACAAAGGCCAAGTTTCAAACATGCTAAGTCAACTATTTCAAAAGCCGTCAAAAATGATGGTAGGAATTGATATTGGATCGCACTCTATCAAGGCGGTACTTTTAAGTGAAATTGAAACTGGATTTCGTCTTGAAGCATTAGCGATTGAACCAATGCCTAAGGGCGCAATGAGCGAACGTATTATTCAAGATATTGAAGCAATTGGTAATGTAATATCAAAATTAAAAAGAAAGTTACCAAAATCACTAAAATCTGCTGCTGTAGCCGTCTCTGGCCAAACAGTTATTACTAAAGTTATTTTTATGGATGTGTCATTAACTGACGCTGAACTTGAATCACAAATTGAAATTGAGGCTGATAGCCTTATTCCATACCCCCTTGATGAAGTTAGCTTAGATTTTGAAAAATTATCAACAAATGAAGCCGATCCAAGTAAAATGAATGTGTTACTTTCTGCAGCCCGCACAGAAAGTGTCGAAGCGCGAGTTGGTGCTTTAGAAGTTGCCAATTTAGAAGCGAAAGTTGTTGATGTAGAAAGCTATGCATTGAGCCGCTCGATGGATGTTTATTACAAGCAGTTACCAAGCGATGCCTTTAATAAGTGTGTTGCTGTAGTTGATATTGGTGCTGTGTTGATGTTGGTGAGTGTTGTACAAGCCGGTGAAACAATATATACCCGCGATCAAGTTTTTGGCGGCGATCAATATACCAATAGTATTGTTGCTTACTATAATAAAGGGTTCGATGAAGCTGAAATTGGAAAAACATCGGGTGATCTTCCGCCAAATTACACTTTTGAAGTACTTGCTCCTTTTCAAACATCATTACTTCAACAAGTACGTCGAGCGGTACAGATGTTTTTGACTACCAGCGGTAAAGACCAAATTGATTATATTGTTCTAACCGGTGGAACGGCCATGATAAATGGGCTAGATCGTTTATTAATAGAAGAACTTGGTATCCACTCCATTGTTGTAGAACCGTTTACGAATATGGAAATTTCTCCCAAGGTAGACCGTAATGTAATGCAACGCCATAGAACACAGTTTGCTATTGCGACAGGACTGGCATTAAGGAATTTTTCATCATGCCACATATAAATTTATTACCTTGGCGTGAATTGCAACGCGAAGAGTCAAAAAAGAAATTTGTTACTATTTTAATTGCTGTTGTTATTGTTTGTTTTGCAAGTATGTATGTATTGAACTCGTTCTATACTGCTTTAAAGGATGGACAGAATTTAAAAAATAACTACCTCAGTTCAGAAATTAGTCTATTAGATAAGAAAATTAGTGATATTAGAGATTTAGATTATAGGAAAGAAAACTTACAACAACGTATGCACCTAATTGAAGAATTACAGAGCAGTCGTAACTTAGGCACTCAAATAATGGATGAAGTTGCTAAAATAGTCCCCGCTGGTGTTTATTTAACTAAGTTAGAACGTCGAGGCAATAGAATTCATGTATTAGGGCGCAGTGAATCAAATAACCGCCTCTCCAACATGCTTAGAGAAGTACAAAACTCATATTTATTAGAGCGCCCAACAATGCAAGGCATTGTTGCTGGCAATCAATCTTCTCGTTTACTTAGTGATTTCAATATGGAGTTTTACGTTAAACCATTTGATAAAATTGGTGAGGTTCCAAATGAACCTTGATTTAAAAGCGTTTAGTGATATTGATTGGAATGAAATTGAACTTGATAATATTGGCGAATGGCCAATTGCTGTTAAGGTTATTTGCGCTACATTTGTTGCTGCTTTAGTGCTGTTTTTTAGTTATAGCTTATTGGTATCTGATGAAATTGATAGTTACCATAATGCGGTTACAAAAGAAGTTGAATTACGGACAACTTATCGTACCAAATATGCTGTAGCCAGCAGGCTTGATATTTATCGTGAACAAATGCTTAAAATGGAGGAGAAATTTTCTCAATTATTAAAGCGTTTACCAACCTCAAATGAAACCCCCGGTTTATTAGATGATTTATCTTATGTGGGAACTACAAGTGGTTTAACTTTTTTAAAGATTGGCTGGCTGCCAGAAGTTGAAAAAGAATTTTATACTGAGCTACCTATTAAAATAGAGGTTGTAGGTACTTATCATGAGTTTGGTGAATTTGTGGGAAAAGTGGCTCAATTGCCGCGTATTGTGAGCTTACACGACTTTTCTATTTCATCCTCAGGCGAAAAGCAGTTAACATTTAGTGTGGTGGCAAAAACTTATCGCTATGAAGAAGGGGAGGTAAAGTGAAGCATTTTTCCTTTATTCCTATAGTTGCTCTCCTGCTAAGTGGTTGTAACGACGATACCTCAGAACAAAAAGAGTTTATAGATCAAGTTAAAGCGAGTACGACTGCTAGAGTTGAAGCAATTCCTGAATTAACAAAGTTCGAGCATTTTGAATATAACGCTGGGCAGCTAAGGAGTCCTTTTGTGGCCCCGCAGCCTGAAATAATCCAAAACAAATTAACTCAAGTTAAAAATTGTTTACATCCGGATCCTGAACGCCAACGTGAAACCTTAGAAAAATACCCACTGGATAATTTATCTATGAAAGGAACAATCGGATCAAGTGGACAAGCTTGGGCGCTCATTACAGCTACAGACGATACTTTACATCGTATTACAGTCGGTAATTATTTAGGTAGCTATGATGGCAAAGTACAATCAGTAAATAATGATTATATTGAGTTAATAGAATTAATCCCAGATGGGTCTGGTTGTTGGAAAGAGCGCCTGACTAAATTAGAAATGTTAGAGGCGGCAACCAATGGCGCAGGTTAATAACAAAAAAGGTAAGAACAAAATGCATAAGGGTGTACTTTGGCACAACCGTATTCAACGAGCTCTATTTGCTACTTTAGCTCTGGTTATAGCCAATTCAGCTATTGCAGCGCCGTTGCTCTATGATATTCGTTATAACCCATTACTCAAGGGTGAAACCGAGTTGCAGCTGGTATTTGATGAAAAGTTAACGCAAGAACCAAAAATACAAGTATTTAATAGCCCGGCACGAATTGAAATGATGTTTGATTCGGCACAATTAGAGCAAGGTCTTGAAAATGTACAGGTAAACCAAGCTGGTATTAATAATGTTACTAATGTACTTACTGATAAGGGATTAAAAGTAACAATAAATCTTACTCGTTTGAAAATCTATGAGACGGAAGTTAATAATAATTTAGTGTCTTTACGTGTTTCTGATAACCCATTAACAGAGCAAGACGTTGATGATGAAGCAACTAACTCTGATGCAGTGTCTGGAAATTATATCAATCGGATTCAGTCTATTGACTTTCGTCGGGGGGAGAAGGGCGAGGCAAAAATACTGGTGTTCTTACAAGATACGCAAGCCGCAATAGAAGTGCATGAAAGTGGTGGTAAAATTATTGCTGATTTTCATCATACAGATATTTTAGATGACTTACTGTATGAGTTAGATGTGCTCGATTTTGGCACCGTAGTAAGCAGCATTGAAACTTTTAAAGAAGATGGATTAAGCCGCGTTGTTATTGAACCAAATGCCGCTTTTACTTTTACCTACCAACAAATAGATAATATTCTTACTTTAACGGTGGAAAAAGACGAAACGCAAAATGCATATTTAGATGGTGGTAAAGATTACCAAGGCCGCCTAATGACATTAAATTTTCAAGATATTTCTGTTCGTGCAGTGTTACAAATCATAGCGGGCTATAATGACTTTAATTTAGTCACTAGTGACTCGGTGACAGGCAATATTACATTACGCTTAGATGGCGTGCCTTGGGATCAGGCGCTTGATGTTGTACTTAAAATTAAAGGCTTAGACAAGCGTATGGATGGTTCTATTTTGATGGTTGCCCCATCAGAAGAGCTTGCTGCACGTGAAGCTAAAGATTTACAAGCAAAGCAGAACGTAGAAAACTTAGAACCGCTTTACAGTGAATACATTCGTTTAAACTACGCAAAAGCAGAAGAGTTTGCTGATTTATTAAAAACAGATACAAATAGTATTATCACTCAACGTGGTAGCGTATCTGTTGATAAGCGTACTAATACATTATTACTCAAAGATACGGCCAAAAGTATTGAGAGCGTGCGACGCATGGTCGAAACACTTGATATAGCGGTTAGACAGGTTGTAATCGAATCACGTATGGTAACCGTGCGTGATAATGTAACCGAAGATTTAGGTGTGCGCTGGGGGTTTAGCGACCAGCAGGGCAGTGATGGCATATCAGGTACACTTGAAGGCGCTAATACAATATCAAATGGTATCATTCCTGATATCTCTGATCGTTTAAACGTGAATTTACCCGTGACAAACCCATCAGCAAGTATCGGCATGCATATCGCCAAGTTAGCTAACGGTACTTTGATTGATTTAGAGTTAACAGCTCTTGAGGAAGAAAACAAAGGTGAGATTATTGCGAGCCCTCGTATTACTACTGCAAACCAACAACAAGCACGAATAGAGCAAGGTACTGAAATCCCTTATGTTGAGTCAGCTTCTAGTGGTGCGACAACGGTTAGCTTTAAAAAAGCAGTACTGAGTTTACAAGTAACCCCTCATATAACTCCTGATAATAAAGTTATTTTGGATTTAATTATTACTCAAGATACGCGAGGAGATACAGTTCAAACAGGAACTGGGCCAGCTGTTGCAATTGATACTCAGCAAATTCAGACACAAGTGCTAGTGGAAAATGGGCAAACAATCGTGCTCGGCGGTATTTTTCAGCAGCAAATCATAAATTCGACTAAAAAAGTACCTCTACTTGGTGATATTCCGTACTTAGGAAGGCTGTTTAAGAGTACAAGTGAGTTTAACGAAAAGAGAGAATTACTTATTTTTGTAACACCAAAAATACAAATAGACTAAAATTAGGCGTATTTTTGTTAACCAATGGGCGATTATTCAGATTAATTGCTCGTTATATGGCTTTTTATTCTAATTGACTTGAAATACCCCAGCAATTACTGAGATAATCCCCTCCTTAATTTTGGGGCCAGGTCGTTAGGCGGGGTTTTATTTCAAATTTTAGAGTTCGTTTGTACTAAAAGATATGGCTGAGAAACGTAATATATTTCTAATTGGCCCCATGGGGGCTGGAAAAAGCACAATTGGTCGTCACATTGCCGATCAATTACACCTTGAATTTGTTGATTCTGATCAAGAAATCGAACGCCGTACCGGTGCAGATATTGCCTGGGTGTTTGATCTTGAAGGTGAAGAAGGCTTTAGACTTCGTGAAGAATCTGTTATTGGCGACTTAACTGAGATGCAAGGTATTGTACTTGCAACTGGTGGTGGTTCAGTAATGAGTAAAGAAGTTCGAAACAAGCTTTCTGCTCGCGGTATAGTAGTATACCTAGAGACACCTATAGAAAAGCAAGTTGCACGCACACAACGCGACAAGCGTCGCCCATTGCTGCAAACTGAAGAAGCACCTCGTGATGTACTAGAGCGCTTAGCAGAAGAACGCGAACCGTTATATAAAGAAGTGGCTGATTTTGTTGTACGCACTGATGAGCAAAGCGCTAAAGTTGTTGCTAACCAAATCATCGAGAAATTAGATTTTTAAAAACCAATAATAAAGGAAGACTGAGCATGCTTGAATTAACTGTTAATTTGGACGAGCGAAGTTATCCTATATATATTGGTCAATCTGCACTTCAAGATAATGGCCGCCTAATTCACTACATTGGTGATTGTCGGCCTATCATCATTACTAATGACACAGTTGCACCTTTATATCTACAAGGGCTACTTGATTCGTTAGCTGAGCTAAAACCACTCTCTTTTGTCATACCTGACGGTGAGCAATACAAATCACTAGAATGGTTTGAAAAAATATCTGCTTTTTTACTCCAAAATAACTGCGGTCGTGATACGTGCTTAATTGCATTAGGTGGTGGTGTTATAGGTGACTTAACTGGGTTTGTAGCTGCATGTTACCAACGCGGTGTGCCATTTATTCAAATACCAACCACATTGTTATCGCAAGTAGACTCATCAGTTGGTGGTAAAACAGCTGTAAATCATCCTTTAGGTAAAAATATGATTGGGGCATTTTATCAGCCACAAGCGGTTTTTATTGATACCAAATCTTTGCATACGCTACCAGCAAGAGAGTTTGCTGCCGGTATGGCTGAGGTTATAAAATATGGATTGATTTATGATACTGAATTATTTAGTTATTTAGAAAAAAACGTAAAAGACTTACAGCAATTAAATGAAGCGTGTTTACAGCATATTATTTTTAGATGTTGTGAAATTAAAGCTTTAATTGTTGCTCAAGATGAAAAAGAGCAAGGCCTTAGGGCACTTTTGAATCTGGGTCATACATTTGCCCATGCGATTGAAGCGCAGATGGGTTACGGTATTTGGCTACATGGTGAAGCTGTTGCAACAGGAATGGTGCTTGCCGCACAACTTGCTCATACACGCAAAGACTTGAGTGCTGATGAAGTGGCACGTATTATTGATGTTATTACGCAATATAACTTACCAACTAAAATACCTACAGAAATGACAAGCGAGCAGTTTTTAACGCATATGCGTAAAGACAAAAAGAATAAAAAAGGTACAATTCGGTTTATTTTACCAACCCAATTTGGTCAATGCGCATTAGTTGATGATGTATCTGACGACCAAGTTCGAGCCTTAATCGAGCAATAAATGCAGTCACAAATTTTACCAAGCCGTGCGGCTTTGGTGGATAGAATCGCATTGCAATTTGAATACGGGCAAAACCTTATCGTTTTACTTGGCACATCAGGGCTAGGTAAAAGTTATATGCTCGAAACCTTCATTACCGATAAATATAATGACTTCAATAAAGCTTTTGTACAAGTAACAGGAAAAATGACTGATACTCAGCTTATGAGTCAGTTATTAGAACAAAGCTTTAATGCTCCTTTGGTGGATCATAACTTAAGCTTATCTGAAAACTATTATCAATTGCTTCAACAGCAAACATGTGGGCCTTGTTTGTGGGTGCTTGACGGTGGTAGACATCTCTCAGAAGAAATACTCATTGAGCTTGAGTCATTGGCTAAAATGAGTCCAAGTACCTTGTATATTATGGTCGCTTCACAATCAAAACTGTTTTTTAATGATGTTGTTGAAATTTATTTAGAGCCTTTAAGTCTACGAGAAAGTAAGCAGCTTATGAGTTGGTACTTCACTGCTCTTCCTTATGACGAGGATCCTGTTTTCCAGACTTTTTTGTCTGAAGCTCGAGGGAATCCTAGTTTATTGTTGGCATGGCAACCCACTGAACATGTGGCAGATTTTACAGTTAAAGATAAAGTATCGTGGCGATTACACTTATTAACTTTACTGTTGATAATAATGTTCTTAATTATAGGTTTATTGTATAAATCAAATATGACGCAATGGTGGCAGCAATATCATCAGCAGGAGCAACCTGAGTTGCTAACGTTAGCCATTCCAGTGAGCGAAGTAAGTAATCGACTCATGCCTCCTAATGAAGCGCCTATCCCCCAAATACTTCCAGATGTAATAAACGAGACGAAGCTTAAAGAGCACCAGAATGATGTGCCCGCAATTATGCAAAGCTTAAAAAAAACGAGCGTAAAAACGGAACGGTTAGCTACAAATATAAAAATAGCTGAAGAGCCACCTAAACCGCAAGTGAAGAATGAACAATCAGATGTTGAAAAGAATTGGTACTTACAACAGCCTACTCACCACATTGTAATTCAGTTATTAGCCGTAACACAGCAGCAAATTAGTATTGAGTTTATGACTAAATATGAACTGGAAGGTGAGGCCTATACTTATCAAACTAAAAGAAACAACAAAATTTGGTGGGTAGTTACGTTTGGTAATTTTGCGAGTTTAGAGGATGCAAAATTGGCAATGAAAACATTGCCTTCTGACATTTTAAAAAATAAACCTTTTTATAAAAAAATTAGCAAAATAAAACAAGAAATAGCACTAGTTGATCAGTAAATTAAATCGCTTTAGTGTAAAATCGCGTAACACCAGATTGAAGTAAAGAGCCAATGCAGCAAAAGAGTAGAGCCTTCCTTAAATGGGCTGGCGGAAAATACAGCCTCGTTGATGATATTAACGCGCGACTAAACCAAGCAAGCAAGCATGCAGACACTTTGGTTGAACCTTTTGTTGGTGCTGGATCGGTGTTTTTAAATAGTAATTTTAAACATTATATTCTTAATGATATAAATGCAGATTTAATAAACTTATACAAAGAACTAAGAAATTCACCAGATGAGTTTATTAGTGATGCAAAAAAGCTATTTGTTGATTTGAATAACCATCCTGACGCTTACTATGAGTATCGTGTACAGTTTAATCAAAGCCGCGATGTATATGAGCGATCAATGTTATTTTTGTACATGAACCGCTATGGTTATAACGGGTTGTGTAGATACAACTTAAAAGGTATTTTTAATGTGCCTTTCGGTAAATATAAAAAGCCTTATTTTCCTGAAAAAGAAATGTATTTTTTTGCCGCGAAAGCTCAGCAAGCAACTTTCACCTGTTTAGATTACGATGATGTATTTAAATTGGTACCCGAGAATGCAGTTATCTATTGCGACCCGCCATATGTACCCTTAAGTAAAACTGCATCATTCACCTCTTATGCAAAGGGTGGCTTTAATTTAGATGATCAGGCTAACTTAGCTAATTTGGCAGAGCGG
The DNA here is from genome assembly GCF_030847595.1 of Pseudoalteromonas sp. 20-92. NCBI lineage: Bacteria > Pseudomonadati > Pseudomonadota > Gammaproteobacteria > Alteromonadales > Pseudoalteromonadaceae > Pseudoalteromonas > Pseudoalteromonas sp. 20-92. The sequence goes on from NZ_JANJGQ010000013.1 coordinate 85,577, forward strand.
GCAGCATTTGAAAATAATACACCAGTACTTATATCTAACCACGATACAGTATGGACACGAAAGATTTATAGCCAGGCATCATTGGATCAAATTCAAGTAAAGCGGACTATTAGCCCTAAAGGCGGTTCTCGTAATAAAGTAGATGAGTTAATGGCTATGTATTTACCACTAGAGCAACAATCGCGTAAATCGAAAATACAAAAACTATAAAAAGCACAATCGCAATTATAATTATTGAATATGGAGAGTGTTTTTTGAAGTCTGAATTGCGTTTGCTTTCTGATTGAACGCCAAAAAATGCTGCTAGCACACTTTGTAACGCGCTAAAAAATTGCAGCATTATATTAAAATAGAGGATTTAAAGATGGCGCTTTTTTCGAATCATCTGAGCTGGTAAGTAGTTCTAATAAATCTAAATAATGAAACTGCGCACTTCTACTATCACCAGTAATCCACGAAACCCAAGACGAATCCTCTTCTATCTTAATACACACTTCTGCAGTATTTTTAGAAACCACAGATAGATTTTGATAATGGCAATTATTTACTGAGCTAATTTCTGGCTCAGAATTTGGAGAGAAATTAAACGCCCCAATAAACAATAATGCCGATGCAATTAATATCCCTGTTTTAAAAGCTCGCATATGTAGGCCTAATTATTTGTTACTTTTTTAATCATACCAAAGGTTGGTTAAATAACAAACTTAAATATTTAAGATAATAGTGAATAATTATTAAAAATAATAACTTAACTATTCTTTTTAATTTTAGGGATCCATCATTATCTTTTATCCGTTCTTGGGTAACTTCATTAATTAAGTTACATTAACGAAATATACTATTTATTGATGGAGTTAATCATGTTTAACCCAGAGCAAAAATATTTAATTGCCCCTTCTATTTTGTCTGCTGATTTTGCAAAACTAGGCGAAGATGTTGATAAAGTACTCGATGCGGGTGCTGACGTGGTTCATTTTGATGTGATGGATAATCACTATGTACCTAATCTCACAATTGGCCCAATGGTGTGTAAAGCACTCAGAGATTACGGTATAACAGCACCTATCGACGTACATTTAATGGTTAAACCTGTAGATAGTCTTATTCCACTGTTTGCAGAGGCTGGCGCATCAATTATTACTTTTCATCCAGAAGCCAGTGAACACGTTGATCGTACAATACAGTTAATTAAAGATCATGGCTGTAAAGCAGGCTTAGTGTTTAACCCTGCAACGAGTCTAAGTTACTTAGATCATGTTATTGATAAGCTAGATACCATTTTACTAATGTCGGTAAACCCTGGGTTTGGCGGACAAAGTTTTATCCCTCATACGCTTGAAAAATTACGACAAGCTAAGCAACGTATAGTTGCATCGGGTCGTGATATTCGCTTAGAGGTAGATGGCGGTATTAAAGTCGATAATATTGCAGCAGCGGCTCGAGCGGGTGCAGATATGTTTGTGGCAGGCTCCGCTATTTTCAACCAACCTGATTACAAAGTGGTGATTGATCAAATGCGTGAGCAGCTTGGAAGTGTAAAATAATGAAGTACGACGTCGCCTTATTTGATTTAGATGGTACTTTGGTTGATAGCGTTTACGACTTGTATATTGCTATTAACCTAACCTTGAGTGACCTCGCTTTTCCTATCGTTAGCCAACGCTTAGTTGAAAGCTGGGTAGGTAATGGCATAGAAGTACTCGTTAAGCGTGCTTTGAGTGGCGATATGCAAGTGAGTGAACATTTAGACGAGTCACTTAGTGATAAAGCAATATCACGGTTTTATAAGCACTATGGACAACAAGTTGGTGAGTATAGTGTGCTGTACCAACACGTGGAAACTGGGCTTGCAGCACTTCGTGGTATGCCAAAAGCACTAATCACTAATAAGTCTCGAATATTTACAGAAAAACTACTCGATAAACTAGCACTAACGAGTCATTTTGATGTGATTGTATGCGGTGACGACATGGCAAAAAAACCGTCGCCAGAACCATTGCTATTTGCCTGCAAAAAACTAAATGCGGAGCCTAATAAAGCAATAATGATAGGTGATTCTAAAAGCGATATACTTGCAGCTAAAGCCGCTAATATAGACGTAATTGCACTTGGTTATGGCTATAGCCAAGGTGAAAATCTTAAGGATTACAATCCACAGTACCTATGCGATAACTTCTTAGATATAATACCTGTTCTAACGCAGCGTTAAATATTATTCATTAAGCAAAATAAAGGAAAATCATGAGTAAACCAGTAGTTTTAAGTGGCATTCAGCCAACCGGTGGTATGACAATAGGCAACTATGTTGGCGCTATTAACCAGTGGCTAAAGTTACAGGAAGACCACGAAAGTTTCTTTATGTTAGTAGACTTACACGCTATTACTGTTCGCCAAGAGCCTGAATTACTGCGCTCTCGAGTGTTAGATGGTATTGCTCTTTACGCGGCATGTGGCATTGATCCTGAAAAATCTGCGTTATTTGTACAATCACAAGTACCTGAGCACGCACAGTTAGCATGGGTATTAAATTGTTACGCGCAAATGGGTGAGCTTAATCGAATGACTCAGTTTAAAGACAAGTCATCTAAGCATGCAAATAACGTAAACGTGGGCTTATTTTCATATCCGGTATTACAGGCTGCGGATATTTTATTATACCAAGCTGATCAAGTACCAGTAGGGGATGACCAAAAGCAGCATTTAGAGCTGACTCGCGATATAGCCACACGCTTTAATAATTTATATGGCGACGTATTTAAATTACCAGAGCCGTACATTCCACAGTTTGGTGCACGCGTAATGAGCTTGCAAGATCCACTTAAAAAGATGTCTAAGTCTGACGAAAACCCAAATGGTTACATCATGTTATTAGATGAGCCTAAGCAAATTGTGAAAAAGCTTAAAAAAGCAGTAACTGATTCAGATGAACAAGCACGTATTTATTTTGATCGCACAGAAAAGCCTGGCGTATCAAACTTGCTTACTTTACTGAGTGTTGCAACTAAACGTTCAATTGAAGACCTAGTGCCTGAGTATGAAGATAAAATGTATGGCCACCTGAAAAAAGACACTGCCGATGCAATTGTCAACATGATTGAGCCAATTCAAGCACGCTTTAAAGAGATCAGAGATGATCAAAACCTACTTGATAGCATAATGAAATCAGGTGCTGAAAAAGCAAGTGTACGTGCTGAGAAAACACTTAAATCAGTTTACGATGCACTTGGTTTTATACCTCGCGGGTAAATTATAAATATTGAACCCCCATAAAATACCGCTACTTAGCGGTATTTTATGTTGTAGTACATTCATTTTATGCAACATTACAGTATTGAAAGGAATTTACATGAGCTTTAAAGTTAAGCACTATGCTGCAAAAACGATTAAGACTAGCTATGCAATGGAGTGGGAAATGCTACTCACTGAATTAGTTATTGGCTTATTGTGCAGCGTATTTGCTTATCTTGGTTTTAAGGCGAGTGTATTACTCATTTTTGTCGCTAATTTATTTATTGCAGTATGTTGTTTTTCTTTAATAACATTTTCGATTGTTATGTTGATAAAAGAAAAGTTAGAGCAAAAAAAATAGCGGGAAGTGAGTCTTCTCGCTATTTTTAATTAAGTGTAACCTCGACAGTTAAATAACCTTAATGCCGATTGGTTTGTAACAACCGAACCTCTATTTATTTAATAGAGGTTTTAAGTAATGCCCAGTATGTGAACGCTCACACTCAGCTACTTCTTCAGGTGTACCTGCAATGAGTATTTCACCACCGCCAGCACCGCCTTCAGGTCCTAAATCGATAACCCAGTCTGCTGTTTTAATAACATCGAGGTTGTGCTCAATAACAACAATTGTATTGCCGTGATCGCGCAGACGATGAAGTACAACAAGCAGCTGTTCAATGTCAGCAAAGTGTAAGCCTGTTGTTGGCTCATCTAATATGTAGAGCGTTTTACCAGTATCACGCTTTGATAGCTCGCGCGCTAATTTTACACGTTGCGCCTCACCGCCAGAGAGAGTAGTAGCGGCTTGACCTAAACGCACATACGACAAACCAACGTCCATCAGCGTTTTAAGCTTACGGGCAATAGCCGGTATTTTGTCAAAATACTCATGCGCGTCTTCAACAGTCATCTCAAGTACTTGGTGTATGTTTTTACCTTTGTATTGGACTTCGAGCGTTTCACGGTTATAGCGTTTGCTCTTACACACATCACACGGTACATACACATCAGGTAAAAAGTGCATTTCAACTTTAATTAAGCCGTCACCTTGGCACGCTTCACAGCGTCCGCCTTTAACGTTAAAGCTAAAGCGACCTACTTTGTAGCCACGTGAACGCGCTTCTTGTGTGCCTGCAAATAACTCACGAATACCGGTAAATATACCTGTGTAGGTTGCCGGGTTTGAACGCGGAGTACGACCAATCGGGCTTTGATCAATATCGATTACTTTATCAAAATGATCTAAACCGCTAATTGATTTATACGGTGCCGCTTCGGCAGTGGTTGCGCCATTTAGCTCTGTATGAGCAAGTTTAAATAAAGTGTCGTTTATTAGCGTTGATTTCCCCGAGCCCGATACACCTGTCACACAGGTCATTAAACCAAATGGGATTTTTAAATCCACATTTTTAAGGTTATTACCCGTTGCGCCAAATAGCTCTAGCCATTTGTCGTTCGTTGGGTGACGTTCTTTTGGTATTTCTATTTTACGTACGCCTGATAAAAATTGGCCCGTAACAGACTCTTTGCTTGCTAAAATATCATCGCGTGTACCTTGTGCAATAATATGCCCACCATGAACACCCGCGCCTGGACCAATATCAATAATATGATCAGCGGCTCGAATTGCATCTTCATCGTGCTCTACCACAATAACGGTGTTACCTAAGTCGCGTAAATGGACCAGTGTTTGTAGTAAGCGGTCGTTATCGCGTTGATGTAGCCCAATAGATGGCTCATCTAGTACGTACATTACACCTACAAGACCGGCACCAATTTGACTGGCTAAGCGGATACGCTGAGCTTCACCACCTGATAATGTATCGGCGCTGCGCTCAAGTGATAAGTAATTTAGGCCAACGTTAATTAAAAACGATAAGCGGTCGCGAATTTCTTTTAGTATTTTTTCAGCTATTTGGCCTTTTTGTCCGGTTAGCGTTAACCCTTCAAAGAATTCCATGGCTTCACCAATACTCATGCACGTGATTGCAGGTAAGTTGGTTTTTCCAATAAATACATTTCGAGACTCTTCGCGTAAACGCGAGCCATGACAGCTAGGACACGCTTGGCTTGTTTGGTATTTAGCAAGTTCTTCGCGTACAGAGTTTGACTCTGTCTCGCGGTAGCGGCGATTCATGTTATTTAAAACGCCTTCAAACTCATGGTTACGCGTAATTAAATCGCCACGGTCGTTACGGTAATTAAACGCAATTTTAGTGCTACCAGAGCCGTCTAATATAATTTTTTTCGAGTCGCTGTCTAAATCTTGATAAGGCACATCTAAATCAAAATTGTAATGATCCGCAACCGCTTGCAGCATTTGATAGTAATAAAAGCTGCGTTTATCCCATCCTTTAATTGCACCGCCAGCAAGGCTTAATTCCGGGTTATGCACTACGCGATTAGGATCAAAATATTGACGTATACCTAAACCATCACAGGTTTGACACGCACCAGCTGGGTTATTAAACGAAAACAAACGCGGCTCAAGTTCAGTCATTGCATAGCCACAAGTAGGGCAGGCAAAATTTGCTGAAAATAGAATCTCTTCAGCGCTGCTATCGTCCATGTATGCTACATGTGCAACGCCATTAGACATTTCAAGTGCGGTTTCGAACGATTCTGCTAAGCGTTGTTGTAAGCCATCTTTTACTTTAAATCTGTCTACAACAACTTCTATTGTATGTTTTTTATGAAGCTCAAGCGTTGGAGGATCAGACAAGTCACATACTTCACCGTCTATACGGGCGCGAATATAACCTTGGCTAGATAGCTGTTCTAATAACTTAACATGCTCACCTTTACGCTCTTTTACTATTGGCGCAAGCAGCATTAATTTACTGCCCTCAGGTAGAGCCAAAACAGTATCTACCATTTGGCTCACTGTTTGCGCAGCAAGTGGTAAATCATGTGTAGGACATCGTGGTTCGCCAACGCGGGCAAACATGAGTCGTAAGTAATCGTAAATTTCGGTAATAGTACCTACGGTTGAACGCGGGTTATGAGACGTTGACTTTTGCTCAATAGAAATTGCAGGAGAGAGGCCTTCAATGTGATCTACATCAGGCTTTTCCATAAGCGATAAAAATTGTCTTGCATACGCAGAGAGTGATTCAACATACCGGCGCTGCCCTTCTGCATAAAGTGTATCAAATGCAAGTGATGACTTCCCCGAACCAGATAGACCAGTAATAACTATTAATTTATCACGTGGAATGGTTAGGCTGATGTCTTTTAAATTGTGCGTGCGGGCGCCTCGGACTTCAATGTTTTCCATGCTATCTCGTTTATTGCCAAAATTATTTACTCAGTATCGCATAATACGAAGCAATATTAATCCTTGATCAATGAAAAATCCTTACTTATAGGCGATTAATTATTGCCAAGCTTATGGTAGAATCCCAACCTCAATTTTTCATAGAGTAAGATCACGCAGATAATGACCGCATCTTCACTTAATTCACGAGAAAAACGCGCCGCTGTATCACTGGCGAGTGTGTTTGCATTTAGAATGCTCGGCTTGTTTATGCTGATGCCTGTATTGGCTATTTATGGACAATCGCTTGAAGGTTTTTCGCCTATTTGGATTGGTTTTGCCATTGGTGCGTATGGTTTAACGCAAGCTGTATTACAAATACCTATGGGTCGATTATCCGATAAGATTGGCCGTAAAAAGGTTATTGTTGGTGGCTTAGTTGTATTTGCTATTGGCTCTGTAGTTGCTGCATTAGCTGACTCTATACAAATGGTTACCGTAGGCCGCGCTCTACAAGGTATGGGCGCAATAGCCAGTGCGCTACTCGCGTTTGCTTCAGATTTAAGCCGCGATGAGCAACGACCAAAGGTAATGGCCGTTATTGGTATGAGCATAGGAATGAGCTTTGCCTTTGCTATGTTACTTGGACCAATTGTTGCAGCTTCGTGGGGTATTGTGGGTGTATTTTGGTTGACTGCTATTTTAGCTGTCTTTGGTATATTTATAGTGACCATGCTAGTGCCAAAGGCGGTAAATAAAGCACCCAAAGGCGATACATTAGCAAGCTTTAGCGACATTAAAAAATTAATTAAACACCCTCAGTTAGCACGATTAAATGCAGGTGTATTGTTATTGCATTTAACGCTAACCACAATTTTTGTGGTACTGCCGAGTCAATTAATTAAAGATGGTTTGGTTGCCGACCAGCATTGGTATTTATATATCCCAGTGTTGTTTTTAGCCTTTTTATTAATGGTACCAATAATGATTGTGGCCATTAAAAAAGAGAAAGAAAAACAAGCGTTCATTGGCTCAGTAGCCTTGTTAACTATTAGTATGTTAGCAATGTCGGTATGGGTTAATAGTGTAGTAGGCATTGCTGTGTGTATGCTGCTTTATTTTGTGGCGTTTAACTTTTTAGAAGCCACTATGCCTGCGCTTGTATCGCGAATAGCACCTGCAAGCCAAAAAGGTTCAGCAATGGGTGGCTACTCATCTAGTCAGTTTTTAGGCGCCTTTTTGGGCGGTATGTTAGGTGGCTATGTAGCACAAACTACAACGACGCAAGCTGTGTTTGCGGCAGCGGCACTTGTTGGGTTAATATGGCTTATTATTGCGTGGAAAATGCAAGTCCCACCCAAAAGTAAAGTTATTAGTTTAATGACCAAATTAGATTCTGAAGAGCATGCTCAAGTACTTGCTTCTCAGTTAGTTGCTTTACCAGGTGTAATAGAAGCAACTGTGGTTCGCGATGAAAGTCGCAGCTATTTAAAGATTAATGATAAAGAATTTGACCTAGACCAAGCGCGTAAAGTAGCTGGTTTAATCTAACATTTATAGGAGATGGTTCCATGGCACGCGGTGTGAACAAAGTAATTTTGGTTGGTAATTTAGGGCAAGATCCTGAAGTTCGTTATATGCCTAACGGCAACGGTGTAGCAAATATTACCCTAGCAACTTCAGATAGCTATAAAGATAAAAACACTGGCCAAATGGTTGATAAAACTGAGTGGCACCGTGTTGTATTTTTTGGCAAGTTAGCTGAAATTGTTGGTGAATATTGTCGTAAAGGTTCACAAATTTATGTTGAAGGTAAGCTTCAAACACGTAAATGGACCGATCAACAAGGCCAAGAAAAATACACTACAGAAATAGTTGTAGATGGCTTTACTGGTCAAATGCAAATGTTGGGCGCACGTGGTGGCGATCAACAAAGTGGTGGTTACCAAGGTAATCAGCCGCAAGGTGGGCAACAAGGTGGTGGTTACCAAGGTAATCAAGCGCAAAGTGCTCAACAAAGCGGTGGCTATGGTCAAAATAATCAAGGCCAAAATAACCAGCTACAAGGTGGTTATGCTCCACAACAGCAAGCAGCACCTGCAGCGCAACCTCAGTCAGCGCCAGCACCACAACAAAATAATCAATACCAACAACCGCAAGGCGGCTTTGCACCACAACAAAATAGTGCACCGCAGCAACAAGGTGGTTTCGCTCCTAAACCACAAAGTGCTCCGCAAGGTGGCGCATCAAACCCAATGGAACCAACCATTGATTTTGATGACGATATTCCGTTCTAGCTTACGTATAATCTAAAAGTGTAAATATAAACCACTTTTTAATGAAGTATTAAACTAAACCCAGTGTAAAAACTGGGTTTTTTGTTTTTAAAAAGATGTAAAAATGACATGGTGTATCTATAAAACACTATGTCATTATTATCTAAACAATTAGCCACGTAACTGAAGCTAATGTTTATATCAATATTATTAAAATATGACTCATTCTTGCGAGCTAAATAACTTATCTACTTTGTTTCTTCTCTGTTGTAGAAGTATTTGCCAATCGTATCAGTTGCTCATTTTATTTTATGTAATTTGTATTAGTTGATATATAAATGATTGCAATCTATCCTCTACAGACTTTTTTAAATGAAGCTATGGGAAATATGAAAACTCATATCGTAACAGTATTTCTATTTTTTCAGCTTTTTAGTGCTAATTTGCATGCTCAAGTATCATCCGAGACTACGCAAGTTCTATTAATTAATTCTATAAATCAAGATATGCCATGGCAGAAAAGTGTTGAGGTTGGATTACGTGCAGAATTAACTAGACAAGCTTTTGACTTTGATCTATTTGTTGAAAATATGGATGTTGGTCGCTTTGATGAAGTACAGCAAAAAAAAGTGATGAAACTGTATTTACAGCAAAAGTATCAGAACAGAAAAATTGATATCATTGTTACTCAATCGGTATCAGCTGCAGCGTTATTGACTGAATTTTATGGTTTTTTCCCAGATGTACCAAAAATATATCTAGAGCCAGGCGCTAATTTTACAGTACCTGAGAGTATCAATACGGTTACAATAAATGCTAAATTAGACTACAAGCAGGCAACTCAAGATGCAGTTAATTTAATAAACCCAAAAGAGCTCATTGTTATTTTAGATACGACGAATGACATGGGGCGTAATTTTTATCAAAATCTTCTTCCGGTTATTGGTAATGATTTTCCTCATTTGAGGATAGAAAAATGGTTTGATGTGCCAACCGAGACCTTAATAAATAAAATAAATAATGCCCCATCTGATGCCATTGTATTGTTTACTCCTATTTTTCGAAAGTATAGGGGGAAGCAGTTAAGTCCTTTTCAGTTTGTAAAATTACTAACAAGTGATAACCAAGCTCCTATTTTTAGTTATTGGCATGCGTTATTAGGTTCTGGTATTGTTGGCGGGTACTTATTATCGGGCGAAACCATTGGTAATCGCATCGCAGAATCAATCATTTTTTTTAAGGAAAATAAAAGCTTAAAACCGATTGATGATGAAAAACTCAGTGCGCACTATTATGATTGGAGACAATTAAAAAAGTTTAAAATAGATCCTCAACGTTTACCCCAAGGGTCGATGCTTTCCTATTACGAACCTACCTATTTTGAAGAAAACAAAATGCTTATTTATAGCGCAATTATTATTATATTAACGCTAAGTAGTTTTTTAATGTTTTTTTTAATTTTGAATAGCAAACGCGTACAGCTGTTAAAAGAGTTAGATAGCGAAAAATTAAAACTAGAATTTCGTGTTGAGCAACGAACCAAAGAGTTATTAACAGCAAAAGATGAAGCGGAGCATTTAGCTTTGGTTAAATCAGAGTTTTTGGCTAATATGAGTCATGAGATAAGAACCCCAATGAATGGAGTTATAGGCCTCACCAATATTTTACTTGAAAGTGAATTGCCACTAAAACAAAGGCAGTACCTAGATAAAATTAAATACTCTTCGGATCAATTGTTAATCGTGATAAACGATATCTTAGACTTTTCTAAAATTGAATCAGGAAATACTAATCTCGAAGAATTTCCTTTTTCGGTTAACGCTGTTGTAGATTACATAAAAACAACGTTTGAAAACCAAGCTCAGGACAAGGGCATTAAATTTATAGTTAATGTAGCGTCAAATGTTCCACCTGATTTAGTCGGAGATGTTGTTCGCATTAATCAAGTGCTATTAAATTTATGCTCTAATGCAATAAAGTTTACTTCACACGGGAAGGTGTCTGTTTGCATTCATGCAGAGCAAATACTGAACGATGATGAATCAATATTAATACACTTTATTGTTAAAGATTCAGGCATTGGTATCGCACCTCAAAACGTATCTCACTTATTTGATGCATTTACGCAAGAAGATAGCTCTACTACCCGAAACTTTGGCGGCACAGGATTAGGTTTAACAATAAGTAGACGTTTGTGTAAGTTAATGGAAGGCGATATTTCTGTCGTAAGTACGCAACATTTAGGCAGTGAATTTACCGCATCAGTAAAAGTAAAAGTTAATAAGAAAATTGTTATTGCAGATTCTTTCAATTCAATTCAAACCAGTATTTTAGATTCAAAAAATTCAGCTAATCACCCATCTTTAATTGGTTTAAAGGTGTTAGTAGCCGAAGATAACGAGATTAACAAATTAGTTATTACCGCAATGTTGGAGAAAAAAGGTGTGGTAATTCATTTAGTCGATAATGGGTTTGAATGTATTCAAGCCCATAAATCTCAACAATTCGACTTGATATTAATGGATATCCATATGCCAATTATGGATGGTATTGAAGCGAGTAAAATGATACGAAATGACAGCGATAAAACGATTGCCAATATTCCAATCATCGCTTTAACAGCTAATGTTATGGAAAATGATATTGCATACTATTTATCCGTTGGCATGAATGCACATGTGGCCAAGCCGACCAAAGCATCTGAGCTGTATCGTATTATTGAGCAGTGTTTAAAAAGCAACTCAGATTATTTCGATAAAACACAGTAATTAAAGAGATTTAAGGAATCTAAAAATATATATAGTCGTTTAATTTTGTTGACTTCAATTTAATATAAATTAAGTGTTTATGTCTTATTTTGTGATATTAAAATAGATCAAATTAGGCCCATAAATGCTGAGCATATGATAGCCGTAGCTGGCTAACGAAAAATAAATTTAAGTACATTATGGTTCAATGTGTTAGTAAATTATTTAGTCACGATTCAGGTTAAATATACTGTTTGCCTGGCGGGATTATTGATCAATGCTCTATTTAGTAGATCTATAGAGAGTCAGTGGAATGATAATTATTGCTTTAGATCGCTTAAATTCATAATTCCTCGTTTATATAGAGCTTTTTTAAAATTAGTAATGAACATTTAAACTTGCTTTATTGACTTGTGCTAATGGGGATCTTGAACAACACTTTAGTTATTAATTTAACGAGTGGGCAAGCTATGCAAAAGGAAAGGTTCTGGATTTTTAATCAATTTAAAGTCATCTATTTTGCCCTGCTTGCATTAATAATTTTGGGTTTTAATTTTATTTTGAATGATGCATTACATGAAAAAATACATCACTCAGGCCAGCTATTAGTTAAACAAGTTTTTGAACTTGAAATAGCCCCTTCTTCAAATAATAAGATACTTGCAGCCCTCGTAAAAAATGAAGGGTTTATGCTTAAGCCGAATTCATCTCTTACGCACTTTGGTCATATTATAAAGTTAGAGCGAGAGGTCTATAACTATAAAACGCTGAGCTTAAATCTATACCACCCTCCTGTATGGATAATAGAAAGCTATTTATTTATATTGCTTAACTTGGTTATGTTTGGAGCTGCTAGCTGGTTTTATCGTTGGTGGAACACGTTACATGTCAACAATATTTCACGTTCGAAAAACTTACTCGCCAGCACAACTCCATCAGTTAAAGAGCACAATACACAGGTTGTTAAAGTATTAAAAAATTTCGAATTAAGCTCGCTGTACACAACAGCACCTGTATGTCACAGCTTGTTTGTATTGGTTCAATGTAATTGCCATTTTGATAACAATATTGATAAAGAAGCCAGCTTTGAAGTGTTAATGGTGAAAAACTTTTCTGAATTGAGTGGTGTTTCAGTAAGGTTATTAAATTGCGGTAACTTAGCGATTACATTATCAGAGGTTCCTTTTTCAGAACTTGAACGATATGTACAACACTTACATAAAAGTATTTTTTTAGCATGCAGAAACTATCAAAAAAATATCACCAGAAAAGACATTAAAGTCGGTGCATGTGATTATCGGCTTAGAGCTGATCAAGCAACTGTTTATCAGCTTGCAAAAGCTGCTTTAGTTTTATCCCAACGTAGCTTGTTAAAGCATTGTCATCGATTACCTCTAAATCAAAGCCAAACACGAGTACTTTCTAGTAAACAAGTTATCGATAATATTAAAAAGAATAAGTTTATACTTTTTTTTCAGCCTCTATTCGAACTCTCAAGTGGCGATATTTTACAACATGAAGTATTGCTTAGAGTTAGGCACAGTAAGCATGGTTTGATTGCTGCTCGCTATTTTATCGATCAAACGTATAGCCGCCAAGATACTTTAATATTAGATAAAGGTGTTTTAATTCAAGTTAAAAAATTACTATTAGCAGAGCCTTCGCAATTAACCGTAAGTGTTAATTTATGTTCTGACAGCTGGATAAACAAAAAGTTTTGGAGCTGGTTTAGCGTTCAAATTAATGATTTTAAACTGAGTAGTAAGTTACAATTTGAAATAAGTGAAGTCGAGTTTTTTAATCATCATGAGGCTTTAAAGGACGTATTTATAATAATGAAAAAAGGAGGCTCTCGAATTATCATCGATAATGTAAAGTGTAGTGAAAATTTAATGAAGTTAGCTGACCACCAAGAGGTGTGTGGGTTAAAGTTATCGTATGAGTTAGTACATCTAGTGGATGAAAAAACACAAAACCAAAATCAAATAAAAACAATTATAAGTATAAGTAATACATTAAACTTACCTGTGTTTGCGGTGGGTGTTGAAACTCAAAAAGAGCTATTAATGCTAACAAAATTAGGGGTAGCAGGGGCTCAAGGGTTTTATTTTTCAGAGCCGTTAGAGGAACTCACTCAGGCCGTATTTCATTAAATCAGATCTCTATACCTTAACCCGTTTAAACCTTGCATTCCTCCTGTATGTATCGCCATAATTTTACTACCTGTAGGGAAAAAATCTTTTTCAATTAATTGCCAAAGTGCATACATCATTTTACCACTATAAATTGGCTCCAAAGGAAGTTGATGTTCATCACTCATTTTTTGACAGAACTGCCATAGTTCGGGTGTGAACTTACCATACCCTCCATCGTGAAAATCAGTGAGTAGTTGCCAATTATTTTGCTTATCGGCTTTATTACTTAATTTACCTACCTCTTTTTTTAAGTAATCTGCTTGTTTTAATACAGCAACCCCTATTATTTGGGTGGTTTCTTCACTGCCTTCAATTAGACCCGCTAATGTACCGCCACTACCTGTAGGACAAATTAGGTAGTCATGCTTAGGAAGGCTTTTTGCTAACTCAGCACAGCCCAATAGAGCAAAAGAGTTAGTACCACCTTCAGGAAGTATATAGGCATTAGGAAAGCGAGCTTGAAGTGACTTTAAGTAATCATCATCGTTTCGTCGTCGGTATTCAATACGATTAACAACGTGCAGCTTCATTCCGCATTGCTTTGCAAATTCAAGTGTGGGGTTATTACTGTCGAGCTCAGGGCCTCGTATAATTGCGTGCGTAGTTAAACCAAATTCTTTTCCGGCAGCAGCACAAGCATGAATATGATTTGAAAAGGCGCCTCCGAAAGTCAGTAATTCAGTTTTTCCAAGTTTCTGCATATTGGCTAGGTTATATTTTAATTTACGCCATTTATTACCACTTATTAATGGGTGTATTAAGTCATCTCGTTGAATACTCACAGAGATATTTTTGTTTTTTAGAAGCTGAGAGTCTATTTTTTGAATATAATTATTTTCTTTTATTTTTAATTGCTTAGACATTTTATCTTCTGTTTTTGTTTAGTGCATTGATAATAAATATATGATTAATCCGCAGCCTACTTAGGGTTAATCTATTATTTTAGAGTGCTACATTGTATTTTTAAAGGTGCACCATAGGCAAGTAATCTACACATGTAGCGTATCAATACATGGATGTAGAAATATCTTAGTTTATGCTTGGGCAATTAAGCATTAAAAACCTTATCGTGATTTTTATAAAGGTATATGAACGTTGGATAATAGATTTAAATATCATCATAGCTCTATGTTTTAAGGTCCAAGGTCTATTTTCCTTTCGGGGTTGAATTTTCAGCAGCAGATTTGGTTTTTAGGCAAGGCAGAGTCTATGTTATGTGGTTATACCAACCGCTTATATAGGGTTTATTTAACGATAATAAAATAGCGCATAAAACTATTCGATAAGCAGCATAAATGCCAACTGCGTTGTCCTTTGGGATCGTCTTAGGGGCAATTTATTTTTTATTTATTCTTACATGGACGTAAGTCATTAGAGTAACGCAGAAGCAGTTACTAAGCCTACGAGGTTACAAATTTCGCGCCGCGATTAAATAGCCCCTAGATAGAACAAGTTTGATTCTTAAAAGATCAACAGGCTCTGGTAAGTCCCTTACCTAGAGTTCAGGTTAGGTCGCGTTATTTATAAAGTCATATTTTTAAATGCAATACAAAAGTCTTGTTAATACTGAAAGGACGGGAAGTGAACTTGTGGCTATTTTATAATTTTGCCGCTTAAAGGGAAATGATCGGGTTATTTACTGGCGTGGTACACGTGAATAGTTGTAAACTCAGATAATAATTGAACAAAGCTTGTATTTTGTGCTGCAAGTACATAGCATAAGGCTTTAATTATAAAAAATAATAACGACCAAATAATTGCCGCTTTTTGGGACTGGAATATATGCGAATTACTCCTTTATCTCTGTTAATTTCAGCTAGTTTGTTAGCTAGTAGTGCATTTGCACAAGATACAGCAACTGTAACTGGAATTGAGTCAGAAATTAGTATTAAACAAACAGAATACGATAGCTCGACAAGAATACTTGATAAACATCTTAAAGAAGAAAATCAGTTACAAACTCAACTGGAGTTACTTCGTTCTCGTTCAACTGAATTAGATAAAGAAAAAAACCAAGCACTTGACGCAATGAACGAAATGTATCGTCGCTTAATTGACGATCCTACGTTAGATATCAGTACAACTCAGTCGCGTTATCAAAAAGCGGTGGTTGATCACAAGCAAAATAAAGACGATATTTCTATGCAGTTGGCGGCAATTGCATCCCACCGTAAAGACATTGAACAGATCCGTGTTGCTAAGCATACGTTACTAAACACCTTAGAGAGTTTAAAAGAGCAACTAACAACAGCGCGAGTTGAACGTTTACGTAATGAGTTTACGCGTGAGGGTACGCTAGAAGTTAATCATACAATTAACTGTAAACGCACCGAAACACTTGCAGCTTGTGAACAACGCGGCCAACAAATGGGCTTACAAAAAGCAACAAAACGTTTTGTAGACCAAATTTTTGCCAACTTAACGGAAGAGCGCTTAGTAGAGCCAAAACGTAATATGGCGGGCGCTCAAGTACAAATTTTAAGTAGTCATGTAGTGAGCAGCGCCTTTAGTGGGCAAGGTAATTACAACGTTAATTTAAGCGTCACAATGCGTGGTGAAGTCAACAGCAGTCGTTTATGTAACTTACTAAGTGTTGATAACCATTATTGTTCTGAGTATGGGACACCACTTACCGCTGTGTATCAGCCAGCTTATGGCACTACTTTTTCAGATAGTCAGTTAACATTCAGTAATAGCGCGGATAATAGCGCAACAGTTCAGGTATCTCGTTTAGATGAGCCGTCAGTAAGTAATTACACAATGAAACCTGTTGCTAGCAATAATCGTGTTATTACCACAAATGATAACAATAAACAGGTAGAGTTAACGCTTCGCTCTAATGTGTACGACGACGAAGTTTTTATTGATGGTGTTAGTTTTGGTTCCACTCGTTTAGTAACTAGTTTACCGCGTGGAGTTCATAATGTAGAAGTGCGTAAGTTGGGTTACAAACCCTACCAAGCACGTGTAGATTTAAATAAAGCACAGACTATTCATGTAAATTTAGTAAAAAAGCCTGAGTCGATTGCTGCACCGACATACACTCGTGAGCAAACAGAAGTGACTACCCGTCAGGTTAATGAAAATATAAATGTATTAAATGAAAATGTTCAGACCGCTGTTGTTGTTATTCCAGCAGGCAAGTTTAAAATGGGCGATATTAACGGCAATGGTTTAGCGAATGAGCGTCCGGTTGTTGAAAAAGTGATCGCCAATTCATTTACGATGCAAAGTCGAGAAGTGACCGTTGGAGCCTACGAAAAATTTGTAGCAAATACCGGTTACAAAACACAAGCAGAGCAAAATAAAGGGTGCGCATATTATTTAAATGGCGAACCAGTATGGGAAGCAAACTTAAATTGGCGCAACCCAGGATTTGATCAAAATAGTAACTTTCCTGCTGTATGCTTAACCTATAACGATGCTAAAGCGTATGCAGAATGGTTATCAGGTCAAACCGGGCAGCAATTTCGTTTACCTAATGAAGTTGAATGGGAATATGCTGCACGAGCCGGTACTGAAACCGAATACCCTTGGGGTAACGAAATTGGTAAAGGTTTAGCTAACTGTGGTTGGTGTGGTAGTGAATGGTCAAATAAGCGCGCTGCACCAGTTGGTTCTTTTTCACCGAATGCATTTGGACTATACGATACCGTAGGTAATGTATGGGAATGGACCAATAAAGAATCAGGTGAATCTGATATTGCAGTAAGAGGTGGGGCGTGGAATTTTGCACCAAGTCTTGCTCGTGCTTCAACGCGCTTAATTTTAGCACCTGATTTTAGATCTAATTACATTGGTTTTCGTCTAGTACGTGAACGATAAAATTTAAGAAGGAAGCTTAGCTTCCTTTTTTTCACAAATTTACAAAGGCAGCTGCGCTTTATATTGCTCACATAACTAAGCATGTTAAAGTAAGGCAGCTAACATAAGAACGTATTTCAAAGGTCATCCAGCCTCATGTTTAAAAAACTCCGTGGTATTTTTTCTAACGATCTATCGATCGACTTGGGTACAGCCAATACCCTAATTTATGTAAAAGAAGAAGGTATTGTATTAAACGAACCTTCAGTTGTTGCTATTCGCCAAGAGCGTGCTGGTGGACCTAAAAGTGTAGCCTCAGTAGGAACTGAAGCAAAGCAAATGTTAGGTCGTACGCCTGGTAATATTAAAGCAATTCGTCCAATGAAAGATGGTGTAATTGCTGACTTTTATGTAACAGAAAAAATGTTACAGCACTTTATCAAGCAAGTGCACAACAATAACTTTATGCGCCCAAGCCCACGTGTACTAATTTGTGTACCGTGTGGTGCTACTCAAGTAGAAAAACGTGCAATACGTGAATCTGCTATGGGTGCCGGTGCTCGTGAAGTTTACTTAATTGAAGAGCCAATGGCAGCCGCGATTGGCGCAGGCTTACCAGTATCAGAAGCAACCGGTTCTATGGTTGTTGATATTGGTGGCGGTACAACTGAAGTTGCTATTATTTCACTTAACGGTGTTGTTTACTCATCATCTGTACGTATTGGTGGCGATAAGTTCGACGAAGCGATTATTAACTATGTGCGCCGTAACTTTGGTAGCTTAATTGGTGAAGCAACAGCTGAGAACATTAAGCATCAAATTGGCTCTGCGTTTAAAACTGACGAGCCAATCGAAATTGAAGTACGTGGCCGTAACCTTGCAGAAGGTGTTCCGCGTTCATTTACACTTAACTCACACGAAATCTTAGAAGCGCTACAAGAGCCATTAATGGGTATTGTAAGTGCAGTTATGGTTGCACTAGAACAGTCTCCACCAGAGCTTGCGTCAGATATTTCTGCGCACGGAATGGTATTGACTGGCGGCGGTGCATTGCTAAAAGATTTAGACCGTTTATTGATGGAAGAGACGGGTATTCCGGTTGTTGTTGCCGATGATCCACTTACATGTGTTGCACGTGGCGGTGGTAAAGCGCTGGAAATGATCGATGTTCATGGTGGTGATGTTTTTAGTTACGATTAATGAAATTAATGTTTGGACGAGCCGTCTCCTTACAACTGCGACTTTTTGTCGCAGTGTTTTTGAGTATCGTACTCATAATTGGTGATAGATACACACAAGGTGGTACGGTTGTTCGTACTAGCCTCAATACCCTCGTTAGCCCGTTAATTTATGTTGCTAATTTACCATACGAACTTTTTAGTTTTAGTGCCAAAAGCCTGCATACACGGGATCAACTTCTTACTGAAAACGAAGCGCTTAAAAAAAAGCAAATGTTACAAAGTGAGCAACTTCAGCAATATCAATTCTTAGCCAGAGAAAATCAAAAACTACGTGCCTTACTTGGCTCATCGGCAAAGCAGTCTAATCGTAAAATTATTGCGCAAGTGCTTTCAGTTCATTCAAATCCATATAGTCACCAAGTGGTAATTAATCGTGGTACAACCGATGAACTCAGTGAGGGGCAAGCCGTTATTGATGAAATGGGAGTGGTAGGGCAACTTACTAAAGTAGGATCGACGACATCACGGGTATTGCTAATGACAGACACCACGCATGCTACGCCGGTACGTATTTTACGTAATGATGTGCGCACCGTGGTCGAAGGCATTGGTAAAATTAATGTCGTTAAACTCTCGCATGTGCCACATAGCTTAGATGTGCGTATTGGCGATGTACTCGTTACGTCAGGTTTAGGCGGCACATTCCCAGAAGGCTACCCCGTGGCTGTTGTAACTGAAATTAACCGAGATGAAGGTCAGCCATTTGCTCAAGTATATGCCGAGCCAATTGCTCAGCTAGATCGTATTCGTTTATTAGTTATTTTGTGGCGCAATAAGCAGGAGCGTCTAAATAATGATTAGCCGTTATTCATTGTTAATAGGGTTGAGCATATTTTTTTCCTTAGTTATGGCGTTAATGCCATTACCTTTTTCGTTTGAACCATTTCGCCCTGATTGGGTATTACTTGTTTTGATGTATTGGTCACTTGCATTACCGCATCGTTTAAATATTGCTACAGCATGGGTGGTTGGCTTATTAATTGATTTAGCTTCTGGTTCGCCACTTGGTGTGAATTCACTGACTTATTCGATTTGTATTTTTGTAACTGCAAGCAATTTCCAAAAAATTCGTAATTTTTCGCTTTGGCAGCAAAGCTTATTAATTGGTTTGTTTTTAACGCTTTATCATTTAATGCAGTTTTGGTTAAATCACTTTTTACTCGGTGTTTATTTTAATCCACAATATTTATGGCCAGTGCTTACCGGTATGGTGAGTTGGTTTTGGGTATTTTCATTACTTCGTAAGTACCGCAGACATTTTAGGATCAGGTAAATGACTACCTCAGTGTATTTGGCATCAGCCTCTCCCCGCCGTAAAGAATTACTAAATCAGTTAGGCATCGAGTTTTCGCAATTTAGTGTTGATGCAGACGAAAGCCAGTTGCCTAATGAGCAGCCGCATAATTATGTAGAGCGTTTAGCGCGTTTAAAGGCAAGCTTAGGTGTTGAGCTTGGCTATACCGACCGACCGGTGCTTGGTAGTGATACAGTGGTTGTTATTGATAACGAGTCTTTATGTAAGCCTCGTGATGAAGCTGACTTTACGCAAACATTAAAGCGCTTATCAGGTAACACACATCAAGTGTTAACGGCTATCGCATTTGCTAGTAAAGATAAAATACTTAGTTGCGTAGTAAGTACTGACGTTACGTTTAAAACCCTCACCGATGAAGAAATAAAAGCATATTGGCTAAGTGGTGAACCACAAGATAAAGCCGGTGGCTATGGAATACAAGGTTTAGGCGGTCGCTTTGTTACTCATATTTCGGGTAGCTATTTTTGTGTTGTAGGCTTACCTTTATATGAGACCGAACAATTATTACAAGCATTCTTAAGAAGGTAACATGAGTACAGAATTACTGATCAATGTCACACCAAGCGAAAGCCGTGTTGCCTTAATAGAAAACGGTGTATTACAAGAAATTCAACTTGAGCGTATTGGCAACCTCGGTATTGTTGGTAATATTTACTTAGGGAAAATAAGTCGTGTATTACCAGGAATGCAAGCTGCTTTTGTTGATATAGGCCTTGAAAAAGCGGCCTTTTTGCATGCGTCAGATATCGTAAACAGCGCATCAATTGTAGAAGGCGTTGACGACACTCCGATAAAAAAAGTACAAGATATTCGTGAGTTAGTTCGCCAAGGTCAATACATTATGGTGCAAGTGGTTAAAGATCCGCTTGGTACTAAAGGTGCAAGACTCACCACAGATATAACAATTCCTTCTCGTTATTTAGTATTTATGCCCGATGCTACTCATGTAGGAGTTAGCCAACGCATCGAAACCGAAGAAGAGCGTGCACGCCTTAAAAAAATAGTTGCGGAATATGGCGATGAAAATGGCAGTTTTATTGTGCGTACAGCAGCCGAAGGGGCAATCGAAGCTGAGCTAAGGCACGACGCTGAATTTTTAAGAAAGTTATGGGAAAAAATAGTATCTCGCAGAAAAAAAACAAGTAAAGCGAGCATCTTACATGAAGACTTAACACTTGCGTTCAGAACGCTTCGTGATTATGTAGGTGAAGACATGGAGCGTATTCGTGTCGATTCAAAATTGACTTATCAAGAGCTTAAGTTATTTACTGATGAGTTTGTACCACAGCTTTCTAAAGTACTTGAGTATTATCCAGGTGAGCGCCCAATATTTGATTTGTTTGATGTCGAAAATGAAATTCAAAAAGCCTTACATCGTAAAGTAACGTTAAAATCGGGCGGTTATATCATTATTGATCAAACCGAAGCGATGACCACGGTTGATGTAAACACTGGAGCTTTTGTTGGCCATCGTAATTTAGAAGAAACTATTTTTAATACCAATGTAGAAGCTACTTCGGCTATCGCCCGTCAACTCAGACTACGTAATTTAGGCGGCATTATTATTATCGATTTTATTGATATGGTAAGCGAAGACCACAAACGCCGCGTATTACATTCGCTTGAATCTGCGTTATCGAAAGATTGCACCAAAACGAATATAAATGGTCTTTCTGCACTCGGTTTAGTGGAAATGACCCGTAAGCGTACGCGCGAAAGTCTAGAACATATTTTATGTGATGTATGTCCTGCATGTTCAGGTCGTGGTTCGCAAAAAACAGTTGAAACAGTGTGCTATGAAATATTACGCGAGATAGTGCGCGTTAATCGTGCTTACGCAGCCGATAAATTTATGGTATACGCTGCCCCAGCAGTGAGTGAATCTTTACTTAATGACGAATATCATAACCTAGCGGAACTTGAGCTTTTTATTGGTAAGCAAGTACATATTCAAACCGAGAGTTTATACAGCCAAGAACAGTTTGATGTGGTAATGATGTAATGAAAGCAAAAGCGGTCTGTTTTTTTTGTTTTAGAAAGTTATGGCAAACCTGCGCCATAATTTTGGTATTACTGGCCGTTATTGTTTCTATTTTAAAATATACACTTCCTTATGCTAATGACTATAAAGGCGATATTGAAACTTACTTACACAGTAAATTTGATGTCAGCCTTTCAATTGGTTCTATTTCAGCAAGTTGGCAGGGTAGTGGCCCCGCTTTGGTTCTTGAAGATTTATCCTTTAAAGATAATGAAACGGCTCCTATTTCTCTTACCATCGCAAAAACCAGTTTAGAGCTTAATTTGTGGGAAAGCTTAAAAACGCTACAGTTAAAATCTAATTATTTTGTTATTAGTGGCTTTCACACCAGCGTTAATGTGGGCAACTTATTTAATGGCAATGAGCAAGGTGAAGTTTCTTTTGAACAAAAAGAACTCATTGAAGGTCTTTTTTTAGGTGAAACTGGGCATTTTGCAATTGAGAATTCAAGCGTCAACTTCATACTTGAAGATGGTAAAGAGCGTAAAGTAATGCTTAAAAATATTACTTGGCAAAATGAAGATAAAAAACACCTCGGCAGTGGTAGCTTGGCATTGCCTGGTATCTCAGTTGGTAATTTTGATGCGCGCATTGCTTTATCGGGTAAGACCTTGGAAAAGGTGATTGGTGATATGTATGTGCAAGCAAATAAAGTAGATGTATCTAACTGGTTAGCGCAATATATAACAAGTGAAAAGCAGCAATTACACAGTGATATAAATTTACAAGCTTGGTTTAAGCTCGAAAAAGGGCTATTTAGCGATATAAAAGTGCAATGGTTACCAAGCTTTGTGCGTTGGCAGTATGAAGAAAAAAATCAACAAGTTAGTTTAAGCGAAGGGGGATTTCATTTATACCCAGAGCAAAATGGCTGGCGCTTAAAAAGTACAGGTTTAACATTTGCTAGTAACAGCAAGGCTTGGCCAAGTTTAGAGTTTGAAGCAAAGCTAGATGCGCAAAACAAAGTATGGTTACAGCAAGTTGATTTAGAACTACTAAATAATTTAGCTGGATTAACTAATTTTAATGGTTTAGCCCCTTTTTTAGAGCGTGAACCAAGTGGTTTGATTAAACAAGCATATTTAAATTTTGAAAGCGTTGAGCAGTGGCAGCTATGGTTTGAGGCTGACAATATTGGTTGGCAAGAACTCGATTCAGTACCGGCTGCTCAAGGGTTAAGAGTAAGTGGTCTTGTAAATCAAGCAAGCGGACGTATTAGCTTATTTGGCGAAAATGGCACGCTTGTTACTGGCGAAAACTTTAGTAATGATATCCAATATAATCAAATTAATATCGATTTAGATTTAGTAAATCGAAAAGAAGGTTGGCACATCAGTAGTGATGAAATTTGGTTTGATAATAATGAAATAACACTTGCTGCTGAAATGCAGCTGGGCCTCGGGGATACGCCTCGTTTAGATTTATATGCAGAAGCATTTGCACCAGATGCCAGTATTGCAGGGCATTACTTCCCGCTAAAAGCAATGAGCCCTGAGCTCGTTAGCTATTTAAATGGTGCAATTAAAGGCGGAGAAGTATCTAAAGCACAGGTCTTATTTGCAGGGCCTTTGTCTGGTTTCCCATTTACTGATGGTAGTGGTCAGTTTGATGTATTAGCACAAATAGACAATGCAACCTATGAGTTTGACCTTGATTGGCCTGCGGTCACTAATGCTAATGTGCAGCTACATTTTGCTAATGAGCGGATGGACATATATAGCCAGCAAGGCAAGTTGGTTAATTTAGATATTGGTCATAGTGTACAGGTGAGCATTGCAGATTTAATGAATGCTGATGAACTTATTGTGCAAATTGATAAAAAAGCAGAGATGGAAAAGTTACATGATTTTTTTGCAGCGACACCTATTGCCAAACCTCTTGCTGAAATTTTTAAAGTCGTACAGGGCAAAGGCGAAGCCGATGCCAGTATTGAGCTTTTAGTAGGCTCTAAGTTTAAAGGCGGAGCCAGTGTTAGCGGCAAAGTTAATTTAAATGACTTGCCAGTATTTATAGCAACGCCAGGCATTGAGCTTAAAAACTTAACTGGCGAGCTTAATTTTACAAACGACAATATTACACTTAAAAATGCGACTGCGAAGTGGTTGGGTATGCCGCTAAATATTAATTACAGCAGTAAAAGTGATGCTAAAAATTACCAAGCAAACATAGATATAAACGCCAAAATTGACGCCGATACACTAATTGATAGTGGGCAAGGTATATTAAAAAATTATTTAAGTGGGCAAAGCGATGTTGATATTGGTTTAGTACTTAATTTTACCGAACAAGGCTTTAATTACCGTGCACAGGTAAACTCAGAACTACTTGGCTTAACGAGTAACTTACCCGCACCTTATAATAAAAATAGCGAACAAGCGTGGGCACTTGATGCAGTAGTTCAAGGTGATGATATTTCTAATCTCATTACAGCAAACGCTAATCAACAGTTTTACTTTAATGCTATTTTAGAAAATGGGAAATCACAGTTTAGTAATGCCCATTTTGTGATCGGAAAACAAGATTTAGGATTAAACCAAAAAGACTTAAGCGTAAATATAAATCTTGAGCAGAGTGAACTAGTGCCTTGGTTTGATCTGATTGATCAAATAATTAAAGCAGGTAAAGCAAATCCAGATAAAGAATCAAAAGGGATTATGCCACCGCTTAATGAGGTGGTCGCAAATGTAGGTATGCTTGATGCGAGTAACATCATCTTTAATGATTTTGAAATGCGTTTAGCACCATCAAAAGACGATCTATACCTAAAGCTAAATGCTAAAGAACTTAGAGCTGGAGTTTTTATTCCTACATCACAGCCTAGCCAGCCCATACGAATTAATGCCGATTACTTAAGGCTTAATTTTGCACCGCACAATGAGCAAGTACTTGAAATAACAGATGTGCTTCCTGAGGAAGACTTGAGCTGGCTTACTAAAATACCTGCCATTGAGTTTGAATGTAGTGATTGCAAAATTGACCGCTATCAGCTTGATAAAGTGAGTGCGTCATTATTAGGTGATGGTGAGCGCTTATCAATATTAGAACTTGTAATCGATAAAGGAGATCATGTACTGCGCACTAAAGGGCAGTGGCAAAATGGCTTAACAACGCTAAATGGCGAGCTTAAAAGTGATGACATAGGCGCACTGTTTGGCGAGTTTGATATAACCTCTGCAATTAAGGATTCTAAAGCTGATCTAAATTATGATCTTACTTGGCAAGCTGCACCTTATGATTTTGATGTGAAAACTTTAAGTGGTCAAATTGAGTGGGATTTAGGCGAAGGTCATTTAACTGAAATCAGCGATGGTGGTGCACGCGTATTTTCGTTACTGAGTCTTGATTCATTAGTACGTAAGCTAAAACTTGATTTTAGAGATGTATTTTCAAAGGGCTTTTTTTATAACAGCATGCAAGGCTCTATGCAGTTAGAAAACGGTATCGCTTACACTAAAGATACTAAAATGGACGGTGTGCCTGCCGATTTAACAATTAAAGGCTACGCAAACTTAAATACGCTAGATATAGATTACGACCTTGCTGTAGCGCCACAAGTAACCTCAAGCATTCCGGTTATAGTGGCATGGATGGTTAATCCAGTAACAGGGCTTGCTGCGTTAGCACTTGATAAAGTTATTCATTCTGCGCGCGTCATCTCAGAGATCAATTTTAAAGTAACGGGTAAAATGAACGATCCTATTGTTCAAGAACTCGACAGAAAAAGTCGTGAAGTTACGCTACCTCAAGCTGCGCAAAATCAGCCACAAGCATCAGTCGATTTAAAACTTAAAGATGCGCAAGTAACAGTAGCGCAATGAACAAAACAGCAAGCATAAGCACACCCACAATAGTTGCTCTACAAATGTGCTCAGGGCTAAACCCTGATGACAACATAGCAAGCTTAAAGCGCGCACTTAAAACTCTGCCAGCAACAAGGCCATTACTTGTTTGCTTGCCAGAAGCTTTTTTAGTGTTTAGTAAAACTGGTAACGATACTTTACTTGTTGCTAAGCAAGTTGAGCAATACAAATTACAACTTAGTGAATTGTGCCAACACCATAATATTTGGTTAAATGCAGGCACAATGCCTGAGCCATTTAACGAACATAAGTATTACGCAGCATCGCACTTATATAATAATCAAGGCGAGCTTGTTGCAACGTACAACAAAATACATTTATTTGATGTAAACGTAGATGATAAAACAGGTAGCTATCGAGAATCAGATTTTACCCAAGCAGGTAGCGATGTGGTGGTGGTTGAGTCTCCATTTGGTAAAATAGGTTTAACAGTATGTTATGATCTGCGCTTTAGTGGCTTGTTCAATGATCTAGTTCGCCAAGGCGCGGAGATTATTTTAGTCCCGAGTGCATTTACAGTTGTTACAGGGCAAGCACACTGGCAACCGCTATTAGCAGCTCGCGCAATAGAAACACAATGCTATGTAGTTGCAGCGGCTCAACACGGTACACATGAAAATGGCCGACAAACATATGGCCACAGTATTATTATTTCGCCTTGGGGCAATACCCTGAGTGAATTGCCAACAGGCACCGGTTTTATAAGCTGCCACGCAGATTTAGACCAGTTACAAAAAATTAGACGAGATATGCCCGTGCAATCTCATCAACGATTTAGAGAGCATTTATTATGAATTCGGTTGAACAGCATTTACTACACGACAGCCTGCTAAATAGAGAAGAACTCGAAAAAACGCTCGCTTACATACATCAGCATAAAGTGGATTACGCTGACTTATATTTTCAATCAAGCCACCACGAATCGTGGGTGCTTGAAGACGGCTTAGTTAAAGAAGGTTCTTATAACGTTGAACGTGGTGTTGGTGTACGTGCTGTAAGCGGCGAAAAAACAGGTTTTTCTTACTCTGATGCAATAAACCTTGAAGCGCTAAATAAAGCGGCAACAGCAGCGCGTAGCATTGCCGATGCTGGCGAAGATAGAGCAATTAAAGTATTTAGCGATGTTAAAGCTAAAGAGCAGTTTGCACCGCATCAACCAATTTCGAGTATGAGCGATACCGACAAGGTTAATTTATTACGCGAACTTGAAAACTACATTCGTGAATTAGCACCCGATGCAGAGCAAGTAATTAGCTCAATGTCTGCGGTATACGAAGAAGTATTAATCGCGGCAAGTGATGGCACGTTTGCTACCGATATTCGCCCACTTATTCGCTTAAACTGTTCAGTACTGCTTGAAAAAAATGGTCGCCGTGAACGCGGCGGCGCAGGCGGTGGTGCACGTTTAGATTATGGCTATTTTAAAGAACTTGTTGATGGTAAACCGCGTTGGATGGAGTTTGCAGAAGAAGCTGTACGCCAAGCTAAAGTAAATCTTGAAGCTATTGATGCACCTGCAGGCACGATGGAAGTTGTACTTGGTAATGGTTGGCCTGGCGTGCTTTTACACGAAGCGGTAGGGCACGGCCTTGAAGGCGACTTTAACCGCAAAGGCGCGTCTGCGTTTAGTGGTAAAGTGGGCCAAAAAGTAGCATCTGAGCTGTGTACTGTTGTTGATGATGGCACAATGGCTGACCGTCGAGGTTCACTTAACGTAGATGACGAAGGTACACCAGCGGCTTACAACGTGCTAATCGAAAACGGTATTTTAAAAGGCTATATGCAAGATAAGCTAAACGCGCGTTTAATGGGTGTAAATCCTACCGGAAACGCACGTCGTGAGTCGTATGCACATTTACCAATGCCTCGCATGACTAATACCTACATGTTAGGTGGTGAGCACAGCCAAGCCGATATTATCAGTAGTGTTAAAAAAGGGGTATTCGCGCCTAACTTTGGCGGCGGACAAGTTGATATAACCTCAGGTAAGTTTGTATTTAGCGCATCAGAAGCGTATTTAATCGAAAACGGTAAAATTACTCAGCCAATTAAAGGCGCAACGCTTATTGGTAATGGCCCAGAAGTAATGCAGCAAATATCTATGGTTGGTAACGACTTAGCACTTGATAAAGGTGTGGGTGTGTGTGGTAAAGATGGTCAAAGCGTACCGGTAGGTGTGGGCCAACCAAGCCTTAAAATTGATCAGTTAACGGTCGGTGGTACAGCTTAAATATTACTCAAGCGCGAAGTGAATTCGCACCTACGTGCTTGATGTTTATTGTAGGTGAGGTTTTACACCTCGCTTTTTAAATATACGCTCACGTAATAGATCACGAAATAAATTCGCACCTACGATTTGCATTCTTACTTTGGGTAGGTGAGGTTTTATACCTCGCTTTTTAAATATAGGCTCAGAAATAGAGCGCGAAATAAATTCGCACCTACAATTTGCATTCTTACTTTGGGTAGGTGAGGTTTTACACCTCGCTTTTTAAATATACGCTCACGTAATAGAGCGCGAAATAAATTCGCACCTACAATTTGCATGCTTACTCTGTGTAGGTGAGGTTTTACACCTCGCTTTTTAAATATACGCTCACGTAATAGATCACGAAATAAATTCGCACCTACAATTTGCCTACTTAGTCTGGGTAGGTGAGGTTTTACACCTCGCTTTTTAAATATACACTCAGAAATAGAGCGCGAAATAAATTCGCACCTACGATTTGTATTTTTACTCTGTGTAGGTGAGGTTTTACACCTCGCTTTTTAAATATAGGCTCAGAAATAGAGCGCGAAATAAATTCGCACCTACAATTTGTATTCTTACTTTGGGTAGGTGAGGTTTTACACCTCGCTTTTTAAATATACGCTCACGTAATAGATCACGAAATAAATTCGCACCTACAATTTGCCTGCTTAGTCTGGGTAGGTGAGGTTTTACACCTCGCTTTTTAAATATACGCTCACGTAATAGAGCGCGAAATAAATTCGCACCTACGATTTGTATTTTTACTCTGTGTAGGTGAGGTTTATACTTCTCCCTCATCCCCTTTAGTTTTTTCAGTCTCTTTATACCATAACGCAAAAAAGCACTCTGTTAATTTGTGCTCTATCTCAAGCGCTTTTTCTGTAGGACAAAACAAGGTAAAGCTTGCTTTAAACTCACCTAAATCGGTTGTACCAAAGTGAATTACAGGCTCTGGACCAGATATTTTTGCATCAAGTTTACGCTCAATCATCGAATTATAGCGGCTTGCTACTTCTTGAAACTCTTCGCAGTACAGCTTAGCCTGTTCAGTTAATGTGTCGTGAATAGGGTACGGGTTAAAGCTCTCTCTTCGGACAATAATAAAATGATGTGTAACAAAGCGTTTTACAAAGTTTAAGTTTTTAATCGAGCTGGTAATCAGCTTATTATTTGGTATATATATGGTTTTTCTCGAAAATTGATAAGTATGTATATCAATTTCATGCATGGTTGTTTTTATCCAATCGGTTTCAGCAACTTCACCAAAGTAATCACCAACTTGTATCCAATCACCCACTCTAAATGGGCGTGTTGTTACTAGGTAAAAAAAGCCTATTACACACTGAATAAATTCACGCGTTGCAAGTACAATCGCCACAGCAAAGGCGGCAATAGAAAGTGCAAAGTTTTGAATCTCTGTAGACCACACAAAGAGAAGTGATATCACCATTACAAAGTTAATAAAGTGCTTAATATTATGCGCGATGTAGCGAATATCTTTTTCTTTTTTCTCGGCGCGACTTTTTGCTAACTTATCGACAAGTATCTTAAGCACAAATGCAATTGTTAACATTATTAGTGAGAGAAGAAACGGATGCAGTAATATATCTTTAGTCATAAATTCCTAATGGTTATAACTTTATTAGAGTGTAGTGCTGTATTGAGTAGTGCACGAATATAGTCGCTAATTTAACATTATTATTAATAAAAAACCCCTAGATAATCTAATATCTAGGGGTTTTTTAAACTACTAAATTGTAAACCTATCGCATCGTAACTGTGTACCGTTACATGTAAATTCTGGAAGTTTTCTGTAAAGCCTTTAATAACAAAGCATCTGTTGGTTTTCCAGAAAAACGGAAAATATTTGATTTTTTTCGATGAAGTCTCATATAACGGCAGTATTTTCCAGACTTTTGTTATTCAGCCAGTCGTGCTTAGATGAGTTTCAAGTTAGTATATTGGTTAGCGGGTAGTTGGTAGAGCGTTTCGAAAAGTAACTCTGTTTATACATCGGAGCTAAATCTTATTTATTTCAATACTTAATGTTGAATTTAAGCTAGTTTTACATGGGTCAACCTTAGAAAAACATTTTTTTAATCTGATTTTATATTTCTTGCTTTGTGTAATTCCCCAAGCGGGTATTAATTCATTTGCGATTTTTTGATTTAATCGCTGTAACCCCGCTCCTTCCAGTTTATTACTTAGACGAATAACTTTCGCTAACTGTTCAGTGCAACGTGAGTCAGTAATATTCTCCGCCTGTAACATTAATCTTAAAAGCTCACCCAATACTTCTGCTGAGAACCTAACTGGGATTGGCCATATCCTTCCATCTTTTTCCACTAATTTTGTTTTTTTATCAACGGCAGCCTCTAGCCATGAAATACATTTGTTGAAGATCGCATCAATTAGATAGTCGTAGCGCGTTGACAGGTTATCAGACTGATTAGCAGTAGATGATGGCTGATATTTCTTAATTATATGGTCAAGTAAAGTATAGTAATATCTAAGCCACATGTGATCAGGGTAGTTGGTGAAGATTGCCCTCTGTACCATTATGTCAAAAAAATGCAGTGTAATATAAATAGGGCATACCCAACGCTCTTCGTCTTCATATGACCAGTGATAGGGCTGGTTATAGTGATTTTTATCACCGCCTGTTTGTTTGGAAATATATTTAGCGGCGCTGTCTCCAATAGGTTTCCAAATTTGTTGCGTTTCAGCAAGCTTTAAATCTTGCAGATAAAAGGATAAAAGTGGATTAGTCGGTGGGATGTCATAGCCCGTGAACATACTAATTTGCTGTGTATGTAGTGGTCAACTAATTTTGGCCACAGTTTTAGAATCTTGATATCTAACCTCAGATTCATTTGGTGCTAAACCGGC
>NZ_JANJGQ010000014.1:0-108249 GCF_030847595.1 Pseudoalteromonas sp. 20-92
ACGCCTGCAAAATTGATGCAGGATCACTTGGCGGCTAAAGCCGCCTAAACGTTATGCACTTCAGATTTGAATCCGCGGAGGAAAACCTCGGTCGGGCTCTGCTTTAGCTGAATGAACTAAGTCTGGGAATTTCATCGCATCTTGAATAAAAAACACCGGTATATTGTTACCCACTAAATCCCAATTACCTTCTTGAGTATAAAATTTAACGGCAAAACCACGTACATCACGTGCTAAATCTGGAGAGCCCTTGTTACCAGCAACCGTAGAAAAGCGTGTAAACACAGGTGTTTTTTCACCTTTGCGTTTAAAAATATCAGCACAGGTTAAATCTTCAAGCGTGTCGTAAGTTTCAAAATACCCGTGTGCCCCGTAACCACGAGCATGTACTACTCGCTCAGGAATACGCTCGTGGTCAAAATGAAAAAGCTTTTCGCGCAGTACCTGATCTTCCATTAAGCCAGGACCGCGTTTGCCTGCTTTTAACGAGTTTTGATCGTCGCTCACAGGGCAGCCTTGCGCTGTGGTCATTGTTGGGTAGCCATCAGATGCACTTTGTGGCGCAGCTCGCCGCCATTTCCTTTCTTACCTGCGTATTTAAATGATTCAGCCATGTCTAATCCTTCATTACAATTTAAGTGATTGGGGTCGTTTTTTAAAGTTTGCTTAACAGCAAAAACAGCTGAGCTAAATGCAAAATAAAGACCAAACAGTAAGAGCAATAAAAGCGCGGGATACAGAGTGAAAATGATGCTTTAATAGGTATTAAAAATAGAAAAAATTACAGAACCCTGTAAGTTTTTCAAGATCAAAAAAAGGGCACTTTAAAGTGCCCTTGCGTTTAAATCGTTATAAATTTAGTTAATCTTTACTTTCGTTAACTAAAATTACTTTACGATGAGGGAAAGGTATTTCGATGTTGTTTTCATCTAGTGCTTTTTTAATTAACTCTGGCACAGTGTAAAGAATATCGAAGTAATGCTCACCCTTACAAAAAGGTCTTACTAAAAAGTCTACTGAACTGTTGTTAAGTGTTTCTACTTCAACAAAAGGCGCTGGATCTTTTAGTATGTGTGGGTGCGCTGCAAGTACGGCATCAATAACTTTACGTACAGCCGTTGTATCTTCACCGTAAGCAACACCAAAATGCATATCAACACCACGAATTGGATGATGTGAATGGTTAATAATTTGCGCGCCCCAAATTTGACTATTTGGAATAATAACCTGTTGGTTATCGAACGTTTGTAAAATAGTAGTAAACATATCTACTTCTGTTACTTTACCAAAGCGCCCTGCAGCCTCAATAAAATCATTCACTTTATAAGGTCTAAAAACAAGTAACATAACGCCTGCTGCAAGGTTCGACATTGCACCTTGTAACGCCAAGCCTATAGCAAGTCCCGCAGCACCGAGTAAAGCAATAATAGAGGCTGTTTGTACACCAAAGCGATTTAACACAGCAATAATAACGAACGCTAATATGATGTAGCGAGCCATGCTGCCTAAAAAGCGAAAAAGCGTATCATCAAGATGAGTATATTTATGGCATAAGCCAATAATTAAATTGCGTACCTTGCCTGCTAACCATAAGCCTACAAGTAAAATTGCAATTGCCAGTAATATGTTGGTTGCCCACGTAACTGCAGCGGGTAAATATTGATTAACATCTATTTGATTTATTATATCTTCCATTTCATTTCCTGTTTATAAAATCATTAAATTACTGTATCCCATACCAAGCACAGTACTTTAACAAAAAATTAACGAACATACGAATATAGGAGTAAGTTAAAGCAGATTGAAAAATATAGATTCAATAGATATACACAACCAAAGTAAGCCTTTAATGCATAATCTCACTAGCTTTCCCCCTCACCGTTATTTTAAGTAAGTAACATAATATTCTTAACTGATTAAATTCTCGACCAATCTATAACTCTGGTTAGGGTTCGATCAAGTGCCTTTATTTTAAATTATTACTGGCACTCACCTATAAATTTACCGATAATCTCACCTAAGCGCATATATTGGCGACACAACGCAATTGGATGAAATTAAAACAAAGGATTATTATGAAAAAGTACTCAATTTTACTTACAGCGGCAGCTCTTACTGTACTTGCTGGTTGTTCAACATCTGTCGCAGTAAGAGACTTCGAACAAAACCCTATTCCGCAAACATCAACAATTACCAACAGTGAAGCTGACGTAGCAAAAGGTATTCTAAAAGCATGTATTCAGCTTGGTTGGAAGTGCACACCTATGAGTGAAGGTAAAATAAAAGGTGTGCTGGATATTCGCACACACCAATTAACAGTCGATATTACATATGATAAAACAGCATACTCAATCAACTATAAAAACTCTATTAACTTAAACTACAATGGCAAAAAAATTCACCGCCAGTATGTTAATTGGGTGTCAAACCTTATACGCCATATAGATGCTGAAATGATTTAGTAACGTGTAACCTGCTTAACAAATTATAAAAAGCACTAACTATGAATAATAAAAGTGGAGAAGCTACCTATAGCTTCTCCATTTTTTAGTTGAGATTTAAACAGTAATTATTACGTCAAAAACATTACTAATTTTCAACCAACTACAAGTTCAAATAAGCACCAAATCTAATGCTATTAATAAAGGTTCTCCCCCGCATTTTCACTCTTTAATGAATGAGTAATTTTTTACTCATTTTCCTTCGTAAAAACATATTTTATATCTTGCTATAACGCAGTTTCGCTCATATAGTCAGCAAATTATTACACCTTATTTTGAACACCTTTGTTTATGAAATCTTCTGCCCCTGCTAGTGATTTTGGTACCTTATTAGGTTATGCATCTGGTAATGTTGCTGTGTATTCATCTGATTATGATACGGCTGATGAAAGCATTTATCCTAATCGTAGCGCCTATCGTAGTCACCTAGACGGTATTTACATGGGCTATAAATGGCAATGCGTTGAGTTTGCCCGTAGATGGATGTATCTCAACCATGGTTATATTTTTGATGACATAGCCATGGCTTACGATATTTTTGAGCTGCGTTCAGTGCGCGATGTAAATAGCCAAAATAGACTGCCACTAAACGCGTTTAAAAATGGTGCTAAACATCACCCTCAAGTAGGTAGTTTACTTATATGGGAAGAAGGCGGCGAGTTTGAAGAAACAGGCCATGTTGCTGTTGTTGTTGAAGTGCATGAAGATAAAATACGCCTTGCTGAGCAAAATGTAGGACATCAAATATGGCCAACAAATCAAAACTGGTGCCGAGAACTAAAAGCAAAAGTAACTAAAGATGGCGACTATTGGATTGAGTGCTCTTACAGCGACGCCACTATTTTAGGTTGGATGACACAAACTGATGAAACAGAATATGCTGAGTCAACGCCTGAGCTAAA
The DNA here is from genome assembly GCF_030847595.1 of Pseudoalteromonas sp. 20-92. Lineage (NCBI taxonomy): Bacteria > Pseudomonadati > Pseudomonadota > Gammaproteobacteria > Alteromonadales > Pseudoalteromonadaceae > Pseudoalteromonas > Pseudoalteromonas sp. 20-92. Next base: position 3,404 of record NZ_JANJGQ010000014.1, read on the forward strand.
CACTGACTTATTTACTATAGAAGCCCATAAAGCAGCAGATACAGGGCAAGCAAATAAGTCATGGTTAAATATTGCGAATGACGATGAAGCTGCTTACGTAGAAATGATGCAAGGTCATAAACTTACATCCGTAGATGAAGATCAGCATAATTACTTTGCAATATCTCAAACGGCGCAGCAAAGCATTGAGCATGCAACAAATGAGCTGCATGGCTTATTTATGCATGCAACCGATTATGTACTGCAGCACCCTGAGTTATTAAAAAAGTTTAATTTACCCGATGTTGTGCTTAATAAAATTCGCCAATCGTGGGATAACCGCTTAAACCAATTAATTACCAGCCGGTTTGACTTTGCCTTAACAGCAGCAGGTTTAAAAGTTTACGAATACAATTGCGATTCGGCATCGTGTTATATGGAAAGCGGCAAAGTTCAGGGCAAGTGGGCAAAACACTTTGGTGTTAAAGCAGGTGTAGATGCAGGTCAAAACTTATTTAAAGACCTCGTAAAAGCATGGCGTAAAAGTGAAGTGAAAGGTCTTGTTCATATTTTACAAGACGATGAACCAGAAGAACATTACCACGCATTATTTATGAAAGAAGCTATTGAAGCCGCGGGCTTTGAGTGTAAGTTAGTAATTGGCTTAAGCACACTTCGCTGGAATGAGTCAGGCAACATAGTAGATGCTGATGGCGCACAACTTAGTTACGTATGGAAAACCTGGTCGTGGGAAACCGCACTTGATCAAATTCGTGAAGAATGCGAAGCCGAGCAATCATTAGGTGATAACTTTGAACCACAATTCAAAGCTGGTGAAACGCCGCGCTTAGTCGATGTATTACTGCGTAAAAACGTGATGGTATTTGAACCACTGTGGACATTAATCCCAAGTAATAAGGCCATTTTACCAATACTTTGGAGCTTGTTCCCTAATCATAAGTATTTACTTAATACCGCGTTTGGGCTTAACGACGAGTTATTACAAACCGGTTATGTAGTTAAACCAATAGTAGGACGCTGTGGCGCTAATATTCAACTTGTTGATGAACAGCAGCAAGTTATAGAAAAAACAATGGGGCACTTTGCCGAGCAAGACCAAATATACCAACAACTATTTGCACTGCCCAAAGTAGATGACTACTTTGTACAAATATGTAGTTTTACAGCCGCCGGAAAATACTCTGGTGGTGGCGTACGTGTTGATAAAAGCATGATCATAAACGGCCATAGCGATTGTATGGCGCTGCGTATTAAATAATAAACAATACTAAGCCCGCAATTTGCTGCGGGCTTAAGTTTGTGTAGCCCTTCCCTCTTTTAAGTTTTATAGCTATCTCAAGCGAGTTACTCCTGATAGAGTAAATTTATTAAACACCACAAATTAAGGTATTTCATGGCGAATCAATTTAATGTACTCGGCACACGCTTAAAACTATGTTGCGGTAATGGTGGCTACACACGTGAAGGGTTTTGTTATGTACCAGAATCAGATCTTGGCAATCACAGTGTGTGTGCAATTATGACTGATGAGTTTTTACAATTTTCAAAATCACAAGGTAACGATTTAATAACCCCGAACCCTCTTTACGATTTCGAAGGTTTAAAAGCCGGTGATAAATGGTGCTTGTGTGCAGTAAGATGGCTTCATGCTATTTCAGCAAACGTTGCGCCACCGGTGGTACTTGAAGCCACAAATAAAAAATCATTAGAAATAGTCTCGCTCGATGCTTTAAAAGCGCACGAATATAAAGCCAACGTTTAAATACACCTAAGAGTAACTAAATTAAAGTCTGCATATTTTACAAATATATGCAGGCTTTTCAAAAATCCAATCTCCTCTTCAGCCTTAAAAACCTTAAATTAAAATATAACCCCATGTTTTTAAATTACTTTTTAAATAAATCAACTTACGGCATAGCAGTTGCTTTATTAAGCTTAAGTCACGCTCATCACGCAACATATATATGAGCAACACATTAGTTAAGTAGGAGAAATTATGAGTAACAATAACGAATCAAACAAAACAACTAAATTTACCGCGCCAGGTATGAGTGACGAATCAGCCCAAAAAACAATAGCTACCCTCGATAACCGCATGGTTGCATTGATAGACTTACAACTAACTTTAAAACATATTCATTGGAATGTAGTCGGACCTAACTTTATTGGCGTACACGAAATGATAGACCCACAGGTAGACATTGTGCGCGAAATGACAGACACCATCGCTGAGCGAATTGCGACTCTTGGTGGAGTACCAGTGGGCACTCCAAAATCAATTGTAGATCGCCGAACATGGAGCGAATACTCAATTGGTAAAGGGCTAGTGACCGAGCATTTAGCTGCACTTGATAAAGTATATAACGGCGTTAATGCCGATCACCGCAAAGCAATTGAGACTCTTTCTGAATTAGATCCTGTGTCTGAAGATATGATCACCAGCCAACTGGCTGATCTAGAACAATTTCAGTGGTTTATTCGAGCCCACTTAGAATCATCTACAGGCGAACTAAAAAGCTAATATATTTAAGCTAAGAAAGCCCAGCATTTATATGCTGGGCTTTTTTTTGCGTAAAAATCACTCTATTTATAATTACATATAGACGTGTATCAGTAAGCTCTAATACAAAATCCATATAAAAACAATAGAAAATTGGTATTACCAAAAAAAATAACCAAAATAAAATTGAATGATTTTATACTCCTCATTATTTCGCAAGTTTATAAGCCGTACTCAACCTTTAATGAACACCTCATTATTTTAACATCACTTAAAAAACAAACTAAATACATATAAAAGTGCCGCTAAAAGTTCAAAAAAAACGCTAAAAATGATATTAAATAGTACAAAAAATATAAAAATGCCCCTGGTAAACATACTTTAATAAAACTCACTCAAAATATAAAAAACAAAAGTAAACCATAAGCCGTTAAATTTATTAAATATAAAAAAATAAATAAACACTTTGTAATACATTTTGTGAATTTTTGGTAAACAAAGGTTGTAATAAAAGCTGAATTGGACTAATTTCAACCATACCACCTGTATGACACAGCGCAGGGAAAAGCAGTTAAATTGGTTAACCAAACCAAGTAACAACACACACAATGACGTTAAGTCGTACCCAAACGGGAGAGATACATGAAACTCAATCAAATTACTTCAACATTAACTAATAAACATAAAAGAAGTAGCTCTACAACAATCAGTGCCGCAGCCCTTTTATTAATGGCTTCTTCTAATATTGCAGCGCAAGAGGCTCCAACTGCTTCAGAAACCGCATCTGATGATATTGAAGTTATTGAAGTAAAAGGCATGCTAGGTAGCATGAAAGCTGCGGCAATGCTTAAACGTACTGATGGGCGTATTGTTGATGCTATTGTTGCTGAAGATATAGGTAAATTACCAGACAATAACATTGCAGAAGCACTGCAACGTATTACTGGCGTATCTATTAATACCGACTTTGGTGTGGGTGACAGTGTTTCTATTCGTGGCTTACCTCAAAACCGTGTTGAATTAAATGGCCGCTCTACAATTGGTGACTCTCGTGACGGTATTAGTTTGCAAGATTACCCATCAAGCTTCTTAAAAACAGTAGAAGTAGTTAAATCGCCTACTGCCGATATGATTGAAGGTGCATTAGGCGGAACAGTGAGTTTAAAGACAGTTCGCCCACTAGAGCTGGATAAGCTAACCGGCGCAATCTCTCTTGATGGCGAATACGCTGATAAAACAGAGAATATTGCACCTATTTTTAGCGGCTCAATTGGTAACAATTGGGACTTTGACGAAATGGGTACTTTTGGTGCCATCGCTATGTTTTCATATCAAGATCGTGAAATTCGTCAAGATGAAACATCTAGCCGAGTTAAACCTCAAGATATCGAAATTAACGGTCAAGAAGGTAATACACCTAGTGGTAATGCCATTGTTAGAGATGAGCACAGTGTTGAACAATACGTAGAAAAACGTGAACGTACTGCTGTAAATTTATCTCTTCAGTGGGCACCAACATCTGGTAACGGCATGGTGTACCTTGATTTAAGCGGTACTAAGCGCTCTGGCGAGCAAGCTGGTAATTCTATTTTAGGTGTCGTTGGCTCATTATCAACAGATGCAAACACAACTCAAGGTGCTAACGGCGTAAACAACTACACACTAACAAACGAATTTGGTATCCCAAAAACATACAGCGACTTTCGTGAAACCGACTCGTTTTCAAATGCACTTGGTGCAGAGTGGAACCTTACTGACAGCATAAAAATCTCTGGTGAAATTGCGGTAGCATCATCAGAAAGCGTAAGGCCTGATTCTGAATTTACACTTCGTCCAATCGAAAAGTCGACCTTTGAAGCTAGCGGAGGGGTTGATTTAGTAAATCATTTATATGATGGTGCATTTTCGCAAAACGGTAATAAATTACCAAGCATCATTCATTCAGATCCAAATGCATTTACCGACCCACAAAACTTAGCATTACGTACTTTTAAAAGTGAAGATAAAAGAACAAACAATGATGAAACAGCGGTTCGTTTTGATATTGAAATGTTCGAACCTCTCAGCAGCTTAAGTTGGGTATCTAAAGTAAAAGCAGGTGTACGTGTTACTAACCGTGATTACGAATACGAACAATACAAAGTAGAAATTAAAGACATTTATAAAAATGCATTTAATGACTCAGATGGTTCATTAGCTACTTTATGGGTTGATGATTTCAATGCTGCATTTCCTGATAGCTTTACTACCGTTAGCCACGACAACTCTTTTGACCAACTAGGACACTCGGGGCAAAATGACCTACTAACTTTTTTAAGCTATAACGGTTTATCTAACCCAGCAAATACTTATGCTCAACTTCAACAATTGCTTGTAGGCACTAACCTAGCTTCAACGGGCAGCCTTTCAGACAACCAAAAGTTTCAAGATAGCGCATACCGCAATGTGGTTGAAGATACAGCCGCAGTGTATGTATCTGCATATTTAGATTTTGATGATATCACCGCTATTGTAGGTGGTCGTTATGTAACTACAGATCTTGAATCAAGCGTGTTCCTCAATGGCGAAAAAGTAACTGGCGAAAACGACTACAGTGACTTTTTACCAAGCTTAAACGTTACTTATAACTACTCAGATGAAACACTATTTCGTTTTGCTGCAGCAAAAGTTATGCGCCGCGCTGACTTTAGCGAGCTAAGCCCTGCGTTTGACGTTAACAACGACATTACGGGTGCAACGCAAGGCTCTATTGATTTAGAACCATACCGAGCAACACAATACGACTTATCTGTAGAGCATTACTTTGATGAAGGAAACGTACTATCTTTCGCAGTATTTTATAAAGATGTTGAATCTTTCTTAAGCAACGAAAGTAGTTGTGTCGCTTCATCAAGCACTACTGCTGGTCAAAACGTGACTCAGTGGAACCAAGTATGTCAACTTGATGCAGCGGGTGTATCGCAAGATAACCTAGTTTATTCTGATGCAACAGACTTCCCGGTAGATGCTGACGGCTTTGATCATGTTGCAGGCTTACGCGACGCAGGACTAACGGGTATCGATACTGTTAAAAATGTAAATGGTGAAAACGGTTCAGTTCAAGGTTTTGAAGTGGGCTACCAGCAGTTCTTTACAAGCCTACCAGGTGCATTTTCTGGCTTAGGCATCAATGCAAACTACACATATGCAGATAGTGAGCAACCAAATGGCAATCCGTTATTAGATATCTCTAAAAACACTTACAACTTACAAGTATTTTGGGAGTACGAAGGGTTCTCGACTCGTATCGCTTATAACTATCGTGACAGTTTCTTAGATACTGAAAACGAAAAACGTGTAGAAAATATTAACTCTGACGGCAGTATTTCAGCAGAAGGTACTGTTTACGGTAATAACTACCGTGACGACAGAGGCCAGTTAGACTTCTCTGCAAGTTGGGACATTAACGAAAACATTACGCTTGTTGGTAATGCAACGAACTTAACAGGTGAACCTTCAATCTATCTATCTGAACTAGGTGGTGCTTGGAAGTACACTGAAGCGGATCGTCGTTACAGCTTTGGTATTCGCGCAAAATTTTAATATCCCCCTAAAGTTTAGCCTGCTCCTTATTTTTATGAGCAGGCACTTTTTAAAACTATAAAATGGCGCGCGTGTTATCACAACGCAAGCGTCATTTTTTATATCTGTAATTTAACTGTTTTTCAGCATAACAATCCCACATTAATTATCAGCTCGTGCTTTAAAGTAATTTAAAATCATTATTAATTTAAATCATCCCCATTTATTAAAATAACCCCGTGCCCGCTATACATATTTGAATATTAAATTTACTATCAAAACGTTGTAACTATTAACAGGAAAACTGAAGTGCTGTCGCGTTTATATAATTTTATGCCCGGTTTAAATACATTGCTGCACTATGAGCGACAATGGTTTGCTGATGATGTAAGGGCGGCGCTATCGGTAGCTGCAGTGGCTTTACCTGTTGCCATTGCTTACGCACAACTAACCGGTGTTAACGCCGCCGTAGGGTTATATTCTTGCATACTGCCAATGATGCTATATGCACTTTTCGGCACTTCTAAACAACTAATAGTTGGCCCTGATGCCGCAACCTGCGCCGTTATTGCAGCTGTAGTAACACCTCTTGCTGCAGGTGACAGCTTTAAGCATTGGCAACTTGTTGTCACCATGACCGCTATGACCGGCTTTTGGTGCTTTATAGCCAGTAAATTTAAGTTAGGTGTATTAGCTGACTTTTTATCTAAGCCTATTTTAATGGGCTTACTAAACGGCGTAGCCATCACTATTATTGTTGGTCAATTTTCCAAAGTATTCGGTTTTACCTTTGACGAGCGCTACTTACTTGAACGCCTAGGTGGCGTACCCACATACCTAGCGCAAACACATGTTCCCACCTTATTAATGGCCTTGTTTACACTTGCTGTTTATTTTGCCATGAAGCGGATAAAGCCCACTTGGCCTTCGTCTATGTTCGCCATTACATTCGGTGCGCTTTTGGTATGGATTTTTGATTTAAAACAATTTGATATAAAAACTATTGGCACCGTAACTGGCGGGCTTCCTGTTTTTAATGCCCCTGTTTTTGATTTAGGGATTATTCGTGAGCTGGTGGTACCCGCACTTAACTTAGCCATTGTGAGCTTTGTAAGTATGATGCTAACTGCTCGTAGCTTTGCAGCTAAAAACGGCTACGACATAGACGCCGATAAAGAATTTAGAGCGCTAGGTATTGCCAATATAGCGTCAGCTCTTTCGCAAGGTTTTGCCGTCAGTGGCGCCGATTCTCGCACCGCTGTTAACGATGCAACGGGTGGTAAAACGCAGTTAGTGTCTATAATAGCCGCTGCCATTATTACGCTCATAGCTGTATTTTTAACAGCCCCACTTGAATTTATTCCAAGTGCAGCGCTAGGTGTTGTGCTTATAATTGCCTCAGTTCATTTACTCGATTTAAAAGCGGTTTGGCAATTAAAGCGAAAAGATAAACAGGCATTTTATCTAGCCTCGGCCACCTTACTTGCGGTGTTATTTATTGGTGTTATCCCTGGCATCACGCTTGCTGTATTACTGGGACTATTTCAGTTTATCCGCACAGTAATGCGTCCAACTGACAATATACTAGGCGTAGATATAAACGGAGTTGTAAGAAGTTTAGATGCAACAGATAAAGCAAAAGCAGTGCAAGGCGTGTTTATTTATCGTTTTAATTCCCCTCTAACTTACTTTAATGCCAGCTACTTTAAACGCAGATTACTAGAGCAATACGCAAGACAAAAAGACGACACTCAGTGCGTAATAATTGATGCTGTACCCTGCTTTACTCACTTAGATTTAAGTGTAATGGCCATGCTTGCCGACTTAGACATTATATTTAAAAAGCGTGATATAAGGCTTGAATTAGCAGGTAGAAAACGCCAACTGCTTTCATGGTTTGAAATTGCAGGAATGACATCAGGTAAAGAAGGTATATACATCCACTCCGACTTATATATCGCCTTAAAAAGGAACAGCGTAAGCCAGCACTGTTTAGAAGTTAGTTTATTCGAATCAGCTCAAAACTAACGTACTACATAAATTTATTAGAAAAAAATACTGTCACCAACCGCTCCTAGACATATAAAATGAAAGGCATAAGGGAAATACATAACTATTATAGTTAGTCTGTTTTTTTGCTATAAAATAGGGCTATGTTCAGCCCTATTTTATAGCCACCCTTTACTTCGTTATTTACTAACTTTAAGACCGCCGCTTGGAAGTTTAAATACTCTTTACTGACAAGGTTCGATTTATCACTGCTCTCTCTTTATTACTTTTATGAAAATAAAAACACTAGGGCGTGTTGACCTTTGTGGGTTGAAATTCGTTCAATCTAGGGGATATTTAATCGCGGCGCGAGGTTTGTAAACTAGTGGGCTAAGTAAAACAGAGAAACAAAGAGTTAATCGTCCCTAGAAAGAACTCAAAGGGCAGCGCATGTTTGGCATTTATGTTTTTTATCAACTACTTATGGGGAATAACCACACCACATAGACTCTACCTTGCCTAAATACCAAACAGTCTGCTGTAAAATCAATCACGAAAGGTCAACACGCCCTAGCCATTAAGTATATCGCGTACCGACTGTACACAAAATCAAACACAACCCCGCATTAACAAAAAAAACAATAAAATAACATATTGACCTAAATAAGAAACGGGTGTAGTGTTTTTTTTGACCTAAATAAGGTCAATCATAACTAACAAAAGGAAATAATTATGAAAAATACAAAACCGTTTGCATTTGCTGCAGCAAATAAAAATGCTGTAAAACAGGAAAAAAAATGGCAAGCTGAAAATAAAGCAGCTACAGCAGGTTGCTCTGGACCATGGGCTCGAGCTGACGATCGCTGGCATGGGAAAGACAATGGTATCTGGTGTTAAACTAGCACTTATTTAAAACGACAATCAGCGGTTTTATTGTCGTTTCATTCAAATCGATATTAATTTATAGAACCTTTTAACTAATATATACATTATAAATCTCTATAAATAAGAATAATAATATTTAATTAACCCTCCAAAATCCTACTGCTGGTTACCTCTTAAAATGCATCGGAGTGCACATGAAATCAATATTGATTATAAGCCACAGTGAAGACTATCACGTAGAAAAAGCGATTGAAGTGCTAAAAAGTAAGAATTCAGATTACTTTGTACTCGAATTAGACCAATTTCCAAAAAACTACCTGATGAAACAAGTGATTGGTATTAACGAACTCTCAAGCACCCTTGAAAATATAAACACAAGACAAAATATCAACTTTTCAAACATAGGTTCTATTTGGTTGCGAAAACCAGCTGATTTTTCATACCTAGTCAGTGATATGGAGCAATCTATTGAGCAATTTTCTAATCAAGAAACAGAACATGCTTTATTTAGCGCTTTATACAGCATCAACTGCTTTTGGGTAAGTCACCCTAAATATTTACGTGCATCGATGTGGAAGGGAGAGCAATTACAAAGAGCCTTAACATTAGGCTTTAAGATCCCTGATACTATTATTAGCAATGATCCTAATGAAATTAGATCATTTTTCTTAAAGCACAAAAAAGTCGTATATAAAGTAATGTCAGACCCTGTAATTACAAGTCAAAAAATGCAAAGCCAAGGGGTTGCGACAACACTAATCGATGAAAATATGCTTAATGATTCTGACTCATTACGCTTACTACCTAATCAATTTCAGGCATATATTGAAAAAGCATATGAGTTAAGAGTGACTATTGTTGCTGGTCAAGTGTTCGCAGCAAAACTTGACTCACAGTTACACCCCGAAAGCCAAGTAGACTGTAGGAATTTAAATGTACAAGTGCCAATGTCAGCCTATCAACTCCCTGAAGAAATTGAACAAGCTTGTTTAGAGTTCGTAAACAGTTATCAACTTACTTACTCAGCATTAGATCTGATTGTCACCCCTCAAGGTGAATATATTTTTTTGGAAAACAATCCAAATGGACAATACCGTTTCGTAGAAGAAAATGTACCAGAGCTAAAAATAACGAAGTCATTGATTGAAGCACTAGAGGGAGCTTGTAAGTGAATATGCCTGAGTTTAGTCAAAAATTACAAGATGTCGCGTCTCCAGTAATAGAAAAATTAAGTGAGCAGCTAGGCAAAGAACAGCAAATCTTAGTAATTGCTGCATCGCACCTTGATATGGACCTTTTGCCTCAGTTATATAACCATTTAAATATATTAGGCTTTACTAACACCCTAAATATTTTACTTTATACTCGAGGCGGAGATGTTAATGCGACTCGAAGAATTGCTTTATTATTAAATAATTACTGCCACAACCTCAATATAATTGCGCCTTATTATTGCCAATCATCAGGGACTTTATTAGCGCTAAGCGCTAATGCTGTTTACTTTTCTCCCTTATCTATTTTTTCTGCTATTGATCCACATCTTCATGGTGGGCAAGGAGAGCAAAATACAGCTTTATCCAGTGCTGATATAAAACTGTTTAGTGATATGTCTAAAGATTGGTTTAATACTGAAGTTGCAGATAAAAGCAATATGCTAAGTATGCTCTGTGAACACATATTCCCACCTACTTTAACGACATTTTATCGTACAGTACTGGAAGTTAAAGAAATAGCACAAGAGCTGTTACAGCGAGCGGGTCAACACTGCAAAACCACACAAAGCAAAATAATTGATACATTAATGTTCAGTTATCACAGTCATGATTATGCGATAACTGGTACGCAATTAGCTAAACTTGATTTACCTTTTAAAACCGATCTAAGGATAAACGCAGCCACTTGGCCTTTAGTAGAATTTTTTATTTTGTACCTCGGTGGTGGAAACCGTAATGAACTAAATGAATCTTGGTGTGATTCAATCATAGTTTGCGAAAAGAGCAGCAGTAGTCGCTGGAAAGATATGTCTGGACTAAACCCCAAATGGTCTATCTATGAGGAAGATAAGTAAATGTCTTTGTTGAGTACATTCGGCGCAATATTATTAGCCCTTACTTTTTTATTTGCAGGAATTAAAAAGTCTATTATTTTTAAAGAGTTTCAGTCTACGTTAGAGCTGTCTTTTAAGGTACCTAGAGCTTTTAGTAAATTCGCCGCATTGACTATTATCACATGTGAATTAGCCATTCTCCCGACATTACTACTCCCTACTAAGCCTCTGATAATATATCAATTAATCAGTTTTATAATGCTCATTTTTGTTTTCATTCCACTATACACTTTGATGACAGGAAAAGTTATTCAGTGCAATTGTTTTGGTGAAAGCAGTGTATTAGATTGGCAAGACCTTCTTCGTAACACAATTCTATTTTTGGCAAGCTTACTATTGTGTATAGCACCGCCATTACAAATCTTTAATCTACAAATACTAACTTTATTTTTTTTAGCTTTAACCCTAGTTAATCTCATGATCAATCTTAAATCTATCAGCACTTTTTTACATTCGGAATAAACATGCAACTTACTGAAGAATGGCAATACATTATTATACTTTTAGCTTTTTTTATCTTTGTAAGTATTTCATTAAACATAGTAATGCTAAAAAAATTCGTCAAAGCTAAAGAGCAGTTAGACGCTCCCTCTTTTAATATTGAAACATTTCCATCGCTTCAAGCTATGGAGCTGCATACTAAAAATCATATTTATACAGATATTAATATACCAAGTGCATTAATTTTTCTTGCTACAAATTGTCCCAAATGTAAAAGTAAAATCACTATGCTGGAGAAGCTTGCTGTTCATGCACAATTAAATGGTGTTTCTCTTCATATTCTTTTGCATGAACAAATGGAAAACATTGGATCTTTTTTTGCCCAATCAACTTTAACTCGCTTAATTTGGCAGCTTAATTACTCTGATTATAAATCAGTTAACCCTCATGAAATTTCGCCTGCCTATTTATTTATCAATGAAAATAGTGAAGTAGAGGGTCAAGGAATGATAGATGATGAAAATTGGCGTTATTTCAAACAACAAATTTTGGGTGAAAAAAATTGAACAACCCACATTATTTACAACGAATTAAGCTTCTCGCCCCTTTTAAACTTCAAGCATTTTTTGCTTTTTTAATTATGCTAATTACAGCTTTTATCCAGCTTACATTACCTAAGCTAGTCAATTATTATGTTGATGGAAGGGCTCCATCATCGTTGTTAGAACCTTTTCACTTTTATGTATTGATTACCGTCATCCTGTTTTCATTATTAAGTGCTGTTCGTTTCTATTTATTTGAGCGCCTTGGTATCGAGGTAATTACTCATTTTAGATTAAAGTTACATCAAGTGCTGATAAAAAAAACTGCCAGTTACTATGATGTAAACAATACGGCTGAGCTCGCCAGTAGAATTAATTCAGACACCCAAAGTTTAAAAGATGTCCTCACAACTAGTGCTGCGCAAGCAATGCGCTCTATAGTTGTAGCTATAGGTTGTATTGTGATGATGTTCACTCTCTCTGCAATACTTTCTTCAGTATTATTCTTCTGCATTCCTACATTTATTATTGCAACTAAGTTGTTAAGTAAAAAGGTAGAGGCTTTATCTGATCAAGAGCAAACAGCCTTAGCTAAAACAAATAAAGTGGCATTTGACAACTTAAATGGGCATACATTAATAAAATTATATAACTGGTTTCAAGCAAGCCAAAATAGATATGCTCAAAGTAATCAACATTATGTGTCGTGTGCTAAAAAAACCGTTTCAGCTATTGCTATTTTCCAAGGTTTTTTTAATTTTTTAATCTTTAGTAGCCTAATTTTAATGCTAATTTTAGGTAGTCATCTTATTCAAAAAAATACATTAACCGTAGGTGAGCTCGCTTCATATGTGCTGTATTTGGGAATGGCATTTACAAGTTTAAATATGTTAGCTGGGTTTTGGGCGCAATGGGTTCATTCATTGGGAGCCACTCGCTATTTATTTGAACTATTAACTAATAATTCAGACGCCGAACAACAAGACGGTCAACAAGCAATTGAAATGGGAAATATTAGCTTTAATAATGTTGTTTTTTCTTATCCTAACAACCCTGAAAAGAAAGTATTTAATATGCTTAATATCCATATTAAGCAAGGAGAGAAAACAGTTATTAGAGGTCCTTCTGGTAATGGTAAATCGACCTTAGCCAAACTTTTATTAGGGTATTATTTACCAACAAGCGGGGAAATAACAATTGGGGAAAAATTGTTAAATAAGCATACTATCGCTAGTTTTCGCAGCAACATTGCTTATGTAGAACAAGAACCTATTTTATTCTCTTCATCGATAATTGAAAACCTACTCCCAGATGTAGGGGAAGAACCAACACAAGAGCAAATGAACAAAGTTATAAATGGATGTAAAAAGGCTAATGCCCATGAATTTATCGAACTTTTACCTAATGGTTATTTTACGCCAATTAGTGATCGGGGAAATCAATTATCTGGAGGTCAAAAGCAACGTATTGCCATTGCCAGAGCAATACTGCAAGAACCAGAACTGGTTATTCTAGATGAATTCACAAGTGCACTCGATTCTAAAAATCGACATTGTATAGAGCAAGCAATGGAACAGTTATTACTAAATAAAACAGTAATCATTATTACCCATAAAGAGTCGCAGTTCGAAAGGGCTGACAACTTAATTATGCTTTAGGATAAATCATAGTATTCGATTCACATGGGTAATATACTTCAGATGTTGATGAAGTATATTACTGTAATGTTCAGCTATAAAGTCGCCCAACTTAAAAAGTTATTCTCTATAGCCATCCTTTTTGTTTCGCTATACGTGCTGCATCTATTCGGTTTGTGGCATTTAATTTAGCTATAGCATCCGAGAGATAATTACGTGTAGTTCCCTCGCTTATAAACAACTGCTTGGCTATTTCACTCGTTTTAAGACCGTCACTTGCAAGTTTAAGTGCTTTGCGCTCTTTATCTGTAAGTGGATCTGAGTCATCCAATGCATTAATAGCAAGTTCTGGGTCTATCACCTTTTGCCCCAACATTACTTTTTTAAGTGCATTAACCAAATCTTCACTTGGTGCTTCTTTTAAAATAAAGCCTTTAACACCCGCCGAAAGTGAACGTCTGATGTAACCCGCGCGGGAAAACGTAGTCATTATTACTACTTTAATTGATGGGTGTTTTGCAGCTATTTGTTCACTTAGTTCAATGCCATTTATATTTGGCATTTCAATATCGCTAAGTACAATATCTGGTAGTAATACGTTTGATAAACTAGATAGATGATCAAGTGCAGCTTGTCCGTCGCACGCCTGGCCTATTACTTCTATATTAAAGTCGAGACTTAGTAATGCCGATATAGCATCGCGAACTAACCCTTGGTCTTCTACTAAAAATACTTTGATCATACTTTTTCCTTTACTTGGTATTTTTAACTTTGCTTATGGCAAAGGAATGTGTGCTGTCAGTTTAAATCCATTTTGAATTTCAAATTTCACTTGGCCATTTAACTTTTCTACGCGCTGTTTAATACCCGTTAAACCATTGCCAGGAGTGATATTTTCACAATCACCGTTATTAAATAAATTTAGCGTTATGCTTTGTTTAGTTGATGTGAGATTAATATCGCATTGATTGGCTTTACTATGACGTAAAATATTCGTCACGCTTTCTTTAATAATTAAACACAGTTCGCTTTCTATTACTGCAGGTAACACCGGTAAATTAAGCGTTACATTAGTGATAATGTTTTGCTCCTCTAAGCGCTGCTTTAGTTGCTCAACTTGCCCTGTCAGTTGCTGCTGTTTTAAATCGGTTACAGCGTGACGAACATCTGATAAAAGCGCACGGGCTAAATCGGCTACTTGGGTAATTTCATTTCCAGCTTGTTCAAACCGCTCAGCGTTATGTAATTTGTTGGCAAGCTCGGCTTTTAGAGCTATTGATGAAAGTGAATGGCCTAAAATATCATGTAAATCACGAGCTATTCGCTCTCGCTCTGCAATTGCTGCTAATTGCTCTAGTTGGTTTGCATTTTCTTGTTCACGCTTTTTATATTGACGCTCCCTTCTTGCTGCAATGCCGTAGCTAAATAACGCAGCGCATAAAATTAAAGCAATCGCTAAAAAGTACTGAACCTTTCCTATATCACCAATATATGCGCTTAATAAAACCGAGAATATAATCGCTAGTGCAGCATAAACTCTTTGATGCTTGCTGTATGCATAGCCTGCTATATAGGCTACAAAGCCAAACAAAGTAGGAGTGCCAGTGCTGTAAAAAGTAGCACTGAAGCAAATTAATAGCATTGCTACAAATAACTTAGTTACACCAGTACCTTTACAATTTATTGCTTTTACATATAAAAGAATAAAAGCAATATAAAAAGCTAAAGAAATAACGATTTGCTCACTCGTGAAATGAGCAAAATCGATTATCATCGGTAGTAAGTAAAAGCCAGTAAAAATTAGATGTCCATATTTCCAAAAACCTTTATCGCTTTGCTTAGAAAAGACACTAAGTGAACTCATGCTAATACCTCTGGTATATTATTTTTATTTATAATTTTGTTTTTATTACTAAATATAAATAACACGAAAATACATATCAGCATAAAGCAATATGCGTCACTAATAGTAAAATTTAATGTTTCTAGCGCTTCACTAAGAGTCAAACTAAATAAAATTAAGGAATTCATAACTACCTCCAATTAAGTAGAGTAATTATGCCAGTGTGCAAAAATAATGTGAGTGTGGAATGTCATTAACTTTACTGACATTTGTCATGTATTAAAAAAATCATCTCAAGAATTTTTAACCGATGCTAATATGCTAAAAAAGCATAACAAGGAAACTCAATGCAACCCCAACAGCAAAGCCTGCTTTATTTACATATTGCCGTATTACTTTTTGGCGGAACCGCTCTATTTGCAAAGCTCATTGGCTTAAATGCACTTGATATAACCGTCTATAGAACCGCAGTTGCTGGCATTGCGATTTGGTTTTTGCTAAGTATGCAAAAAAAACCTATTAAGCTTAATAAACCTAAAGATTATTTAATGGCTATATTGCTCGGTGTGGCGGTAGGTATACATTGGGTTACCTACTTTGCTGGTATGCAAATGGCGGGTATAACAATTGGGATGCTCGCATTTTTTAGTTATCCAGTAATTACTGTATTTTTAGAGCCTTTATTTAATAAGAGTAAACCCAAAGCTAAAGATATACTTAGTGCAGCGGTGGTTATATTAGGTATTTACCTTCTTGTCCCTACTGCCAGTTTAGGTGACGACGTAACTCTTGGAGTGATAACAGGCGTAGTGTCAGCATTCTTTTTTTCAATAAGAAACATCACTCACAAACGTTACTTTAGCCAATACGGTGGCCCACAAACTATGTTTTATCAAACCTTGGTTGCAAGCCTTATGCTATGTGCATTTATAAAAGTACCTGTGTATGAAATAAGTAACCATGATTTGTTATTAATTTTGATTGCAGGGGTAATATTTACAGCTACGCCTCATTCACTATTTGCAGCCAGTTTAAAACATTTATCTGCTGCTACTGCTGGGCTCATTTCTTGCCTTCAACCTCTTTATGGCACACTATTAGCGATTATTATAATACATGAACGCCCATCAGCAATGACACTAATAGGTGGCACATTAATTGTTAGCGCCGCCTGCTTTGAAACTTGGTCAATCACAAAAAAGGCACGTAAATGAAAGTATTTGCACACAGAGGCGCAAGCGGACATTTCCCAGAAAACACCAAAAGTGCTATTTTAGAAGCGCTAAAAATAGGTGTAGATGGCATTGAAGTAGATATACAAAGTGCTATTGATGATTACATGTTAATCCACGATTCATGGCTTGATAGAACGACTAATGGCACAGGTAAGGTCAATGAATTTGACGCTGTAACAATAGCCAAGCTTGACGCGGGAAATGGTGAGTATGTACCTAACTTACAGCAGTTATTAGATTGGAATAACGATAAAACATTACTCAACCTAGAGCTTAAGCATACTTTTGAACTTGAAAAACTTGCGATTCAACTTGAATACAATATAAGTATGGGAAAAATATCACGTACCAATATTTTAGTATCATCGTTTGATCACCATCAATTACTGTGGCTTAAAAACCGTTTACCATGGTTAAAAATAGGCGTACTAACGTCTTCTATACCTATAAGCTATGCAAAATTTGCTGAAGATTTAAATGCCTATAGTGTGCATGTAGATAAAAATTTTGTTAATAAAGCATTTGCTAATGATGCAAAGCAACGCGGACTAAAAATTTATGCCTACACGGTAGACAAAGAGCAAGATATAGCACTAATGCTCGAATATGGTTTAGATGGGATTTTTACCAACTACCCCGCACAAACTAAAGCATACTTACAATCGTTAGATCATAGTTAAACACATCTATACTCCTTACATAGAACGTAAGAGCACTAATACCATAAAGGTTTCAGTAAAATGAGTAGCTACATGAAAATTTATAATTACATCGAGCAGACCTTCTTTTTCACATTAACACGTAAAATTGTAGGCAATCTAAGTTTTGTATTCCTATTTCAAGCCATCACTCTGTTTTGGTTGTACCAAAGCCTTAGCGAACAACAAAGTACAGAGCTATTTTGGCTTTTAACACTTGTAATTGTTATGGGGTTTGGTTTTACACTTTCGTATATGCGTTTTTTAATCGTGCGTCCTATTACCGCGATGTGCGATACACTAATAAAAATAAACCAACAAGATGCTAATTTAGCCGCAAAACTTCCGCATTTTTCGTATGATGAATTTAGAGATTTAAGTACCCAATACAATACTTTCACCACTCACTTAGGCGAACTACTAAATACAACTTACAGTAGCGCTGAAGCCAGTGCCAATAGTAATAAAGCCGTTACCGAGTCAATGAAAAATACGGATAACTCAAGCGAGCAACAAATACATTTAAGCCACAGTATAATTAATGCGAGTATGCAAATAACGCAAAGCTTACAAAACATAGTCATTAATACCGACAGTGTCCATAACGTTAATAATGAACATCTAAACTTTGTAAAACTCTCAGCTAAAGAGCTTTCAGCGCTTGTCGAACAAGTTAAATTAATCACTAATATGCTAGGTAGTTTTTCAAGTACGGTCGCAGGTTTAAAAGAAAACAGTGAAAATATACGTAGTATTTTAAAAATGGTTGAAGAGTTTTCAGATCAAACCAACTTATTAGCACTCAACGCTGCAATAGAAGCAGCCCGAGCAGGTGAAGCTGGACGAGGCTTTGCTGTAGTTGCCGATGAAGTCCGTACGCTTTCTATAAAAGTAAGTGGCGCAACAAGACAAATTAGTGATTTTATTACCCAAATGAATGAACTAGTGAACGAAACAAATAAAGAGTCAGAGCAACTGATCACCCACTCTAATAGTGCACAAAGTGCAATTAGTGCAACGTCTGACGGGTTTAGCAAGATGCTTAATGAATTTGAGCAAAATCAGCAACAATTGAAACAAATAGCCAGTGCCGTGCATCTGCTTGAGCAAACACAAACTCAAACTCACCAGTCTGTTGAGCAAATTGTAGAGCTAGGTGAGCAAGCTAAGCAATTAATCGACACTGCTGTGGCCGATAGCGAAAACTCTCAGCAGCTAAGCTTACAAACTCAACAACAGTTAAAACGTTTTGTACTGTAGCAAAACGTTTTAACTTATTAGAGCCTGTTGGCCTTTTAGGATTAAAATTTTTTCTACCTAAAGACAGCGCATGACAGGCATCTATGCAGCGTTATCGACTATTTATGGGGAACAACCATACAACACAGCTTTGCCTTACTTAAAAACCAAACTCACTGCTTTAAATTCAACCCGAAAGATAAACAAGCCCTAGTAAATATGGTAAATTACGCAGCTATTAATTTAAGTGTGTAAAGTGTGTGAGCAACCCAACCCCAGACTATGAAAAATTAGCCCTGCAAATAAAAACCTGGGGACAAGAGCTTGGCTTTAGCGAAGTGGGTATTACCGATATTGACCTAAGTAAGCACGAGGCTCAGCTGCAACGTTGGCTTGATGCTGGCTTTCATGGTTCAATGGACTACATGGCTTCACACGGCATGAAACGCGCTCGCCCAGCTGAATTAGTACCTGGCACACAACGTGTAATATCAGTAAAAATGAATTACCTCCCACCCGATGCTGGCTTTGCAAAAACCTTAAAAAATAAAGAAAAAGCATATATAAGCCGCTACGCACTGGGTCGTGATTATCATAAATTAATGCGTAATCGATTAAAAAAACTCGGCCAAAAAATAGAACAAGAAATTGGTGAATATGGCTTTAGACCCTTTGTAGATTCAGCCCCAGTACTTGAACGTCAACTCGCCGAAAAAGCGGGGTTAGGTTGGCGTGGTAAGCATTCTTTATTAATTAATCAAGAAGCAGGATCGTGGTTTTTTTTAGGCGAGCTATTTATTGATTTACCACTGCCAATAGACGCCGAAAACACCTTTGAAGGTTGCGGTAAATGCGTTGCCTGCATCACTCTTTGCCCAACAGGCGCAATTGTAGAGCCTTATGTCGTTGACGCACGTAAATGCATATCGTACTTAACAATAGAGCACCAAGGGCCCATTCCTGAGCAATACAGGACTCTATTGGGTAATAGAATTTATGGCTGCGATGATTGTCAGTTAGTATGCCCTTGGAATCGTTATGGCCAAATTACTGACGAAAACGATTTTCACCCGCGAACTCAATTAAAAGACAAAGATTTACTTGAGTTGTTTGCTTGGGATGAAGCTACTTTTTTAAAAAATACCGAAGGCAGTCCTATTCGCCGTATTGGTCACGAACGTTGGTTACGTAACTTAGCAATAGGGTTAGGTAATGCACAATTTAGTCCCGCTATTATTTATGCCTTAGAAGACAAAAGCCAAATATGCAGTGAACTTGTTTTAGAGCATATTGAATGGGCACTTTCCCAACAAAATGATAAACAACGAGTAGCGCTTCGTAAAACAGCTAGGTTAATCAGAATTGTAGAAAAAGGCTTACCCAGAGATGCATAATGCAGTTGATGTAAGCCTTTAAAGTAACATTATTTAGTTAAATATATTTAGCCTGAACTCTGGTTAAGAGATTCACTAACATTTGAATAATAACTATATTTAAACTTATTCCCTCTAGCCAGAGACTTCCAGTAAAACAGGCGAACTTGCATGTCAATCGCGGGCCTATTGCAAGAAAATTCAACGCAGTCAGTGCTGAACAAACTGCTTGAGATAGATTTATTATCCAGTCTTCAGGTTACTTAGCTCTTTAAAAGTAATGACAGGTCTTGTTCAATCTCAGCAAAAGAGGCTTTAACTTCTTGAACTGACTCCTCTCTTGCAATTGAATTTTGAATTGTTTCATCTACTTTTTTGTAAATAAAAACCTCTTGGTCCTCATCTAATCCCATTGTTGGTATTCGCACTTCAAGATTTTCTTGTAGTTGCTTAAAAACTCTTTCGTTATTTTTACGATTATCGTTAAGTAAGCCAATTAAACTATGAAATTTACTATGTACGGAATTTGCGACCGTATTTAGTCGTTCTTGCTGGGATACAAGTATTCTTTTGGTCATTATTGCTCGTAATTGCTGCTCTGTAACACTGACAATAAAACATACGTGGTCACGAATTCGTCCATGCTTATCTGGATCATGATCCGGCATATTTAAAACCAGCAAGCTTATGTATTCGTAGTTAACCAAAATTCGATGTGAAAATTCGTGCAACCGACCTTTACTTTTAAGCATTTCAAATAGTTCAATAACAATCGGTGAACAAACCCCATGTAACGCAAAATGCTCTATAACATTCGCATATCGAAACTCTACGTTACTTTGCAAATTAAAAGACTGTAGACAATCTATGAGCGCTTTTCCTAAACTTTGGGGATCATTTATAAAACCAATATTTTCAACATAATTAACTATTTGCCCCATTTCACTACTGTTAGCCATCGCATTAAATGCTGTAGAAGTTGCATCTTCAACTTGTTTTTCAAGACTCTCTTTCTCTACCAACACTTGATTCAAATTATTTAATTTAGACTTGAGTTCGTCATGTCCAAACGGTTTAACAATATAATCTTCTGCACCAACAGAGTAACCTTCCATACGTTCCTCAACCGTCCCCCTTGCTGATACAAACATCACAATTATATGCGCGGTATTTGGGTTGGATTTAAGGCTCTTACAGACTTCGTAACCATTCATTTGTGGCATACTCACATCCAGCAATATAACCTGAGGCATATAGTCCTCTACCATACTCAAGCACTCTGGACCGCTAACGGCTACCTTTAATTCAAAATCGAGGTCCTCCAGAATCTCTTCTATAATTTCAAGATTAAAGGGTTCGTCATCCACTGCGAGTATTTTTGTTAAAGCCATCGTTTCATCATCCATTTAAATTCTAAATATGCTACTTCAAACACTTGTTTAAAAAATTAACTGCTTTGCAGTGCTAAGTGTTCGTCTAGGTTTATTTTAAGTGGTATTTGTATACAAATAGTAGCGCCGCCATTAGTGTTATTTAAGGCTGTAATATTACCTTGATGCAAAGAAACAAACTCCCTACATAATGCAAGGCCTAACCCTGTTCCACCAGCTCCGCTATTGGTTTTACTGCTTTGTACAAATTTAGTGAAAATGTCTTCAAGTTCATCCTCAGGTATACCAATACCATTATCGATAACGGCTATTACTGCAAACTCGTTCTCAGATGCCAATTCCACTTTAATTTTACTTTTTGGCTCACTAAACTTTAATGCGTTACCTAATAAATTACACATTAATTGATTAATTTGTTCCTCATCACACAGAGCGACTACCGGGTTAGACTGCACTGAAAAAATGATTTCAATCTCTTTTTCCATTGCAGTTCCAGCGACATCATCAATACTCGTTCTAATGATATTAGCTAAATTATGTGTTCTAGGATTGAAAGGAAATTTACCCACATCAAGCTTGGATAGATCCAGTAAATTATTAAGTAACGAAAGTAACCGCTCTCCACTAGATTCTATTCGAGACAAGTACTTAAATAATTTTTCTTCCGCAAAATCACCAACCTCTAATTTATTTAAGCCAAAACGAGAAAAGCTTAAAATTGAATGCATTGGTGTGCGAAGTTCGTGAGACATGTTTGCTAAAAATTCTGATTTACTTAAATTGGCGGCTTCAGCCACATTTTTAGCATGCTCTAACTGTGAGGTACGCGCTCTAACTTGTTCTTCTAAAATATCTTTTGCTTCAAGTAGCAACTCTTCTTTTTGTTTTAAGTGCGTTACATTTTTAAAAATAACTGCCAGCGCAATTTCACCATGGTGATCTATTTCATTAAAAGATCCCACAAGAGGTATATAACCCCCTAGTGTTTTTGTTAAACGTAAATCGCAACTAAACTGTCGATTACTATTTAAAGTCAAAATTTTATCTTTAATCCCTGCGCTTGAATCAACATCTAAAAAATCAAAAAGAGACTTACTTTCTAATTCATTAAATGGTAAATCAAATAGCTTTAAGCAAGCATCATTCGCTTCAATAACTTTACCGCCGCGCTCAAATAACATAATTGCATCGGGTGTATGCTTATAAATAACTTGTAATAAGCTATCCTTTTCAATAAGCGCATCTACGGTGTCTTGAAGCCTTTCTACTAACTCTGCATTATGTCGTTTCAATAATTCGGTTTGCCATAGCTTATGGACCGACTGCAAAAGAATACTATCGTTAAGAGGTTTAATGAGTACATCTTCAACTCCCTCACGAATAGCCTCAATCATGGACACTTGATCAGGGCGTGACGTAAAAAGTAAACACCTACAATGTGGCTGCTTTAATTTTAGGCTAGAAAATATACCTAACCCAGTTACATCACCAAAACTAAAATCACTAATTAATATATCAATTTTAGTATCAACGGATATTGCCAATACTTCATCTAAATTTGTCGCGGTGTGGGTGTTTATATGAGCGCCTACTAAGCTGCTTTTCATTTTTTCAAGACGCTCAGGTATATGATCAACCAGTAAAATAGTGGGTAATTGAAGAATATGGTTAGAGCCAAGCTCTAATAAACTCTCAAGTAGAGAAGTTATCTCCTTATTAGAAAAAAATGGGTAAACTACAGTTGCATTAGCAACAGCATGATTAAGCTCACTAAATGCGTTTAGTTGTTCACCATTTTCAGCTTTTGGAGCAAGCAACATAAACCGTGATTGTGAGACCTTAGCAATCAACGGTTCAATAGAAATAACAGGTACTCCATGCGCCACTATAATTAAATCATACGCATCAACATTTATATGCATATCGAGCATAGAAAAATGAATTAATTCAACCTCACATCCAATTAACTCTAAAAGTACTTTTACTCGCATTGCGATAATAGTGCTGCTGTCTACTATTAATATTTTCCGAATCATCAAGCTACACTTTAAAAATAATTAACTTAATATATTAATAGCGTAGCCTATTATTGTTTAGTTAGCATAGGTTCTTAGCGTTATTTCATAAGAATTTTTTACCTAAAAGAGATACGAACTTTATTCTACATGTTTTCCGAAAATAGTAAGGCTATAAAGCTTACTATCCATCATAGCGACATTGGGTAACTCTCCCCAAACATCGAAGCCAAAATGTTTAAATAGATTTACACTTGGTAAGTTGTGGCTAAAAATAAATCCTAGCAATACGCGTATATTTAGTTGTTTAGCTTGGATTTGTGCAAATTCCATCAACTTTTTGCCAAGCCCTTTACCTTGTGCTTTTGCGGTAATATATATGCTCATTTCAACAGTGCCATCGTAAGCTGGGCGACCATAAAATGATTTATAACTAAGCCATGCGAGTATTTTGTTATTCTCACAGTAAACATAAATAGGTCTTTTTTGTGTATGGCTATTAAACCACTCACGCTTTTCTTCAACGGTGACTTCTTCAGTGTCAGCAGTCACCATTCGACCAGCAATAGTCTCGTTGTAAATTGCTACGATTTCGCTAAGATCATTTATAGTTGCTAAACGGGTTGTCATAATAGATTGCATGGTTGATCAATTTTCTCCATATTAGCGTATGATCATCCACTCAAACAATCGTAAAGTTTAGGTCGTTAGCTATGCTAAAAAAAATATTA
Source organism: Pseudoalteromonas sp. 20-92 (assembly GCF_030847595.1). Classification (NCBI taxonomy): domain Bacteria; kingdom Pseudomonadati; phylum Pseudomonadota; class Gammaproteobacteria; order Alteromonadales; family Pseudoalteromonadaceae; genus Pseudoalteromonas; species Pseudoalteromonas sp. 20-92. Next base: position 27,591 of record NZ_JANJGQ010000014.1, read on the forward strand.
CTCGGGTTAGGGGTTTTATTAATAAATACACCACTTCATGCTCAAACAGAATCAATTGATAAGCACGTGGCCACAACATGCCAAGATTTTACTAACGTCAATATACGTAAGTTACGTTCTAAAGAGTCAATCAACTTATGTCAGTTTAAAAATAAGCCTTTATTGATCGTCAATACAGCCAGTAACTGCGGTTTCACACCTCAATTTAAAGGCTTAGAAGCACTTTATAAACAATATAAAAGTCAGGGATTAGTTGTCTTAGGGTTTCCTTCTGACGATTTCTTTCAAGAAGAAAATGATGAAAAAGCGACAGCTAAAGTCTGCTTTATTAATTATGGGGTTACTTTTCCTATGTTTGCTACCAGTGAAGTACGAGGCAGTGATGCCAATCCTATTTTTAAACACCTAAATGAGCAAACTAGTTCCCCTAATTGGAATTTTTATAAATACCTAGTATCTGCAGATCGCAAAACAATTTTACGATTTAACAGCAAAGTGTCACCTGACTCAGAAAAGATGATTACGGCAATTGAAAATACACTTTCTAATAATTAAGTTTATACTGGTACAATTAGTTGAAACTAACTAGAATGACATTTCATTAGGTTAAAAAAACACCACATAATAAGCGGGAGATTTTATGACAGTGGCAAGCGCACGACACATATTAGTAGATAGCGAAGCACAATGCTTAGACTTAAAAACAAAAATTGAACAAGGTGAAGATTTTGCTGAATTAGCAAAAAACCACTCTAACTGTCCTTCAGGTCAAGATGGCGGCGCCCTTGGCGAGTTTGGACCTGGCATGATGGTACCAGAATTTGATAAAGTGGTGTTTTCTGCGCCTATTAACCAAGTACAAGGCCCAGTACAAACACAATTTGGTTATCATTTACTTGAAGTTACTAGCCGTTCAGAATAAATTTTTGTATTGTAAGTAAAACTTCTAAAAGCCGCTTTTGCGGCTTTTTTAATGAGCAATTAATACCAACTTTCTTATACCAATCCGCAATAATACTTAATCAATCTGAGATATCAAATCTGACGCTAGCTACGTTAAAAACTTCTGATATAGAACAAATAACGAAATTTTTCCTTGTTATCGACACGATTTTCTTACTTCAAAATAGATTATTTAATTAAGCGAATTGGTATTATATATTGAGTCTATTTAACGATAAGAAAACTGCGCTAGAACTAGGCAAAAATTTTTACTAATATATTGAACCATAATGGTATTTAAATTTATTGTTCTCTAAGAGCTATTTAATCGCGGCGTGAGTTTTATAACCTAGTGGGCTAAGTAAAAAAACCGAGCAACAAAGAGTAAATAGCTCTAGACAGAACCTTACGGGCAGCTCATGTTTAACCTCGAAAGATAAACAGGTCCTAGCCAGAGGTTTTCAGTGAAAACAAGGCAAGTTTACGCGCCAATAGTGGGCCAATTACAAGTAAGTTCAACGCAGTTAGCGTTAAAAATAACTGACTAGGGTAAGTTTATTATCCAGAATTCAGATTACTTACGCTTTAATTTCATAAAATGAACATATTGTTGAAACATTAAACTATTTAACTGCCCATTTAACTGGTGATGAATTTAAAGGCTGTGAATGCTTCAACATCAGTTTATACTGCCCGCTTGATTGGATTTGCTTTCGTTTGTTGACTCATTTTTGACAACATTCGTAATTTATTGCTTTTCATAAGTAATATAACCAACGCCAAGCAGCTATAGATACTAATCCTAGTCACTAATTAAAAAGGTAAACACATGAGCGATATCGAAATTGAATCACAACTAGTTAACTTTGTAGAAAAAGTACGTGTTAGCGAAGTAATTTGGGCGCTAGGTGCAGAAGATAATGGCTTTGTAGTATGTGATTCAAATCAATTTGACGAAACTGACGTATTACTACTTTGGGAAAGCGAAGAAGCTGCCAAGGCACAATGTAAAGAAGAATGGAAAGACTACAGCCCTGTAGAAATTAATCTTGACGAGTTTTTAGATGCTTGGGTTGAAGATTTAAGCGAAGATAACGCACTAGTTGGTATTAATTGGAATGATGACCAAGTATGTGTGGAAATTGAACCTGTTGGTCTAGCTCGCGCATTAAGCGAATAAACAGATAGCGTAGCTTATTATAAAGTTACTAAAACCCAACAAGTCCGCTGCTCGTTGGGTTTAATTGATTTTAATCTCAACGACACTCGCATCTTACTGTGGTTTGAGTATAAAATATAACACGTCTTTATTTTCAAGGTATTGCGTTGAAAACCCATCTTGGCCGTCGTCCTTTTTCAGCTATGGAGCTGCATACACTTTATAATGGATATATATACGGTGATGTTAAAGTTATGCGCGAGCAACCAAAACATTGGCACTTTTGGCTGCCCTTAATTTCATATTATAGTGGTGCTTACAGTGACGAAATTGGTTACTTAACACTTGATGATCTAATCTTTAAACAAAATATTTTATGTTTTAGTTTTCATACTCACGGAAAAATAAAGCCCCGCTTAGTCCCTGTACACAAAGTGCTTATAAATTATGGTCTTAATGAATATATAGCGTTTATTAAATCGCAAAATCAACACCGATTGATGTTCGACTTGCCCGCAAAAACTGGCAGGTACAGTGAAAAAGTGCGTATTTGGTTTTCAGGTGAAGGTGAGCGAGCCGGCTATTTACAAAAGTGTGATATACCAAATGTTGATCAACTCGGCATGAAAACAGCAATAAGCAGCTTACGCCTCAACTTTGAGCAACAAGTTCGTATACATGCTCTGCAGGCTAACTCGAAAGACGCCTTTAATTACCTCATGGGATTTAACGAATATTCACATAATGAATTTAACAACGTGCTTTTATTAAATAACGTGATCCAAAAAATACGTGTTATTAACTCACACCTGCATTGGCAACGTTTTATAACACGTGAAAGTCACTGACAAACTTTGTTACTATTTCCCCTTAAAGTCACTGTTATAATCAATTACTCTATTTAAAAAAGCTGTTAGGATATCCACATCCCTAATTATATACGCATAAAAAAGCCTATTTAGGGTAATTTCTAACAACAACAATCTAGGGATCATTATGTTTCTCAAAAGCCTCTTAACTGTGAGCGTTGCGCTGGCAATGAATGCTGCAAACGCTAACGAATTTGTTATCGAAAAACTCGCAAAACCAAGCTCGCAAAAAGTATCGCTAACACTCGACCCAAGCCAAGATACATTCACAGGGATGACAGAGATTTCCCTAGAAGTACTAAAACCAACAAAATACATTGAGCTAAATGGCGTTGCTTACGCTGTTAAAATGGCGCAACTGCTTGGCGACGAAAGCTGTGATTTAAACAACGAAATGCTTAAAACAGGCAAAGTTAAATTTAGTTGTGATGAGCAAATTCAACCAGGTAAATACACGCTTAAAGTTGATTTTTCAGCGCCATATAATCGCCAAAGCGTAGGCTTGTACAAAACGCTAGACCAAGGTACGCCTTATTTATTTACTCAGTTTGAAATGAGCGACGCGCGTCGTGCGTTTCCTGTTTTTGACGAACCTAGCTATAAAATTCCATTTCAGTTAACGATTACTGCGCCTACATCACAAAAAGTATATTCAAATACGCCTGAGCTTAAAGCAATCGTTAATGGTGATATGACCACACACTACTTTGATAAAACGCCGCCAATTCCTTCATACTTAGTCGCTATGGCTGTTGGCCCGTTTGAAGAATTAGAAATAAAAGGTATGCCAATTCCTGGTCGTGTAATTACCCCACAAGGTAAAATCCACTTAGCCCAATACGCTAAAGAAAACATGCCAAAAGTACTAGGCGCACTTGAAGCCTATTTTGGTATTCCTTACGTTTACAAAAAATTAGACTCAGTAGCGGTACCAGAGTTTCCATTTGGCGCAATGGAAAACTCCGGCTTAGTAACCTACCGAGAAGATATTTTATTAGTTGATTTAGCTGCAGCAACACGCAGTAAAAAACAGCGTAATGTATCAATTATATCTCACGAACTTGCTCACCAATGGTACGGTAACTTAGTAACCATGAAGTGGTGGAACGACTTATGGTTAAACGAAGCGTTTGCTAGCTGGATGGCTGCAAAAATTACTAAGCAGCTTAACCCTGAGTTTGAATCGCACTTAGACCTGCCACAAAACAACGTAATGGCACTTGATGCACGCCTAAGCACTAAGCCTATTCGTAAGCCAATTAAAACTGAAGCCGACATTATGGACGGTTTAGGTCTTGCTTACAGTAAAGGCAGCTCAGTACTTGCCATGGTTGAAAACTGGATTGGCGAAGATGCATTTCAAAAAGGTATTCAAAGTTACTTAAAAGAGTTTTCATTTAAAAATGCTGAAGCAGCCGATTTGTGGGAAGCACTTGGTAAAGCTTCAAATAAAGATGTAGCGGGTGTTTTAAAATCGTTTATTGAGCAATCTTCTTTTCCGCTGGTTGAAGTAACTCAACAAGGTAGCAAAATAACTATTTCACAAAGCCGCTTTGTAAACGCAGGCGTTGATGCGCAAGAGCAGTTATGGAATGTACCGGTGGCAATTAAATATGGCGCTGGCGATAAAGTAAAAACAGCAAACGTATTACTTAATAAACAAAGCCAAACGCTAGACTTAGACTTTGAACCAGAGTGGATTTATCCTGACCAAGGAGCACTAGGCTACTACCGCTGGGTAATGGATGACGCACAATTTAGCGCACTTGTTAAAAAGGCGCCAAGCGTATTGAGTGACCGTGAACGCTTAGCGCTGTTATCGGCTACTGACGCGCTACTTGATGCTGGTGTTATATCTGCTGCTAAGTTAATGCAAACACTTGAAGTGTTCGTAAGCGATAGCCACCCTCGCGTAGCAAATACCGCACTAGGTTACTTAGTATCGCAACAGCGCACTTTTAAAGACGATAGCAATAAAAACCTATGGCCTGAATTTATTCGCGGTGCAGTAACGCCTGCTGCTAAAAAGTATGGTTTAGAAGCAAAAGCGGGTGAAGATGGTGCTATTGCACAACTTCGTGCAGCCGTTGTATCACGCTTAGGTTTTGATGGTGAAGATCAAAACGTCATCAATAAAGCCAAAGAACAAACGCAAGTTTATTTAAATGATCCACAAAAAGTAGACCCATACTTAGCGGGTACGTACTTAACTCTTGCTGCTTTTCATGGTGACAAAGCGCTGCTTGATCAATTCATGACAACGTTCAAAACAACTAAAGATCCGCAAGTGCGCACAAACATGCTTGCAGCTATGGGCTTTTTTGGTAAACCTGAGTTACAAAAAACAGTATTAGCTTATAGCTTAACGGATGAAGTAACGGCATCTGACATGCGTACTATTTTGTCAGGTCAAAGTTACACAGATGAGCGCCAAGCGTTATTTATTGACTGGGTTTACAGTAACTACGATAAAGTAACAGCAAGCTTACCGCCTTTCTTTATTCCTAACTTGCCGTACTTTACAACGGCGAGTTGTAATGCAGAAAGCTTAGCGACAACAAAAACCTTCTTTAACGAAAAAGTAGCTGATGTAGCAGGCTACGCGCGCACATTAAGTAAGCTTGAAGAAAGCACAAACGATTGTATTGCGCTTAAAACACGCGAACTTGAATCGGTTAATAGCTTCTTAAAAAGTAAGTAATTATTAGGTTTATTGAGCTATAAAAATACAAAAGCCGCTGAATATAAATTCAGCGGCTTTTTACATTTATGTTTTATTAATTACCAATAATCATAGTTAGCTTGGCTATAAAGTCTTTTGCTGCTTGCTCAGAGTTTATTTTAAACGCAACACCGTAGTGAATAGGTTGAGCGCTTTTAAAAATGCGCGTAGGAAAGCGTGTCATCTCACTGCTATGGAAGTACCCTTGCGCACGTGTTACGCCATCTATATCATTAAAATCATCGCTAAATACTTCAAATGCTGGGCGAATTACTATTTTACCCTTGCCGCTTTCGCTGTGGGTATAAAATGCTTCTTTAGAGTTTACTAACATGTACTCTGCAATATTTTTAATCTTAAAATTACTTCTGCACTGTAATTTAATGAGCTGTTCTGTCAGCTCGTCTGCACTATAAGCCACGTGTAATCCCTATTAGTTAATTTGCGTATTAGATTAACGCATACACACAATAAAATCTGAATTTATTTGTCTATTTTACTTTGTTATATCACATACAAAAGCGAGCTTTTCATTGTTGTAACTCATTCTCGTTATATTTTTTTCGCAGTAGGTGCTTAAATTAAGCCATTGCGATACTTCATCACTTCCATCAAGTTTACGCTGATAAACGCGGTTTTTAATAGCATAAGCAATGGTCGTATTATCTTTTAAAATAAAATCTTGAACTTGAGCCGGTAACCTTAATAGGTCTTCAACTTGTTTATCTTGTTGATTAAAACTCGCTAAAATGTGTTGCTCGTTTTTAGTGTAACTAAATAAAAATGCAGCCATTGAGTTGTTATAAATAAGCGTTCGCCCAATATTACTGGCAGCTATTTTTCCCTTCGCTTGTGCAACTGAAGTATATTGAAGAGTATGAGGCTTTCCTAAAATGAACATCACTAAATCATTTTGAACACCCCATGCATGGTACCCAACAGGTTCAATCCAATCAAAAATACGACTTGGCGCATCTTCATTTTTGAGTGGGTATTGCCACAATTTTTGCTTACCGTCAGCTTCTACAACAATCGCTGATATTGCATCACCACTTGCCATAACCGTTGGTGAATATTCGCTTACTGGAGAATTAGTTATATTGCTGATTTGTTTTGATGTTAAGTCATAATAAGCAATATCGGTTTGGCTTTGCTCATCAGTAATTACTTCACGAGTAAAGTATAAACCTGTATTTGTTAAATGTGGCTGGTTGTTATAACTGTTTTTATCACTCACAATACTAACTTGTAAGCCATAAGGCGTATTTAAATCAGCAAGTAATACTTGGCTTTTTGGCATGCTAGCCTGCACCACAATTGGGCTAAGCGCTGCTATAGAAAATAATCCAAGTAATGGTTTAATAAGTTTCATGCTTTCTCTCGTTTTAATTTTAAGCACCTCATGATAACGTTATTTGCTGATGGCGTCACTTGAGCTAAGTCAGTCAACTCTTAAGATACCCAAACGACTTAAAATAATGTTAAGTTTAGTCTGGTTATAAAATCGGCTCCTAAAAAAGAGAATTAACATGTCAGCTAAAAATCCTATTATTGCGATTACGGGTTCGTCTGGTGCAGGCACAACCACCACAACCAATGCAATTAAACATATTTTTCGTAGCCTTAATATTGAAGCGGCTTTTATCGAAGGGGATAGCTTTCATCGTTACACTCGCCCTGAAATGGATAAAAAAGTACGCGAAGCACAGCAAGAAGGTAAGCACATAAGTTACTTTGGCCGAGAAGCCAATGACTTTGGTGCCCTCGAAACTTTATTTAATCATTATGGTGAAACTGGGCAAGGTAAATTACGCCGCTATTTACATACATTTGATGAAGCGGTTCCGTACAATCAGCTACCGGGCACCTTTACTCCTTGGCAAGAGCTTGAGCATAATACTGATATTTTATTTTATGAAGGTTTACACGGTGGTGTAGTCGATCAAGATGTAGACGTTGCTAAGCATGTTGATTTATTAATAGGCATGGTGCCTATTATTAACCTTGAGTGGATTCAAAAACTGATACGCGATACCTCTGAGAGAGGTCATTCACGTGAGGCTGTTATGGACTCAATTGTCCGTAGTATGGATGATTACATTAATCACATCACGCCACAGTTTTCTCGAACTCATATAAATTTCCAACGAGTGCCGACCGTTGATACTTCAAATCCATTTAGCGCTAAAGATATTCCATCGCTTGATGAAAGCTTTGTAGTTATTCGCTTTAGAGGTATTGATGATGTTGATTTTCCATATTATTTACGCATGATCGAAGGCAGTTTTATGTCTCGTATAAATACGCTTGTAGTACCTGGTGGCAAAATGGGCTTAGCAATGGAGCTGGTGCTTACTCCACTAATTAAAGATATTATTTTGAAAAAGCGTGCACTGGAAAACTTAGCACCTCTGGATATACCTATTTAACTCCTCTTCTAAGGTTGAGCTCTCTCACGTACACTGCTGATTTTTAGTAACAATAAGGGACATTGTGTTGTACTCATTAAAAATTATTGTGGGTTCTAAAAACCCTGTAAAAATTAACGCGGCTAAATATATTTTTGCAATGTATTTCCCTGATCATGAAATTGATTGCCAAGGTGTTGATGCCCCATCCAATGTGCCAGATCAACCTATTGGCGAAGACGAAACACGCATTGGCGCGCAAAACCGCGTTGATTACTGCAAAGAACATTACCAAGCTCACTATTACGTGGCAATGGAAGGCGGTGCAGAGCAGTTTAGCTATGGCCCAGCAACCTTTGCCTATGTAGTTATTGATAATGCCTTAAATCAAATTATAGGGCGCAGCAGTAACCTCCCCTTACCTCAAGTACTTTATAATGCATTACTTAAAGGTGAAGAGCTTGGCGATGTAATGGACAAGGCATTCAATACCACCAATATTAAGCAAAAAGGGGGCGCTATTGGACTACTTACAAACAATCATGCCACGCGTGAAAGTACGTATACACAAGCACTCACTTTAGCTATGGCGCCATTTTTACACTCTGAGCTATACAGCCAAACAAATTAATTTAGGAAGTTTAATGAAATACAGCTATGTATTGTTTGACGCAGACGAAACCTTATTTAGGTTTGATATTTTAGCGGGCATGACTCGCATGTTTAAAGCTTACAACGTAGATTTTAGCCAAGACGATTATATTCATTATCAAAAAACCAATAAGCAGCTGTGGATTGATTATCAAAACGGTTCTATAACTGCTGATTACTTACAAGTAACTCGCTTTAATGAATGGGCTGCAAAGCTAAATGTGCCAGCAAAAGAGCTAAACGATGCTTTTTTAGATGCTATGGCGCAAATTTGCGAGCCATTACCTGGCGCTATAGAACTTTTAAATAAGCTTAAGCCAAATGCTCGACTAGGTATTATTACTAACGGATTTGCCCGCCTACAAACAGTACGTTTAGAACACACTGGTTTAAAAGATATGTTTGAATGGTTGGTTATATCTGAGCTTGTTGGCATAGCAAAACCGAATAAAGCGATTTTTGAACACACATTTGAGCTAATGGGTAACCCAGATAAAAGCGAGATACTTATGGTCGGTGACACCGCAGCAAGTGACATACTTGGCGGCAACAATGCAGGTATTGATACTTGCTGGTTACAACACCCTGGTGAGCAATTACCCGACGGAATAAAACCAACCTATACCGTAACTCATTTAAATCAGTTACAAGCTATTTTAGAATTGCAATAAAGTAAATTTTACGCAAAAAAATGACGCTAATTAGCGTCATTTTTTATAACTGTTTGCGAACTGTACTTTTATTGCTTTTAGGCTGGAGCTAACTCAAGACCGGGTGCAGGCATCGTCACAGGCGTTTCAAATGTTGCCCACTCCCATGCTGACTCTGTAGCCATAATTTTACGAAGTAATTTATTATTTAAATCATGACCCGATTTAAATGCGGTTACTTTACCTAAAAGGTTATGACCTGTCATAAACATGTCACCAACACAGTCTAATATCTTGTGCTTAACAAACTCGTCGCTATAACGTAAACCATTAGGATTTAAAACTTTGAATTCATCAAGTACCACAGCACTATCCATACTACCACCTAGTGCTAGGTTGTTTGCATGCATGTATTCAATATCTTTCATAAATCCAAAAGTACGCGCACGGCTAATTTCTTCAATAAAGCTTTGCGTTGTTATATCTAACCCTATACGTTGGCGACTTTCGTTGATAGCTGGGTGGTTAAACGCAATCTCAAAGTCGATATGAAAACCATCATAAGGTTCAACTTCAGCCCATTTATCACCTTCTTCAATACGTACTTTTTCTTTAATACGAATAAAGCGTTTAGCAACATTTTGCTCTTCAATTCCGCCTTTTTGTAACAGATATATGAATGGTAATGCACTACCATCCATAATCGGCACTTCTGAGCTGTCTAATTCTACAATTAGATTATCAATGCCCATTGCAGCAACGGCTGCAATGAGGTGCTCAGTAGTCGATAAGCGAACGCCATCTTTGTTAATTAAACAAGTACACAATTGCGTATCACCAACGGCTTCAGGTGTTGTTTCAAAATCAACAACCGGATCAAGGTCGACACGACGAAATACAATCCCAGTATTTGCGCTCGCAGGTCGGAGAGTTATTGTGACCTTCTCACCTTTATGAAGTCCAATTCCTATGGCTTTGACTATTTCTGCAATCGTACGCTGTTTAATCATAGGTTCGCTCACTTTTAAATCAGTTACAGTTAGACGGCGGAGTTTAACATAAATCCTTTTGCCTTTCAATATTTGTACATATTTCAAACAAAAGTATTATTAAATGTTAATCTGCCTGCTTACGTAAAAAAGCTGGAATATCAAAATAATCACCGCCTTCTGATTTATCCGCTTTTTTACCGCTTTGCGCTGAAGAGCTCGAACTACTTGAACTCGTTGAAGGCGCTTTTTCTTTGCTTTGCGTTTGTGCTTTAGCAGCATTTTCTTCAGTGTTTGTGTCTTGGCTTGCAAAGCTTGGTACGTACATACTACTTGCTTGGTTTGATGTGCTTGCAACATCAGATCCTGATGCCTTTTTAAAGCCATTATCAACAATACCAAACTGTGGACGACGATCACCGCCTAAACCTGTTGCAACAACCGTTACACGTAGCTCATCAGTCATTTCTGGGTCGATTACCGCACCAACAACAACCGTTGCGTTTTCTGACGCAAGTGCTTTAACGTGATTGCCAACAATTTCAAATTCTTCAATCGCAATGTCCATACCGGCGGTAATATTAACCAAGATGCCTTTAGCACCTGTTAAATCAACGTCTTCTAGTAGTGGGCTTGAGATAGCCGCTTCTGCAGCCTCCTGTGCACGATCAGGACCTGACGCAGACGCCGTTCCCATCATTGCAGTACCCATTGCAGACATTACTGTACGTACATCGGCGAAATCCACGTTAATTAAACCAGAACGTGTAATTAGCTCTGCTATACCCTGTACCGCACCAAATAATACGTCATTAGCTTTAGCGAAGGCATCTAGAAGAGTAGTCCCTTTTCCTAAAACCTTAAGTAATTTATTGTTCGGAATTGTAATAAGCGAATCTACAATTTCTGACAATTCATTAATGCCTTGATCGGCGGCTGCTGCACGTTTTTTACCTTCAAAATCAAAAGGACGTGTTACAACTGCAACTGTTAAAATACCAAGCTCTTTAGCAATTTTAGCAACAACCGGTGCTGCACCAGTACCTGTACCACCGCCCATACCTGCAGCTATGAATACCATGTCGGCGCCTTCAAGGCTGGCACGAATTGTATCGGCGTCTTCTTCAGCCGATTTACGGCCTACTTCAGGATTTGCGCCCGCACCTAACCCTGAGGTTATTTGCGTGCCTAATTGAACTGTAATATCGGCAGCAGAGTTACGTAATGCCTGTGCATCCGTATTAGCAGCAATAAAGCGTACGCCTTCAATCTGTTGTTTTACCATGTGCTCAACAGCGTTACCGCCGCCGCCGCCCACGCCTATCACTTTTATGACAGCTTCTTCGCTGTGTTGTTCCATTATATCAAACATATTTACTCTCCGACTTGAGCATTAAAACTCGCCTTGAAACCATTTTGTAACACGGTTCCATAAATTATTGTTCCCTTCTGCTTTCGACTTTTGTGCATTCATCGATTGCATTGTACGTCCGTATTGTAACAAACCAACAGCAGTTGCGTACGAGGGATCATCTACATAGTCTGTCAAACCAACTATCCCAATTGGTTTTCCTATTCTAACTGGCATTTGGAAAATGTCTTCTGCCACTTCCATTGCACCAGTCATTTTAGCAGTACCACCAGTAACAACGAGGCCTGCAGCAATTTGATCTTCTAAACCAGAACGACGAATCTCTTCCATCGCAAGCTCAAATAATTCTCTAAAACGAGGTTCTACTACCTCTGACAATGTATGGCGTGACATCAATCTTGCTGGTCGTCCGCCAACACTTGGTACTTCAATTGTGTCTTCGCTACTTGCCATTTGGCTACTAGCACATGCGTATTGTACTTTGAGTGACTCTGCATGTGATATAGGTGTACGAAATATTTTTGCAATATCACCTGTAACCTGATTACCAGCAACAGGAATAACGGCAGAATGGCGAAGTGCACCATTAATATAAATAGTGATATCCATAGTACCGCCACCAATATCAAGTACTGCAACACCTAGCTCTTTTTCGTCATCTGTTAATACAGAATAACATGATGCTAGTGCGGTAAAGATAAGTTGATCGACTTCAAGGCCACAACGTTCTACACATTTTTCAATGTTTTTTGCCATATCGTTTGAGCAAGTAATGATATGTGCTCGCGCTTCCATACGAACACCACTCATACCAAGTGGGTTTTTAATGCCCTCTTGCATATCAATACTGTATTCTTGCGGCAATGCATGCAGCATTTTACGCTCTGCCGAGATAGGCACAGAACGTGCAATATGGATGACATTTTCAATATCTTCATCGGTCACTTCAGTGTTGTTAATAGCAACCACACCACTCTCGTTCTGGCACTGAATATGCTTACCAGAGATACCAAGGTACACAGAACTAATACGACAATCAGCCATTAACTCAGCTTCGTCTATAGCTCGTCGAATAGACTCAGATACCAAGTTTAAATCGTTAACGCCGCCTTTATCCATACCACGAGACACTTGGCTGCCCACACCAACAATACTGAGTTTGTTATCTGCGGTGATTTCACCTACCGTGGCAACCACTTTCGAGGTACCAACATCTAATCCAATCACGAGGTTTCTTTCTGCTGACTTAGTCATGCCTTACTCTTATTTTGTAATTGTTCTTCTTGCATTGGCTTAAAGCTTACTGCAAGGCCGGTATCATACCGTAAATCGATTGTATCTATCTGTGCATTTTCAGGATGTTCCATTCTCGGGTAAACATCTATAAAGCGCTGAACTCGCTTGGCTTTATCTTTACGCCCTAAATTTAAACGTACACCATTATCTAACCACAGTTGCCATGAAAAACGCTCAGACAACGCTAAACTATTTAATGTTAACGCATTTACTTTAAGCATTTCATCAAACTGTTTAAAAGCTAACCATGCTTCTTGTTCACTGCCTTCTGGCCCGAATAACTGCGGTAAATCTACATTTAGTTTATCGCTACTAGCCTGAAAAGCTTCACCTTTTTGATTTAGTAATAAATCACTATTCCAATGTGCCACAGCATTATGCTCAACAACATATACTTGCAAAGTATCTGGCCATTGTTTACGTACTGATACTGTCGCAACCCAAGGTAAATCTTGCACCAGTTGTTGCACATGTTTTACATCAAGTTCAAAAAAACTACTTAAATCGGCTCTTTTTATTGCTTTTATTATTGCCGTTTCATCAGTGTACTTAGGATGCCCTTGCACTGTTAAATGCTTAATTTGAGCATCTTTATTTTCAACTAACCAATGCGAAACCCCCGCCGTGATCTGTATCAAGCCAATCACAACAATTAGAAAAAAGCTCACACCAAAAATGAGCGACCAATTTAGTTGCTGTTTGATTTTCTGAGCTTTTTCTAAAAGGGGGTGCATATTAAAGTGTTTGCTCCAAAATGCGAACAACTAATTGCTCAAAACTTGCCCCATTCGCTTTTGCAGCCATTGGTACTAGTGATTTTTCAGTCATGCCAGGCACTGTATTTACCTCTAGTAGGTAAAAGTGTCCTTGCTCATCTTGCATTGCATCCACACGTCCCCAGCCACTTGCACCTACAAGGTCAAATGCATCAAGTGAAATTTCTTGTAAGTGCTCTGTATCGTGCTTTGATAAATTTGCAGGGCAATGATATTGCGTCGTGCTTGATTGATACTTAGCTTGGTAATCGTAAAAACCATTAGGCGTGGTCATCTCAATTACAGGCTGTACTTCATCACCCAATACAGTAACCGTGAACTCTCGTCCTGTAATCCACTGTTCGACAAGTACTTGGCTATCAAACTTAAATGCATTAGCGAGTGCTTCTTCTAACTCTTGCGCATTACTTGCTTGTGCCATACCTATGCTTGAGCCTTCGTGCGATGGCTTAACCATTACCTTTTTAAACTCATCCATAATGGCAACTGCATCAAAGCCTTTTTTAGCATCGACAACCGCATAAGGAGCCGTACTTAGACCCGCCGATTTAAACAAGTGTTTACAGCGAATTTTATCCATAGCGAGGGCTGAGCCCAATACATTACTACCTGTGTAAGGCAGGTTCATAAATTCAAGCGCACCTTGTACAGTGCCATCTTCACCACCACGACCATGTAACGCAATAAAAACGCGCTCTACATTTAATTCTTTTAATTCCCACAAAGAACGACTTTGTGGGTCAAATGCAATTGCATCAATGCCACTACTTTGCAGTGCATTTAAAACAGCTTGACCAGATTTTAATGACACTTCACGCTCTGCTGAATTGCCACCTAACAGCACCGCTACTTTACCAAATTGTGTGTTTACCTGGGTCATACTTCACCTTGCTTAAGTTTTTCTATCGACATACCCGTTGCAGCTAAGGTTTTTACTAATTGGCCTATATTACCTGCGCCTTGGGTTAATACTAAATCGTTATTTTTTAGGCATTCACCGAGGACACCTGCAAGCTCTGAACTTGAAGCAACATGAAGTGGCTCTTTGCCACGTTGGCGTAAACTTCTACAGAGGCTTTTACTATCAGCACCGACTATAGGGTCTTCACCTGCGCTATACACATCAAGTAATAGTAACTGATCTACATCAGCAAGTACTTTTACAAAATCTTCGTACAAGTCGCGTGTACGAGAAAATCTATGTGGTTGATATACCATAACTAAGCGCTTATCAGGCCAACCTTCACGCACTGCAGCAATTGTTGCTGCAACTTCTGAAGGGTGATGCCCATAATCATCAACTAACATCACATTGCCACGCTCGTTTTCAAATTCACCATAGTGTTGAAAACGACGACCAATGCCTTCAAACTTCTGCAGCGCTTCTAAAATTGCATGGTTAGCAATGTTTTGATCTTTTGCTACAGCAATCGCTGCGGTTGCATTAAGTGCGTTGTGTCTACCTGGCATATTCAACGTGGCAGTTAAACACTCACCTTGTTTGTTAGTTACTGTAAATGTGCACGTATTAGCTGATTGGCTAAAGTCGCTCATGTGGTAATCAGCATCCTTCGATTCGCCATACGTGATAACTGGGCGACCAAATCGCGGGATAAGTTCAGCAGCAACTTCAGAATCAATACATACAACAGCTAAACCATAAAACGGTAAGTTATGAATGAAATCTACATATGTGTCTTTCATTTTTTCGAGACTGCCGCCGTAAGTATCCATGTGATCTTCTTCAATATTTGTGATCACCGAAACCATTGGCTGCAAGTGTAAAAACGACGCGTCGCTTTCATCAGCTTCTGCTATTAAAAAATCACTTTTTCCTACTTTTGCGTTACTACCTGCGCTATTTAACAAGCCACCAATAATAAAAGTTGGATCAAGCCCCGCCTGTCCATAAATACTCGCAATTAGGCTTGTTGTCGTTGTTTTACCATGCGTCCCCGCAATCGCTATACCATGGCGAAAACGCATTAGCTCCGCGAGCATTTCTGCGCGGCGCACAACCGGAACTCTTGCTGCTTTTGCTGCAACAATCTCAGGGTTTGTTTCATCAATAGCACTTGAAACAACGACTACGTTAGCATCTTTTACGTTATTTTCGTGATGACCAATAAATACCTCAGCACCGGCTTTAATTAAGCGATCTGTCATAGCGCTATGAGCAATGTCAGAACCTGTAATACGGTAGCCTTCAAATGCGAGTACTTCAGCAATACCGCCCATACCGGCACCACCAATGCCAATAAAATGGATAGTATCAATTCGACGCATTGCAGGTCGTGTGTGTTTTTCTTGTACTGATGCTTCTTTCACTTACACTCTCTTATTTGTTACTTGCTCACAGTGTGCTGCAACGCTTACTGTGGCATCTAAAATGGCTTGCTTTTGAGCATTTGCTGCCATTTGTTTAATTAATATAGGCTTAGCTAAATAAGGATTTAAAAGCTCAACAATTGAATGTTGATTAAACTGTGCTTGAGGCATTAACAAAGCCCCATTTGCCATTACTAAATACTGTGCATTCGCTGTTTGATGGTCGTCCACTGCATGAGGAAACGGAACAAATATAGCCATTTTTCCAGCCGCAGCAATTTCACTAACCGTTAACGCACCCGCGCGGCAAATGACAATATCAGCCCAAGCATAAGCCGTATCCATATCATCAATAAATTCAGCAACGTTTAAGTTATTACTATCAAAACTGTGTGCTTTATAAGCCTCTTTAACGCTGTGTAAATGGCCTTTACCTGTTTGATGCCACACACTAATTGCGGTGGTATTACTCAATACTTTAAATGCTTCAGGTAATGTTTGGTTAAGTACTTGTGCCCCAAGTGAACCACCCACTACCAACATATTTATTGGGCTTGATACATCACGCTTTGGTATATCAATAACACTTTGACGTACCGGATTGCCAACAAGTTCAGCTTGGCCATGCGCAAATGCACTTGGAAATGCCGCTAATACACGATTAGCACACTTAGCTAGCAATTTGTTACTCATGCCCGCTACCGCATTTTGCTCATGAATAACCAGCGGAATACCTAAACTTTTGGCAGCAATACCTGTTGGTCCAGTTACATACCCGCCCATAGCAAGTACGACATCTGGACGCTGTTTTTTTAAAACTTTACGTGCTTGCAATATGGCGTTAAACACCATAAATGGCGCTTTAACAAGACGTTTTATACCGTTACCACGAACACCCTTAACATCAATAAAATCAATGTCTATGTTATGCTTTGGAACAACGTCAGCTTCCATTCTATCAGGTGTTCCTATCCAGCTAACTTGCCAGCCTTGTTGTTTTAAATAGTCAGCTACAGCGATACCAGGGAAAATATGCCCGCCAGTTCCACCAGCTACAACGACTAATTTTTTACTCATCGCTTACCTCCGCGTGAAGTGGCTTGTTTTGTTGCCATCTTAGTCTCAAAATCTACGCGTAATAAAATGCCTGTGGCTATCGTCATAATCATTAAGCTTGATCCACCGTAAGAAATAAACGGCAGTGTTAACCCTTTTGTCGGTAAAATCCCCGCACTCGCACCTACATTAACCATGGTTTGAAACGCAAACCAAATACCAATAGCAAACGAAAAATAGCCTTCATATTCTTTGCCACACTTTAATGCTTGCTGACCAATTAATAGCGCTCTAAATACCAAGGTAGCTAATACCATTAAAATACTTACAACGCCGATTAAACCAAGTTCTTCACCTATAACAGCAAAAATAAAATCGTTATGCGCTTCAGGTAAATATTGTAGCTTTTGTACACTGTTGCCTAGGCCTTGGCCAAACCAACCACCTTGGCTATATGCCATTAGCGATTGCACCAACTGATAACCTTTACCAAAAGGATCATCCCAGGGATCTAAAAAGCCAACAACACGTGCCATACGATATGGCTCAACAATTATAAGTAAAACAACGAGGCCAACCCCCGTTAAAATAAGTACAAAAAACTGCCATAACTTAGCACCGGCTAAAAATAGCAGACCAACCGTAGTTACAAACATAACAACTACGGTGCCCAAATCGGGTTGCAGCAAAATAAGCAGAGCATATACCGCAAATACAGCAATAGGCTTTGCAAAGCCTTTAATATTTTCTTGTACCTCTTCGCGTTTTCTTACTAAATAGCCCGCAATATAACTAAAAAAATACAGCTTTGCAGCCTCAGCCACCTGAAAACCAACCGGGCCAATAGGGATCCATCGCCTAGCTCCATTCACTTCACGACCAATAATTAATACGGCTATTAACAGCACCATGCCTAGTATTAATAAATAAGGGTTTGATCTTTTCCACCAATCCATTGGTACACAAACCGTTATCCAAAAAAGAACAAAAGCCATAGCTAAAAACATACTGTGACGAATAGTAATATGATACGAGTTATCAAATAATCGTTCAGCGGTCGGCATTGATGCGCTGGTTACCATGATAAAACCAACACCTATCAGCATTATTACGCAGTACAATAGCGGTACATCGTATAACTGCGCCGAAGGCTTAGGTGTTAATGCGTCTTTTATATCGGCAAAGGCAATCATACTTTCTCCGCCATAACGCACTCAACAAAGTCATCACCGCGTTGCATATAGTTGTTATACATATCAATACTGGCACACGCAGGGGCTAACAAAACAATATTGCCAGCACGACTAAGTACTTTGGCCAAAGCAACGGCTTCTTCCATATTGTTAGTTAAATAGCTCTTATTGGTAATCGCAGCTAAGTCACTTGCATCTTTGCCGAAACAAATTAATGCTTTAACATGCCGTTGAATATAAGGTTTAAGGGCATTTAAATCAGCGCCTTTGGCATCACCACCTGCAATAACAATCAGGTTTTCACCATCACTAGCTAAGCTATCTATTGCTGCAATAGTTGCCCCAACATTAGTCGCCTTTGAATCGTTAAAATATTTTACACCATTAAATTCAGCTACAAATTGGCAGCGATGCGCCAACCCATTAAATTGGCTCAACGCGTTTACATACTGCTCTTTGCTTACTTCAAACAGACTTAAAAGCGCCATTACAGCAAGTGTGTTTAAATAATTGTGTTTACCCACTACAGCAAGCGTACTCACTGGTAAAAAGGCATCGCCTTTAACCATAAAGTGAGTTTCGTTATTGTATTGCGCTAAATGGTAATCACCTTGTTGAACACCAAAGCTAATTTGGGGGGTTGTACTGCGCTCAACTGGATGCGTTTGACTATCGTCAGTATTAACTACAATAAGCTCTGCACCGTCATAAATACTTAGCTTTGAGTCTATATAAGCTTGGTAACTGTCGTAGCGGTCAAGGTGATCTTCTGACACATTTAATACCGTTGCACTTATTGGCTTTAAGCTCTTTGTGGTGTCTAGCTGAAAACTAGATAGCTCAAGTACATACACATCAAAATCATCATTGAGTAAATCCAGCACCGCAGTGCCAATATTCCCACCCAAAGCAACTTTATAGCCGGCTTCTTTTAATACTTCATAAGCGAGCGTAACCACGGTTGATTTACCGTTGGAGCCAGTTACTGCAACAACCGGTTTTGTATTAATACGTGCAAATAACTCAACGTCGCCAATCACTTCAACACCTGCGTTAATTGCATCTGCAACAGCTGGTATTTTTAAGCTAAGCCCTGGACTTATAATAATTATATCGCTTGAACGAAGCTCTGCGTCATCCAAATTACCAAAGTGTGTATCTAGATTTGGTGCATGCTCTTTAAGCCAATCAATCCCTGGAGGGTTTGTACGGCTATCAACAACTTTTGGCATAAGGCTATGAGATAATAAAAAACGCACAATGCCCAGACCGGTAACACCGAGTCCGAGCACTGTTATTTGTTTATTTTTTATCTCGTTTAAATACTGCATTTATCGAATCTTTAATGTCGCTAGACCAGCGAGGACTAGCACAATAGAAATAATCCAAAAGCGTACGATAACACGTGGCTCCGGCCAACCTTTTAATTCGTAATGATGATGAATTGGCGCCATTCTAAAAATGCGTTGCCCACGTAATTTATACGATCCCACTTGTAATATGACCGAGAGTGCTTCCATAACAAATACGCCGCCCATAATAATAAGCAGTAATTCTTGGCGTACTAAAACAGCAATAATACCTAATGCACCACCAAGTGCTAATGAGCCTACATCACCCATAAATACTTGTGCTGGGTAAGTGTTAAACCACAAAAAGCCAAGCCCTGCACCCACAATGGCAGTACACACAACCACAAGCTCACTTGCTAGCGGTAAATGCGGAATATGTAAGTAAGCCGAAAAGTTAATATTACCTGTTAAGTAAGCAATAATTGCCAATGCTGCGGCGACTAAAATAGTGGGTACGATGGCTAAGCCATCAAGCCCGTCGGTCAGGTTTACTGCATTTGATGTCCCTACTATTGCAAAATACGTAAGCACAATATAAAACAAGCCAAGTTGCGGCAATACATCTTTAAAAAATGGAACAACAAGTGATGTTTCAGAAGCTTGTGCACTGGTAAAATACAATGCTGTCGCTACCACTAACGCAATTACTGACTGCCAAAAATATTTCCATTTAGCAATTAAACCTTTTGGATCTTTACGGATAACTTTACGGTAGTCATCAACAAAGCCAACAATACCTAATGAGCCAATTACAAACAGCGTTGCCCATACATACTTATTCGATAAATCAGCCCATAGTAGCGTACTGGTAAAAATAGCCGCTAAAATAAGTAAGCCACCCATAGTCGGCGTACCCGACTTAGATAGATGCGATTGCGGACCATCGTCTCGAACCGTTTGACCTATCTGCATACGTTGCAAACCACGAATTAACTTAGGTCCTAAATAAAGAGACATAATTAGCGCAGTTAAAATACCTAAAATGGCACGTAGCGTTAAATACGAAAAAACATGAAAACCACTAAAATACTGGGTTAAATACTCTGCCAGCCAAACTAACATTATGATACTCCATTGATGGCTTGTTGCTGGCCATTAACTAAATCGGTTACTAATAATTCCATGCGAGAACTGCGCGATCCTTTCACTACTATTGTTGTTTTTGTATTCACTTTATTAATACTTTCTTGAATTTTTTGCTGCATTTGTTCACGGCTCGAAAAGTGGCGATTAGGGAGTTCAAACACATCACTTGCGCATTTACTTAATACACCTAATGTAAATAACTCATCAATCCCTTGCTCAAGTGCATACTCACCAACTTCTTGGTGATATTTACGTGCATCTTCACCTAGCTCCCCCATGTCTCCCAGCGCTAAAATGCGGTGACCTTGCATATCACTTAACAAGTCAATCGCAGCCTTTACCGACTTAACATTGGCATTATAGGTATCATCAACCACGGTGAGTAAATCAGACACTTCAATTAGATTAACGCGCCCTTTTACATCACCCATAGTGGCAAGTGCATTGGCTATTTCTTCAAGAGTTACATCAAATTCACTAGTAAGTGCAGCCGCAATAAGTGCGTTACTAATATTGTGCTTGCCAGGTAGCGCCAAAGTAACAGGGACTTGCTTGTCTTTAGTACAAAGCGTAAAGCTTGCACGCGCATTGGCATCAAGCGTGATATTCTCTGCCCAAATGTCGAGTTTTTCGGTTGTAGAAAAACGTTTAACATTACGCCCTTCAAGTTTATCTAACCAATACTGGCTAAATTCACTATCGCAATTAACAATGGCAACGCCGTCATCTTTTAGGCCATCAAAAATCTCACCTTTAGCTTTTGCAACCCCCATTAAGCTACCAAAACCTTCTAAGTGAGCGGCTGCAACATTACATACAACGGCTACATCTGGTTTGGTCATTGCAGTTGTGTAGGCAATTTCACCTAAGTGATTTGCACCTAGTTCAATTACTGCAAAACGATGTTGAGGCTCTAAGCGCAATAACGTAAGTGGGACGCCAATATCGTTATTAAAATTACCTTTAGTAGCTAATACATCACCGTGAACCGACAAAATTGCTGCACACATTTCTTTTACGGTGGTTTTACCTACACTCCCTGTAATTGCAATTGTTTTAGGCGCCACTTGCGCCATAACAGCAGTGCCAATTGCACCTAGTGCAATACGTGTATCGCTTACTATAAATTGTGGAATATCTACATCTACTTTGTGCTGAACAATAACGCCAATAGCGCCTTTTTGTTTAGCTTCTGCTATAAATTTATGGCCATCAAAATTGGGCCCTTTAAGTGCTAAAAACACTTCGCCATCGCACACTGTACGAGTATCAGTATTTATATTAAGCACTTGTTGATTATCACCTTGATAATCGGTTGTTAGTACATTGGCTAACCAATCAAAATCCATTGGGATCATTGTGTTATCCCTCTTACTGCTTTTTTTAGTTGTTCTTGTACATAACGGCGATCGCAAAAGTCGATGCGCTTATCGCCTATAATTTGATAATCTTCGTGGCCTTTACCTGCAATTAAAATAACATCATCAGCTGTAGCATTTTCTATAGCAAAACGAATTGCAGTTGCTCTATCAGCCTCTAAATGTGCGTCTTGAGGGTTCACTAAACCGCCAGCCACATCAGCAATAATGTCATCAGGATTTTCAGATCGCGGGTTATCGCTGGTAATAATAACTTTATTAGCATTTTGCTCAGCTGCTTGCGCCATTAATACTCGCTTACCTTTATCTCTGTCACCACCGCAACCAAATACACAACTCACACCACCTGGTACATGCTGTTGCAATGCTTGCAATGCAAGTGCAAGTGCATCGGGCGTATGTGCATAATCAACAACACACGTTGGCATGCCTGCTTGACTAAATGCTTGCATTCGCCCAGCGACTGGCTGTAACTGCGCACAACCTGTAATTAATTGCTCAAGCGGATAACCAAGCCCTAGCAATGTAGCGAGCGCTGCCGTTAAGTTATATAAATTAAATTCGCCAAACAGAGGCGATTTAATTGATATATCACCCCAACTCGTCGATAACTGCGCCGAAATACCTACACTTGAATATTCAACATCAGAAAAATAGACGTATCGAGTATTCTTAGGAGCTAAGTTTTTGCGGCCATAACAAATTAGATTATTAAAATCATACTTTTCAAGCCATTGCTCCGCTTGAAAATCATCTTGATTAAGCACCACAACTTGCGGTTCAAAATCACGAAAAAGCATTAATTTTGCATCACCGTAACTTGCCATATCACCATGATAATCTAAGTGATCACGCGAAAGATTAGTAAACACAGCTGCTTTAAATTCACATTTAGCAACACGCTGTTGCACTAACCCATGCGATGACACTTCCATGGCGACTAGCTTTTTATGCTGTAAATTTAAATCGCTTAAAATATGCTGTAAATCAACCGTTGAAGGCGTAGTATTCATCAGTGGAGTTAAGTTATTAGGATGTCCATAACCTAGCGTGCCAATAATCGCTGACTCAGTACTACAAAATTGCGCTAAGTGGGCAATCATTGCTGTGGTGGTTGATTTACCATTTGTGCCAGTCACACCAATTAAATCCAAAGCCTGACTTGGTTGGTTATAAAAGCGACTTGCTAATTCTGGAAGCTTTTTATCAAGCTCTGAAACTAAATATAGTGGTTCGAAACTTGTTTCAAATTCGCATAATCTGTCAGCAATAATCGCTGTTGCGCCATTTTCAATTGCTTTAGCAATAAATTGTCCGCCATCAAGTGAATGGCCTTTAATAGCAACAAATACATCACCTGGTGTTACCTCACGACTATCAATGCGTAAATGTTTTACCAGTTGCGAGGGCGCATCAATTTCGATGTATTTTAAAGTATCTCTTAAATCACGCATCGTTCTTTTTACCTTCCACGTAGGCAACATCTTCCTTGTCCGGTGCTACATTTAATATTCTTAATGAATTCGAAATTATTTCAGCAAATGCAGGCCCAGCGGTGGCCCCTCCGTAGTACACATCCCCGCCGGGTTCATTAATCATAACAACAACGGCTAATCGAGGATTACTTGCAGGTGCGACACCTGCAAAATAGCCAACATATTCGTCACCATAACCACCAACAGCTGCTTTTTTAGATGTACCTGTTTTACCTGCTGCCCGATAGCCATCAACTTTAACGCGACTGGCTGTGCCGCCCTCTTCAAATATACTTTCCATCATATGGACTACGGCTTCTACGTCTTTTTGTTTAAAAATACGTTCGCCTTCTGGTACATTATCTTGTTTTAAAATCGTTAATGGACGGTTGACTCCCCCAGCGCCTAACATGGCATAAAATCGTGCCATTTGGGCTGTACTTACTGCAATATTGTAACCAAATGAAAGCGCAGCAATTTCATGATCCGACCAACGGCGATTAGGGTAAAACAAACCACTGCTTTCCCCCACCATACCGGTGCCTGAATCTGAGCCAAACCCTACCTTTTGAAACAATCCCACTAAATAATCTTTAGGTACTAACTGCGTTACTTTCGTAACTCCCATATTTGAAGAGTATTTTAAAATTTCGCGCAGTGTCATCTCACCATGATTGCGAGTATCTTGAACTAAGCTACCGCCTAAACGCATCCAACCAGGGTAAGTATCAATTTTGTCATCTGCTTTAATTGCGCCGTAGTCTAGCCCAGCTAAAATGGCTAGAGGCTTAACAGTTGAGCCTGGTTCAAACAAATCGGTAATTGCGCGGTTACGGCGCTTATGCGGGGCTGCATCGCTTAAGTTGTTTGGATTAAACGAAGGGCTATTAACCATCGCTAATACTTCGCCTGTTTTTATATCAACAACCATCGCTGAACCCGATGTCGCTTTATAAGTAAGTACAGCAGATTTAATCGCTTTATAAGCGATGCCTTGAATACGTTGATCAATACTTAATTGAATACTTTCAGGTTCTACGCGTTCGCGCTCATCAAGCACTTCTACTTCGCGTCCTTGTGCATCTTTGCGTATAGTACGACGGCCTTCTTCGCCCGTTAATGCATTCTCATACAGCTTTTCAATACCTTCAATACCTTTGCCATCTATATTGGTGAAACCAATAATATGTGCAGTTACTTCACCGGCAGGGTAATAACGCTTAGATTCATCTAATAAATGAATGCCAGGCAAACGTAAGTCGCCAATATAATTTGCAACGGCAGGAGTTACTTGGCGTTTTAAGTAAACAAAGCGACGAGAAGGATCGTTAAGAAGGCGTGAATTAATTTTTTTCGGATCGATACGCAGAACGTCAGCTAGTTCACGCCAGCGCATATCATTTTTGTAATACTGCACTGTACGTTTATCAAGTTCGAACGCATTGTCTGCAAGTGATTGTTGATCCTCGCCATTTTTACGCGCTTGCTTAATCACTTTAGAAACAAGTGATTTGTGAAGTGCTTTAGGATCTGCATACACACTCACTACCGGTACACTCACCGCGAGCTCTTTGCCATTACGATCAAAAATCATCCCACGCTGGACGTGAAGTTTTTCGACACGTACGGTACGTTTATCACTTTCAGAACGGGCTTTGTCAGGTTCAATTACTTGTAAATAAGCAGCACGAGATACCAGTGTTACAAACACCATAAACACAACGCCACACACCAGCATAAAGCGCCATGTAATTAAGTTATTTACTGGTTTTTTGCCTCGATTTCTCATTGCAGTATTATTACCTGTTCATCTTGACTCGTTGGTCGTTTCATTTTCAGCTGTGATTTCGCAATTTCTTCGATACGTGCATGCTGTGAATAAAATTCCTCTTCAACTAATAAATAACGCCATTCTAAATCAAGTTCATCACGCTCTTGGAGTAACGAATCTTGTTCAATAAGTTGCCCTCGAGCAAGATGTGTTACTTGTACGACAGTTAAACTTGACGCGAATATCACAACCAACAAGGCCGAGGTAAGCTTATTAGCTCCTAGGCCTTTAACAATTTCAAAAAATAAATTAGGTGGTTGACGATGATTCGCTTTTATATTCATTCCAGCCTCTGAGCAATCCTAAGTACAGAGCTACGAGAACGCGGATTACGCTCAACTTCAGCGGCACTTGGCTTAATCGCTTTACCCACTGCCTTTAACGTCAGATTTTTATTTATTTGTGCGTCAGTTAAAGGCAGACCTCTGGGTAATACTTCTCCCCGACTCTGTTTTCTAATAAACTGTTTTACAATACGATCTTCTAATGAATGAAACGAAATAACAACCAAACGACCACCGGGTTTAAGGACCTTAATTGCAGACTGCAATGCCGTTTGAATCTCTTCAAGTTCGCTATTAATATAAATACGAATAGCCTGAAAAGTACGAGTAGCAGGGTGTTTAAACTTATCTTTTACAGGTACTGCTTCATCGACTAAATCAGCTAACTGCTTAGTCGTAGTAATTGGCGTGTGCTCTCTAATCTCAAGTATTTTATGCGCAATACGCTTACCAAATTTCTCTTCACCCAGCTTTTTAATTACATGGGTAATATCATCCAATTCAGCTTCAGCTAACCATTGGGCTGCACTGCGACCACTTGTTGGATCCATACGCATATCTAGTGGGCCGTCTTTCATGAAACTAAAACCACGCCCAGCATCATCTAACTGTGGCGACGACACACCTATATCTAATAAAATCCCGTCGACTTTACCAATGAGATCGTTTTGCTCTGCTACTTCGTAAAGTTTTGAAAAGCGAGTATGTGCAATTGCAAATCGCGGATCATCAGCAAACTTTTCAGCTGATTGTATTGCCTGCGGATCTTGGTCAATCGCTTGCAAACGACCTTCATTACCAAGGCGTGCTAATATTTGCCCTGAATGACCGCCACGTCCAAAAGTGCCGTCCATGTATATGCCGTCTGGCTTAATTGCAAGGGCATCTATGGTTTCGTCCATTAAAACGGATACGTGTTCAAATTGCGCTGTCATTAGCTATTATTTGCCTTTTATTGTGCTGTTAGAGAGTGAAATTATCTAAATCAGGGTGAGGTTCAAAATCACCAAGCCTCTCAAGCTCAGTATCTTGGCGCATTTGTTCGTTCCAACGCGCCTCATCCCAAATTTCAAACTTATTCATCAAACCAACCAACATTATTTTTTTGCCTAGATCTGCATGTGCACGCAATGAAGGCGCTAACAAAATCCGACCATTTTTATCAAGTTGATATTCTGTGGCATTCCCTAGCAACATACGCTGCATACGTCGAGCTCGTGGATTCATATTTGAAATTTTAGCTAAACGATTTTCTATTTCTTGCCACTCAGCAAGCGGATATAACCATAAGCACGGCTCATTTAGCGCAACAGTACAAATAACAGTTCCTTGGTCTTCAGATAGCAGAGATTCTCGGTACTTGGTTGGTACCGCAAAGCGTCCTTTATCATCCAAACTCAGTGAACTTGCGCCACGAAACATAAACAGCCTGCTTTAAATTATTTTAATCGCCTAGCGATTACTTTGATCCAGTTTGATCCACTAAAAACCACTTTTTACCACAGTCCTCCAGTTTAGGGCTTGACAAGCCTTTTTGTCAAGTAAGCTGACCAGCTTTAACGAGTCTCAAAGCTAGAAAAAATAAGGGTTCAAGCAAAGCGATTGAATTACGTGGGAAAAAGTGGAATAACAGCGAAAAAAAAATTTACTTAGTTTTAATATGCTTATTTCTACATGTTCTGCTTACTGAATAAACAATGAATATTTACAGTTTTTTAAGCATTTTCACCTTATTTGTAAAATTTACCTAACCGTGTAGTAATAGTTACTGTTTTTTTAAATTACCAACCTTGACAAAACCAGGGCAAACAAAAAAACAAATAAAATTCAACAAGTTAAAACAAAAGTTAAATTTGGTTTAATCATTGCATCATCTAAATCACTACTTAAATTTTTAACTTATTAAGGATTGATTATGGCTACTGCAACAAGTACGAAACCAAACACAACTTCAGATGTTAAGCCTGACGTTAAACTAAAAAATACTGACTCGCCACTTACAGAGAAAGCCACATCAGCGGCGCACGATGCTGTAGATGCACTTTCTAGCAAAGCAGCAACAGCTGAAAGCAGTGTTCGTAAAGGCGCTTCTAGTTCAGCAGAAGCACTGAGCGAAAAACAACTTATTGCACGCGAAAAGCTGAGCGAATGCACTGCAAAAACGCGTGCTTTCGCTTCTGAAAATCCATTAGCAACTGCGGGCATTGCTTTTGCTGCTGGTATGTTAATTACATCATTATTTCGTCGTAAGTAATCAGTGATGAATAACCCACAAACAACCGCAACCAAGGATGGTAACGCGCAAAACCAAGCTACTGAGCAGCCAAACCAAAAGGACGATTGGCAAGATCATATTGCAAAGCTTTTAGAGTACTCTAAGCAACTCAAGGATGATTACCAGACCCAAGGAGAGATCACCCATCAGCTTGCTAAAGCTGAATGGCGGTTGTCGCTTAGATCGCTTGCATTGATCACTATATTTTTAGGCTGTTTTGCCAGTGGCTTGGTTTTGTTGTGGGCAGGATTTCTAGGTGCTGTTGGATACGGTGTATATGATCTCTTTGGGTCGGTATGGCTGAGTATTGCAACAGCTACTTCACTGCAAGTTGCTTGTTTGGTATGGCTTTGGAAAAACACAGTTTACCTAAGCAATAAAATTGGTTTTAGTAAAACACTTAAAAGCTTAAAGCAGCTATTAAATTTACATGGGAATTAGTATGTTAGTAGATAATTTGATTAAGGCCCCAAACAAAAACGTTCAAGCTCTTAGTAAGCAAATGGATATGCGCAGTGAATTAAAACGCCAACACCATGCGGCGTTTCAATATCGGTTAAAACGTTTTGCAGCAACTAAAGTAGGATTAACAAGTGCTTTTTTAGCCGGTGCTGCTGTACAAGCAGGGAAAAGCGAAACCAGCTTGGTTAGAAAATATGGCTGGCTTGTTAGGCTACTCGCTTAAAGCTAAATACCTCTACCGTGATCAGATAAGTAATCAATACTTGGACCACTTGGCACAACTTGTGTCGGGTTGATCATTGTATGGCTAAAATAGTAATGACGTTTAATATGATAAAAATCAACTGTTTCAGCCACACCTCTAACTTGATATAGCTCTCTAAGATATCCGCTCAGTGCAGGGTAGCTTTCAATTGTGCGTAAATTACATTTAAAGTGACCAACGTACACACTATCAAACCGAATCAGCGTAGTGAATAAGCGCCAATCAGCCTCGGTGAGTTTGTTTGTGGCTAAATAACGCTGCTTGCTCAGAATCCCCTCTACTGTATCGAGTGCTTTAAATAAATCGTTAAACGCCTCTTCATACGCATCCTGAGTTGTTGCGAAACCCGTACGATAAACACCATTATTTATATTTGGATAAATCAACGCGTTTAATTCGTCAATTTTTGGTTGCAATTCTTCAGGATAAAAGTCATCGGTATTGCCAGTCAATTCATTAAATGCACTATTAAACATACGTATAATATCGGCAGACTCATTGCTGACAATTTTATTTAGCTTTTTATCCCACAATACGGGAACGGTTACCCGCCCGGAGTACTTTAGGTTATTTTTTGTATACACTTGATGTAAGTAGTTACTATTAAATAAAGCATCACCAGTACTGTGGTTTTGCGTATCAAAAGCCCAACCACTATCAAGCATATCAGGGCTAACAACCGACACAGTAATTAAATTTTCCAACCCTTTTAACGCTCTAAATATAAGCGTTCGATGCGCCCAAGGGCACGCAAGTGATACATATAAATGATACCTGTTCGCTTGTGCTTTAAAACCGGCCTCGCCCGTTATTCCAGCGCTACCATCAGCAGTTATCCAATGACGTAACTGCGCAGCTTCACGCTCAAACTTTCCGTTACTTGAATCGGTGTCGTACCACTTATCTTGCCATTGACCATCAACTAATAATCCCATGAAACTCTCCTAAAAATAGGGTTAAATTTTGCCGAACTCGCCGTTTTGATAATCACGCACTGCTTGCTGTACTTCAGCCTGCGTCGTCATTACAAACGGCCCCATGTGAGCAATCGGTTGATTAAGTGGATCGCCTGCTAAAACCAAAACACCAGCGCCTTGCTCTGAGGTAATATTAATATTACTGTCTGGCTCTAAAATAAGTAACTTACCAGCTGGGATTGTTTGATCGTCGCTTGTTATTATTGAGCCGCTATGAATATAGATCATTACTTTTTGTTGGCTAAGAGGCTCCAAATGAACGCTTTTACCGGCGGGTAATGTAATGTCAGCAAGTAGAGCATTAGCAGCTAAACCCTGCAAACTACTTGTAAGCGTTTCACTTTCGAACTGCCACGATCCCGCAAGTGCTTTTAACGTCACACCGTGCGTATTTGTAAAACTCGGAGCTGAATTTTGCGTAGTATCTTGATAACGTGGATCGCGCATCTTATCCAAACTTGGCATGTTGATCCAAATTTGAAAGCCATGCAATCCATCAACGGTATCAGCGAGTGGCATCTCACTGTGCATAACGCCGCGCCCTGTACTCATCCATTGCACATCACCTGCTTTAATTGCTTTTTTGTTACCCATTTGGTCACGATGTTCAAAGCCACCTTTTAAAATATAAGTAAACGTTTCAATTCCTCGATGGGGATGCTCTGGAAAACCTCCCATATAATCTTTTTTGTCGTCTGACTTAAGTTCGTCAATCATTAAAAATGGATCTAAATATTTACCATCAAATCCTGGGATACGACTAATACTTACGCCATCGCCATCTTGAGTTGCATAAGCTGTAAGCACTTTTGATATTTTCATTTTTTAATTCACTTTAAAAAAGAAGTTGATGAGGGTATTAAATCATTCATTAAATAAAACAACTATGTCTTTAAATTGGCCATAACATTCTAAAAAATAGAAAGCTATGCTTTATTGTTCATATTTCAAACCTTGTATTACCGTGGTTATTTTTACTTATTTTTTAAATATCCGCTTTATCAATTACTTAAATTGCTGAGTAATTGATTGTTAATCCTGAAGTACTAATGCAAAGTTGTTTAATAATGATTAGTAAAATTAGAATGCAGCTTGCTTTCGACGGCTTTGATACAGGCTCCTCATCACTTACTTACAATAAATGGATACGACTACTTAAAAATAGAAATGATTTTATGGCGTTTCGAAAAATAAAAAATCATTCTATCTAAATAATCCAACAAAAAGTTTAACTGTTACGCAATAAATAATGAGTCTATGCGGTCAAGTTATGCAATCAGATAAAAGTGGTAGTAGGATAAAATATGGCGAAAGCAACACTAGAGCAGTGGAGAATGTTTAAGGCTGTTGTTGACCATGGTGGATTTGCTGGTGCAAGTGCAGCTGTTCATAAAAGCCAGTCAACGGTTCATCACGCAGTGCAAAAACTAGAAGTCGCTTTGCAAATTAAATTACTTGAAGTAAAGGGTCGCAAAGCCTTTTTAACAGACAGCGGGAAACTTATTTTACGCCGCGCAGAGTTTTTAATTGAAGAAGCGAGTAAAATAGAATCTGTCGCCAATACGCTCAGCGAAGGTGTGGAGAGCACATTAAAAATTGCAGTTGATGAAGTATTCCCCCACCCCATTTTGTATCAAGCACTGGCCAGAACCAGTGAACTTTATCCGCTTTTAAAAATCGATTTAATAGAAAGCGTGTTAACGGGCGCTAACGAGTTATTAAATAATGCCGTTGTTGATTTAGCTATTTCTTCAATTCCTATTTACGGTATTAGTTGTAACCAGCTTTGTGATATAGAATTTGTCGCTGTAGCACACCCAAATCATCCGCTGCATCAGCGCACAGAGACTTTGTCATTTCGTGATTTAAAATTGTATAGGCAAATTGTAGTTCGTGATTCTGGCACGCAAACTAGCCATGATGAAGGTTGGCTAGGCGCAGATATGCGCTGGACGGTTAGTCATTTACGAAACTCTATTGATATGGTTAGCCAAAATTTAGGTTATGCATGGCTTCCTCGTACACAAGTATCTCACCTAATTGAAGAGGAAAAATTAAAAGTACTAAATCTAGAGCAAGGGACAACCCGTGCCCTTAAGTTATATTTAATGTGTAATGACACAGACAGACTAGGGCCTGCTGCACAAGAGTTTAAAGAGCAATTAATTAACCTGAGTTTAGATTAACAATCTTTAACTCATCGCCCTAAGTTATAGTAAATTAAATCACTTGTTTTTCACATCGAGGTGGTCGGCTACATATGCGCCTCGATTGCCTCTTTTTTTTGCGGGGCCTATTGTGCTGTCTATCGCCGTTTGTTGTTCCGTTGCGGCGTTAGTCGAAGCGCCTAAAATAACAATATAGGCACTTATATAAAGCCACATTAACATAATAACTACCCCACCTAACGAGCCATAGGTTTCGTTATAGCTCGAAAAACGCGACACATAAAATGAAAAACCAATAGATGCCAAAATCCAAAGCACGGTAGCAATGGAGGATCCTATTGTGATCCAACGCCATTTAGCTGGCTTTCGGTGCGGGGCGTAGCGATATAAGAGCACTAATGTAAAATTAAATATTAAAGCCAATAATGGCCAAGAAATAAGCTTGATCAGTAAATCTATGCCTTCTTTAAGTCCAACTAAGTTAAGTACAATTGGCAAGATACCAATAATTATAAGTGAAAAAATAGCAACGATAATCGCACCCATAGAAAATAAAAAGCGCACTAGTAACGCTTTAAAAAATGAGCGTTTTTCGTATTCTCGATAACTAATATTACACGCAGTAATAAGCGCCTGACTCCCTTTAGAGCTACTCCAAATAGTAAGTACTAAAGTTCCCAATGCACTGATACTTAAACTAGCGTTTGAACTTTGAGCAAGACTTGAAACTTGAGACAAAATGAGTTCTCGTGAGCTGTCAGGTAATAACGTAACAAACAAACTCAAATGTTCACTAATATCAGTAGGAGAGGAAAAATAAGCATAAATAGAAACAACGGCGGCAATAGCCGGAAAAATAGCAAGCAGTGCATAAAACGCAACTCCTGCAGCAACAAGCGATAAATTGTCCTCGTTCATTTGCTTAAAAATACGCTTAACAATATCCCACCAACCTACTACAGGAATATGCACAGGTTGCGCTGCTTGCTGCCCTCGTTTAGTCTCTTTCATTCTAAATCCCAAAATTTGTGTTACGTTATCTCAGCAAAATGTTTGCCAAGTTATATTGAACATTTGGTACTAAACTTGCTGCTAACAATTATAAAAACTAAACACGGATGACAGCCATGCCCAGTAGCCAAGCAAACAACATAGTACAAAATAATGCCCCTCTCATAACACATAGTTTTGAAGGTGATATACTTTCATGGCATTTTTTCCACGAACAAAGTCTGCAATTACTGCACGCAACAGCGCAAATATTACCCACTCTATTACTTGGCACAGTCCTTTTAGTACTAAGCTATTTAATCGCAGGGCCGCTTTCGCGACTACTTATAAAACCCATCGATTATATGACCGACAGTAAACTCGTTCACTTAGTCGCAAGGCGCAGTATTAGCACCTTAATTATTTTATTAGGCGTGTACTTATTTTTACGTTTAGCTGGGCTTACTGAGTTTGCAGTCGCTATTATGAGTGGAACAGGATTAATAGGCTTAATATTAGGTTTCGCTTTTAGAGACATAGCAGAAAATTTCATCGCCAGTTTATTACTAAGCATACAAAGACCTTTTAAAATTGATGATGTAATAGAGGTAGATAATCGCTTAGGGATCGTTAAAAAAGTAACCGCACGGGCAACAACACTAGTGGATTACGATGGTAATCATATTCAAATACCAAATGCGACTGTGTACAAAAACACCATTAAAAATCTCACCGCCAATCCCAAAATGCGCGGTAAAGTAGAAATAGGTATTGGCTATGATAACGATATACGCAATGCACAAACTCTCGCACTCGACATTGCCAATCAGCAAAGTGCCGTACTAAGCGACCCACCAGCGCAAGTATTAATAAAAAACCTTGGCTCATCCACTATTAACTTTACCTTGTTCTTTTGGGTTAATAGCGAGCAGCACAGCCCATTAAAAGTAGGCTCACAACTTATGCGAGAACTTGTAAACGAATTTACCAAGCACAATATCAGCATGCCTGACGACGCAAGAGAGCGTATTTTACTTACCCCTTCTAACGAAACTATTTTTGGTTCAGAGCAAAAACAATCACCAAAAGTAAAAAACATAGTTAACGAAACAGACGATAAAACTAAAACACTCGATGATGTGAGCAGTGATACTGACGAAATACGTGAACAAGCAGATAAATCAAGAGATCCTGAACAAGGAAAAAATATTATTTAACCTGAGCTCTGATTAAGAGATTTTCAGTGAAAACAAGGCTAATTTACGCGTTAATAGCTGGCCTACTGCAAATAAATTTATTGCAGTTCGCGCTGACAATAACTGCTTGAGATAGATTTATTATCCAGAGTTCAGGTTCTTTATTATAAACACTGCGCATTTGCAGCTTAGCTTGCTAAAATAGGAAAAAATATGTTTTAAGTAAAACAATATGGCATTAACTACTACCTATACACTTGATAGACCTTACTTTTATGAATGCTTCGATGAGTCGCTTCCTTATAGTAAACGTGCGCAACCTAAATATTTTCTACTCATGCTATTAACAGCACTGGGTTTGTTTGGTATTTATGGTTTAAATGATCATTACTTAGGTTCTTTTTTAATCATGCTGGCAATTCTTGAATGCGTTGCCTTTTACTATCGCCGTCCTTGGTGGGTAACCAGACAAATGCTCAGCAGAGCATCTGGCTCAGAAGTCACCCTTACTTTTGATGACGAAGGCATTAAATCGGTTAATCATTACAAAAACTATCAATTAGTATGGCAAGATATAAACGAAGTTATAGATACAGAGCGCGGATTATTATTAAAAAATAAACGTGGTATGCAATATATTTCAAAACAAATTTTAAGCCCCGAAATTATTAATTATATAAACAAAAAAGCCACTCGATGAGTGGCTTTTTTGTTTAGCTAAGTAAATTACTCAGCTATTTTATACCAATCTGCTTATATATGAGATCTATTTAACGTTGAGAAAATTACGCTAGAACTAGGCAAAAATTTTTGTATCTAATTGTTCTAAATAAAAAATTTTTAACGACGTTATAGTGCAATTTAATTCGTTAAATTGATCAAGGATTTATGCAGTTTGGTATTACATGTTGATTAAGCATTGCCCGGCTCAGGGTTAGACTTTTCAGCTTGTATACGCATGTAAATTTCTTCACGATGCACTGAAACGTCTTTTGGTGCGTTAACACCGATTCGAACTTGATTTCCTTTAACACCTAGAACGGTAACTGTTACTTCGTCACCAATCATTAGGGTTTCACCTACTCTACGAGTTAGTATTAGCATTCTATTGCTCCCATGTTCCAATAAAAATTATAAGATTCCGCTTAAACATACTAATAAAAATTAGACTGAAAAGTAAGTAAAAACTCCCAATCTATTCATTTTCTGTTAAAAATACTTTGTGTAATGCACGAACAGCCAACTCTAAGTACTTTTCATCTATTAAAACTGAAATTTTAATCTCGGATGTTGAAACTAAAACTACATTAATGTTTTCTTGCGCTAATGCTTCAAAAAATAGACTCGCGACACCAGAATGCGATTTCATACCCATACCAACAGCAGACACTTTTGCCACTGTGGTTAATCCGCATATACTTTGAACACTTAATTGAACTTGCTGCTCAGTGAGCAATTCAATTGCTTGCAGGTAATCATTCGTGTGCACAGTAAAAGCATAGTCTATTTTTTCAAAGTTATGATTAACTTGATTAATCATATCTATTTCGATGCCATTTTCGGCAAAAAGTTTCAATATTTTTGAAAGATATTGCGTACCCGTTGGCACACCTTGTACCTTAATTAAACATTCGTCACGATTAAACGCAATCCCCGATACAACCTTGCTTGGCATATCGTTCTCCTCAAAACTTATTAATGTACCTTCATCGGGATTAAAGCTCGAAAGCACCCTAAGTGGCACATTATGTTTGCCTGCGGCTTCTACTGAGCGAATATGCAAAACTTTCGCCCCTAAACTTGCCAGTTCTAGCATTTCGGCAAAGGTAACTTGGCTCATTCTGCGCGCGTTAGGTTCAACACGAGGATCTGTAGTATATACGCCGTCAACGTCTGTATAGATCTGGCATTCGTCAGCTTTTATAGCCGCAGCTATTTCCACAGCCGATGTATCGGTGCCACCACGGCCAAGGGTTGTAATATTGCCCTCAACGTCACGCCCCTGAAAGCCAGCAATAATAGCAATGCGGTTATGCTCAAGTTCATGCTTTAAACGTGTAGCAGCAACGTCTTCAATACGGGCTTTACCAAACATGTTGTCGGTTTGAATATTGACTTGATCGGCTAATAAGCTCACTGCTGAGTGGCCACGTTTAATAATAGCCATAGCAAGCAGTGATACAGAAACCTGCTCTCCGGTGCTAATAAGTACGTCTAGTTCACGGTTACTCGGGCGAGTATCGATTTGTTTGGCGAGGTTAATTAAGCGGTTGGTTTCTCCCGACATAGCCGAGAGCACCACAACCACTTGATGTCCTTGTTGTCTGGTTTTAACAACAAGGTCGGCGACTGCTTCAATTCGCTCTATTGAGCCGACCGAAGTGCCACCGAATTTTTGAACAATAAGCGCCACTTAGGCTTAAGTGCGCTCTGTTAACCAAGCTGTAACGCTATCTAGTGCAGCAGCAAGGTTTTGTGGCTCACTACCACCGGCTTGTGCCATATCTGGACGACCGCCGCCTTTACCACCTACTTGGCCTGCCATGTGATTAACTAACTCACCGGCTTTTACTTTGCCTGTTAAGTCTTTAGTTACACCGGCAATTAGGCTTACTTTGTCACCACTGGCAACACCGAGGGCAATAACACCTGAGCCAATCTTGTTTTTAAGGTCATCAACCATACCGCGAAGTGCTTTAGATTCAGTACCTTCAACGTTTGCTACAAGTAGCTTAACACCATTAATTTCAACAATCGAATCAAGTAAAGACGCGCCCGCTGCACTTGCGAGCTTATCGCTAAGTTGTGCAATTTGCTTTTCAAGACCTTTAGACTTTTCAAGCAACGCGGTTACTTTTTCAAGTACCGATGCGCTATCGCCTTTAACTAAAGCTGCAACATCGCTAAGTTGTTGCTCTTGCTCGCTAACGTACGCTACAGCCTCTGCACCAGTTACCGCTTCAATTCGGCGAACACCTGCGGCAATACCGCTTTCAGATACAATTTTGAATAAACCAATATCGCCAGCGCGCTCAACGTGAGTACCACCACAAAGCTCAATAGAGTAGTCGCCAATAGTAACTACACGTACTTCGTCATCGTACTTTTCGCCAAATAATGCCATAGCGCCTTTCGCTTTAGCATCATCAATAGCCATAAGCTCAGTATTAAGTGCAAAGTTACGACGAATTTCGTCATTAACTACACGCTCAATTTCACGTAGCTCATCTTTAGTAACTGCTTCAAAATGCGAAAAGTCAAAACGTAAACGATCTGGCTGAACAAGTGAGCCTTTTTGGCCTACATGGTCGCCTAATAATTGGCGTAGTGCTTCGTGTAAAATATGCGTAGCTGTGTGGTTTTTCTTAATGCTGTCGCGGCGCGTATCATCAATAGTTGCATCCACTTTATCGTTAACACCAATGCGGCCTTGCACAGTACCGTGGTGAGCAAAAGCATTACCAAGCTTAGTGGTATTAGTAACATTAAATTCGCCACCAGCAACTGTAATAGTACCCGTGTCACCCGTTTGACCGCCTGATTCAGCGTAAAACGGTGTGCGGTCTAGTACTACAATACCTTGTTGACCATCTTCTAATAACTGAACAGCTTCGCCACCGGCAAAAATTTCAATAACGGTCGCGCTGTAATGTGTGCTGTCGTAACCTTTAAAGTCAGTGTGTTTATCTGATTTTAATTGGTCATTGTAATCAGCGCCAAACTTACCCGCTTGTTGCGCTGTTTTACGTTGTACAGCCATGCATTCTTCAAAGCCTTGATGATCAATTGTCATCTGGCGCTCACGCGCAACATCGGCCGTTAAATCAGCTGGAAAACCGTACGTATCGTAAAGTTTAAATACTAAGTCGCCCGGTATTATATCGCCTTTAAGGTCGCTTAAGCTTTCTTCTAAAATAGCTAAGCCACGCTCAAGTGTTTTACCAAACTGTTCTTCTTCAATGCGTAATACTTTTTCAATAATTTCTTGTTGCTTAGCAAGCTCAGGGTACGCTTGACCCATTTGCTCAATTAGCGCAGCAACTAATTTATAGAAAAACGAACCTTGTGCACCTAATTTGTTACCGTGGCGCACAGCACGACGAATAATACGGCGCAGTACATAACCACGGCCTTCGTTAGATGGCATAACACCGTCTGAGATTAAAAACGCACACGAACGAATGTGATCGGCCACTACGCGTAGTGACTTGTCGTCCATGTCTTGTGCATTAGTAACACTTGCAGCAGCAGCAATTAAGCCTTGGAATAAATCGATTTCGTAGTTTGAATGCACGCCCTGCAAAATAGCAGAAATACGCTCAAGGCCCATTCCCGTATCAACAGATTGCTTAGGTAGAGGCAACATTGTACCGTCGCTTTGACGGTTGTATTGCATAAATACAAGGTTCCAAATTTCGATGAAACGGTCGCCGTCTTCCTCTGGAGAGCCCGGAGGTCCGCCCCAAATATGCTCGCCATGGTCATAAAATATTTCAGAACACGGACCACACGGACCAGTATCGCCCATAGACCAAAAGTTGTCTGAGGTCGCAATACGAATAATACGATCCTCTGGTAAGCCAATTTCGTTAGCCCAGTAACCAAACGCTTCTTCATCATCGTGATAAATAGTTACTAAAAGTTTTTCTTTAGGTAGGCTTACTACCTCAGTTAAAAACTCCCATGCAAACTTAATCGCGTCTTGCTTAAAGTAATCACCAAAGCTGAAGTTACCTAACATTTCAAAAAATGTATGGTGGCGAGCAGTGTAGCCTACGTTTTCTAAATCGTTATGCTTACCGCCAGCACGTACACAGCGCTGCGAGCTTGTCGCACGTGTATAAGGGCGGCTTTCTGCGCCTAAAAATACATCTTTAAATTGCACCATGCCGGCATTGTTAAATAACAACGTGGCATCGTTACCCGGTATAAGCGAGCTAGAAGGTACTATTTGATGTTGCTTGCTGGCAAAAAAGTCTAAAAACTGTTGCCTAATTTGTGCGGTAGTCATGTGCTGCATTTGAAAGTCTCACCTGTATTTACTGTGCTTGCATTGCAAAATTAATTTCATCGTAGCTAAAACCCCGATACATTAAGTAGCGCACGCGCTTAGCTTTATCTTTGTAATCGAGGTTTGGCGGTGTATTCGAATATTTTTTATTGTACGCATCCTGCGCAAGCTCAAACCAATCTATTTCAAGCTCTTCAACTACCATTTCAAGTAGCGAACGATCAATCCCTTTGCCCATAGCTTCGCTTTGTATTCGCTTAAGCCCGTGGCATT
The DNA here is from genome assembly GCF_030847595.1 of Pseudoalteromonas sp. 20-92. Classification (NCBI taxonomy): domain Bacteria; kingdom Pseudomonadati; phylum Pseudomonadota; class Gammaproteobacteria; order Alteromonadales; family Pseudoalteromonadaceae; genus Pseudoalteromonas; species Pseudoalteromonas sp. 20-92. Next base: position 67,026 of record NZ_JANJGQ010000014.1, read on the forward strand.
TAAATATGTGTTTTCTTACAAAGCCTTCACAGTATCGCTGCTCGTTAATAAAATTGTGCTTTTCGCACCAATCAAGCAGCGTTTCAATAAACTCTTCTGTCGCTTCTTTTTGCTGTAATTTGAGCGTTAACTCACGACGCGAATATTCTTGGCGCCCTAGTAACCAAAGTACATAGTTTTTTAGTTTTTGCTTTAATTTATCATCCATTAAGCGTCAAAACGCCCGCTTGTTTCACTACTAAGTGGCTTAACATTAATGTCGTCACTCGGTGGTACAACAGGCATAAAAATGGCTTGATAAGATACAAAAAAGCTAATGTAGCAAATCGGCATTAAAATCAACAGTGGTAAGAACGATAAGAACATCGAAAGCGCCATAAATAATGCGCAAATAAGACCAAAAACGCCAAGTGGCAAAATATTATGATAAAACACCATTAACGACTTTTTAAGCGCCGTTAAAATGCGTGTTTCTTTACTAAAATAAACAAGCGGTACAGCGTAAGCAAACGCCGTTAAATAAATTAGCATTGCCATAAAAAATAAAATTACATTCGCGCCCGAAATACTCTCAAGCATTTGTTCAAGTGCTACGTTTGGATCAAGTCCTGGTTGGCTCATAACAGCCACTGCATCGGCAAATAAGCTATTAGCAAGTAACGCCATTAAAATACCCGCACCCATTTGATAAAGTGCTAAACGTAATAACCCTAAACGATTTCCCTTAGCCGTAAATGGCTTGAGAATATCGGCTAGCATAATTTTTCCGCCCTGCTGCTTACTAAGCACCGCTTGGTAAAACCCTGCGGTTAAAAATGGCGTAGCTAGTGCTGCAACTACTTGCAGTAAAGGTAAAAATAAAGACAGCAGCCCTACAATGCCAATAAATAAATGCATAAAAATAAAGGTTGCTGGCTGGGTTTTAAAAATAAGCCATCCGGCTTTTAACCACTTTAGCCCTGCATCGGCTTTAAAAATTCGTAATTGTGTAGACATACTTGCTCTTAATTTAAAACGAAACACGCCAAGTATAACTTGGCGTGAGGGGGGATTAATAGACGAAACGTAATTAAATGGTTAAGGTTTTTTAATTTTCTTAATATCTAACATATGCGCGCCATGCTTAATTTTTGTTTCTAGGTACGATTTATTACCCGCAACACCCGCTTTAATGTGTGCATGCGTGCCCACAACCGAGTCAACACTAATACCGGCATCCTTTAATGCATTAAGCTTCTTAGGATTATTGGTCATTAATTTAACGTGGCTTAAATTAAGCGCATTAAGCATTAATACCGCATCCGAAAAGTCACGTAAATCATCAGCAAAGCCTAAGTGATTATTAGCTTCGTAGGTGTTCATCCCTTGCGATTGCAGTACATAAGCGTCAATTTTGTTGTATAAACCAATGCCACGGCCTTCTTGGCGTAAATACAATAAAATACCGCCTTGCTCGTGCATCATTTCAATACATTCATTTAGCTGCTCGCCACAATCACAACGCGATGAGTAAAACACATCACCCGTTAAACACTCAGAATGCATACGAATAAGCGGTACATCTTGCTCTGTATCAGCGTTGTTAAACACCATAGCAATATGTTCTTTACCATCTTTTAAATCAGTAAATGAGATTATTTCTGCAGGGATATCACTATTTCTGCCAACATTAAGCTGGACTCTTGCTCTTACTTGCGCCACGACAAATCCAAATATTTAAATAACTACGACACGACAATAAAGTGATAATATCACAAAACAGGATAAATACACCGATAAATACACCGTAGTACAAGACTTTTTATGGCAAATATATGGCGACGACATAGGTTATTTTCAATGACTATTAGCAATAAATTAATACAAATAACAGCCAATGTTATTTACGTTGATTTACCTTAATCAGTGACACTTACGGGCGCGTTTGGTATTTTGTATTTTAAACAACGATAGGGATTATTATGAAACGTCAGCAACTCGCTTTATTTATAGGCTTAAGTTTATCTGCTTTAAGCGCAACAACTTTAAGTACTACAGCACTTGCCAGCCAAGCAAGCGATCCTCAAACGGTATTTAGCCAAGCATACCAAAGCTATTTAGCAGCAGTTAAAGCAGACGAAAACGTACAACAAACTGCCAAACTTGCTTACACATCAGGTAAAGCCGTTTACGGTAAAAGCGACGACAATACTGCCAACTTAGCTATTAATTACGCTAAAGCAATTAAAGGCTACGGCGATGAGCTAAACGAACAGCGTTTTGCACTCTATAATGAAGCACATACTATTTTAGCTGCAAACCACGGCAAACAATCAATAGAAACAGTTGATGCACTGCTCGGCCAAGCTAACTACACAACATCGGCTTACAAAGCAGCTAACTTTTTAGAACAAATAATAGATATAGCTAAAACACAAAATAAACCTAAATTTGTAGCCGACATGAAACTAGAAGCGGCATCACTGCTTGCTAAAAAGTTTAGCTCTAAAAAATATCGCGAAGCGAAAAACTACCTAGAAGAAGCCGACGAGTACTACCAAGAAAACTTACCAGAAAACTCACTAGAGCGCATAAAAGCCGATTTTTTAATGGCCTCATTCGCAGAAGGTCGTAAAAAATACAATCAAGCAATTGAAAGACTAAACCGTGTAGTGGGTGTATTCGATAACAACTTAAACTTTGATCACAGCGCAGAGCTAAGCGCGCACTCTAAGCTTATTGGCCTGTACGAAAAACAAGGCAAAAGTGATGAAGCAACTAAACACTGCCTAGCAATTGCTAAAATGGTGCCATGGAAAGAATCGCAAGAGCAAACGCCGCTTTACCGTGTTAATCCCGATTATCCTTTAAATAAGGCAAAGCAAGGTAGAAGTGGCAGTGTTGCTATGGAATTTGAAGTAGACACAGCAGGGTTTGTAAAAAACGTTAGTATACTAAACTCTGATGGTGGTGTCTCTTTTGAAAAATCGGCGATAAAAGCTGTTGAGCAATGGCGCTATGCACCAAAATTTGAAAAAGGACAACCCGTTTCTGCGACATCTCAAGTACGACTAGACTTTAAAATTAATCGCTAAACTAATAGGCATAAAGGCGCCATTTAGCGCCTTTATGCCTTAATTATTATTCTCAAAGCAGTTAAAATTCATAACTTAAACTAATACCGCCATCGGCTCTTTTTTCATTGCTGTCACTTGTTTTACCGTAGCCTACATCTAATTCCAGTCTAAAACCGGCATTGTTTAATCCATTAAAGTTATAGCTGTAAGTAAGCCCTATGCCGTTAGTTGTTTCCTCATCAAAAATACTGCCAATTGCGCAGCCTAGCGTATTAGCAAAGTCAGTTGCTATATCATTTGTTGAACTTTCACATTCTTGGTCTGTATCTCTTGCGCCAATAGCGCCCACAAGCGCGCCAAATGCATGCTTTTTATTATCGCTTACTGCTTGTTCAAAACCTGCTGAAAATCCATCATCAAGGCCTATTTTATAGTTTGCATACCAGCGTTGTTGATTCTCATTAGCCGATAAAGACACTTCTGGAATAACTAAGTAAGGATAGCCACCCCCAATCGAAAAACTAACATCGTTAGCAAAAGTAGAACAAGAAGCGATAGATAAAGTGAGTAGTAATATTTTTGTTTTCATAAAATTCCCTTTGAGTAAGCACCAAATGTACCTATTTTAGTTCCTTTTCACAATGTAACAAAAGTCCTAACCGTGCTTTTTGTGATTTTAAAACTTCCTGTTGCGATTAAAGCTGGCTTCTCTTCCTAGCTAGAAGTTTCAGTAGTACGCTGATTTTAATATGGTTATTCTCCATACATAGGCGATAACGCAAGAGCAGTTGCCGAACCGACTAGGTTACACACCTCTCGCCGCGATTAAATACTCCTTAGATAGAACAAATTTTAATCCTGAAAGACCAATTAGCTCTAAACCACATTAACTGTATTTAATTTAAAAAAGACTTTAGTAGAGCAATAATAAATACAGATAATGCATGTAAATAATCATAATTTATGGTGAAATTAGCTTAATTGATAAAAGGTACCCACGGAGCTTTCATGACTATTTTAGTAACCGGTGGCGCAGGCTATATTGGCTCGCACACTGTTTTAGAACTTTTACAGCAAGGTAATGATGTTGTTGTTATTGATAATTTGAGCAATTCATCGCAAGAATCTCTTGCTCGTGTTAAAAAAATCACAGGTAAAGATACTACCTTTTACCAAGGTGATATTCTCGATAAAGCTTTTTTAGATTCAGTGTTTGCTAAACACTCTATTGATAGCGTTATACATTTTGCAGGCTTGAAATCGGTTGGTGAATCAGTGGCTAAACCAATTGAATACTACCAAAATAATGTACAAGGTACGTTAACGCTTGTTGATGCAATGCGCGAAGCTGGTGTATTTAAATTAGTATTTAGCTCATCAGCTACCGTTTATGGTGATCCGGCTAGTTTACCAATTAAAGAAGACTTCCCTGTAGGCGGTACTACTAACCCTTACGGCACATCTAAGCTGATGGTTGAAATGATGCTGCAAGATATCGCTAAATCAGATGAGCGCTTTGCGTTTGCTATTTTGCGTTACTTTAACCCTGTTGGTGCACATGAATCGGGCCTAATTGGTGAAGATCCTAACGGTATCCCGAACAACCTTTTACCGTTTATCGCACAAGTAGCGGTAGGTGAATTAAAGCAACTTGCTGTATTTGGCGATGACTACGACACAGTTGACGGTACAGGTGTGCGCGACTATATACACGTTGTAGATTTAGCAATTGGTCATTTAAAAGCGCTTGATAAAATTGCCAGCAGCACGGGGGCATTAGTTTATAACCTGGGTACTGGTAACGGGTATTCTGTACTGCAAATGGTTAATGCATTTATTAAAGCCAGCGATCAGGCTGTGCCATATCAGGTTTCACCTCGCCGCCCAGGCGATATAGCCGCCTGTTATGCAGCACCAGAAAAAGCACTAAATGAACTTGGTTGGGAAGCGGTGCGTGGCATTGATGAAATGATGCAAGATACATGGCGTTGGCAGTCAAATAACCCCAACGGTTATAAAGGTTAAGTAAAAAGTAATTTATAAGCTTTGCCTGTTGCAGCAGCAGGTAAAGCGCCCTTTACACTCTATATAAATAAATTATCTAAAACGCTATTGCACAAAAAAAAGAGAATAAAGGTAAGTGAGAAGACACCAAAGCATGAGATTACGAGCGTTGCTCGTCACGCCAGCAAGCTGCGCGTCTACACGTAAATCAAACCACACTGTAAAACTTTGGCTGTAGGCGTAGAGCTTGCTCACGCGAAAAGCGCAGCTTTTAATATCTACAACTGATTGCTAAGCTATTCTTTATGAATAAATCATTTAAATAAATTACGAGCGTTGCTCGTCACGCCAGCAAGCTGTGCGTCTACACGTAAATCAAACCACACTGTAAAACTTTGCCGGTAGGCGTAGAGCTTGCTCACGCGAAAAGCGCAGCTTTTAATATCTACAACTGATTGCTAAGCTACTCTTTATGAATAAATCATTTAAATAAATTACGAGCGTTGCTCGTCACGCCAGCAAGCTGCGCGTCTACAAGTAAATCAAACCACAGTGTGAAACTTTGCCGGTAGGCGTAGAGCTTGCTCACGCGAAAAGCGCAGCTTTTAATTACTTATATCTAAATCTAACACTTAATAACGAGTATCTTCGTTATGTCTGTGCCCACTGCCTAAGCAAATTATGATAAACCCCCGTTAACTGAATAATCTCAGGGCTATCTTCTACTTTGCTGCGCAAACTTTGAATCGACATATCTAAATCAAATAATAAACCACGTTTTTCGTCGCTGTTAACCATGCTTTGCAACCAAAAAAATGAGGCTAACCTTCGCCCACTTGTAACTGGCATTACACGGTGCAGGCTGGTTGATGGGTACAACACCATACTCCCAGCTGGTAATTTTACGCTGTGCGATCCATACGTATCTTCAATAACTAATTCTCCACCCTCATAATCTTCAGGCTCATTAATAAAAAGCGTCATTGATACATCTGTTCGTACTTTTACAGGCGTACCAGGAACCTGCCTAATGGCATTATCGACATGCACACCAAACGATTGTCCGCCTTGATAACAGTTAAATAATGGAGGAAATATTTTTGCAGGAAGTGCTGCCGACATAAACAAATTGCTACGAGCGAGAGCTGCCATAATAATGTCGCCAAGCTCTTGGCATTCAGGACTATTTTCAGGTAACTGTAAGTTATTTTTAGCTTTCGTTGATTGATGCCCAGCCGTAATACTACCATCTGCCCACTGTGCTTTTAGTAAAACCTCATGACAATAAGCAACTTCTTCTTTAGTTAACAACTCTGGTATTTTAACTAACATGTGCGCCCTCTCACATAATAAAAAGAAAGGGCAGAAATTTCTGCCCTTAATGATTATGTACTCTTAAAGTAAAGTTTAAAAAGAGTAACTTGCCGTTAAGCTAAACTTACGACCTTCACCAGGAACAAAGTGTCCGCCACCTAACTGGTTAACGTAATCTTTATCACCTAAGTTTTCAGCATTAAGCTGCAAGCTCAAATCTTTTGATACATCATACGCAACCATTAAATCAAAAATAGTATAGCTTGGAGCACGAGCGCGAGTAGACGATGAGCTACTGTAACGCTCACCTAAATACTGCATACCTGCACCAAATGATAATTGCTCAGATATTTCGTATGTTGTCCATATGCTCGCACTATTTTTAGGCGTACGTGGTAACTCATTACCTATTTGAATAATATCGTCACCTGATGCTTTAGTTACTTCGCTATCTTGATAAGTATACGATGCAATAACGGTCCACTCTTTGGTGATTAAACCTGTAGCTGATAACTCTAAACCCTGAACTCGTTGTTCGCCATTTAATAAATCAGCTCGTGTATCTTCTGCAAATGGATCATCGGTACGAGCATTTGTTTTTTCAGTACGAAAAAGAGCTGCATTAGTTTGTAAGCGACCATCCATTAAGTTCCATTTCGTACCTAATTCATAGCTATTACTTTCTTCTGGATCAAGATCTGCTGTATTTCCGCGAGTAGATACCGTAATACCTTCGGCTGAAGGATTAAACGAATTACCTGCCCCAAAATAAATACTGCCGTTTTCTGTAGGTTTATAAACTACAGCTGCATTCCAGCTGAATAAGTCGTCACTTGTAGAAATTAAAGCACTTGGGTTCGCGTAATCGTAATGGTAATCCGTAGTAAAGCTATCAAAACGAATTCCGCCTGTAACTTCCCATTGCTTATTAAGGGTTACTGTATCAAATGCATAAATAGCTTGGTTTTTAGCTTTAGCTTCAATACTTGTACCGTTACGACCGTACACACCCGTAAATGCAATTGTTGCATCAGGATTGTATAAGTCGTTACGGATTCCATCTTCAATTAGATTATCAGCCGTAGTTGCAACAAAGTTATGGCGTGTAAACGTTTCGTTTGCAAGTTCAATACCCACTACAACATCGTGAGTAAAACCAGCAAACTCGTAGTTACCAATTAAATCAACTTGTAATGCAGCCAATGAATTTTCTGTATCACGTGTTTTTTCATCTGCAAAGGTAATATCTGTATCGGTTGTAACTGAAAAGAAACGTGGTGCAGTTGTTACCGATTCACGCTTAACTTTACCTAAACGGACTTGTGTACGTAACGTAGTATTTTTAGAAAAATCATACTCATGACGGGCAGTTGTTGAATAAGCTTCTATGTCTTCATAATCACGGTAAACGTTACCATAAAAGTTATCAAAATCGACTGGTGGTGGAGCGTATTCATTGCCAACTAGTTCAGCAACTGGGGTATCACTTCTAACCCATGCAATACCGTAATCTGGTAAATTATCTTGTCGTTGGTATTCAAAATTAAGATCAAATCGACTGTTGGTTCCAAGCCCTGTAGCCAAAGCAACAGCAATTGCATTTTTTTCGTTTTCAACATAATCACGGCCAGCAACATCACCTGAATCAGACAATAAATTAACACGTAATGCGCTTGTTTCGTTTACTTGAATATTAGTATCAAGACGACCACGGTAATCGTTTTCTGTGCCTAAACGTAACGAAACATCATTAAAGTTGTCTAATTTCGCCTTTTTAGTTTCTAGATTAACGCTGCCGCCTGTTGCACCACGACCAGAGACTGCAGAACCAGGGCCTTTAGCTACTTCAACGGCTTCAATGTTATAAACATCGCGAGTGTATCCAGCAACATCACGAATACCATCAACAAAAATATCACTTGCGGCACTAAAACCACGAATAGACATGCTATCGCCAGTAGGAGAACCACCTTCGCCTGCAGCTAAAGAAATACCTGATACATTGCGTAATGCATCTTGTAAGCTATCTACGTTTCTATCTTTCATTACCGCTTGGTTAATTACAGTAACTGTTTTAGCCGTATCGAGTAGCGGTTGAGTATATTTATGCGATGTTGATTTTTCTACAACATAGCTAGACTCAGTTTTAGTTTGCGCTTTCGTTACCGATAACTCTTGAACATCCTGTGCACTTGCCCAAGTTGAAAGAGTGGCTGTAACAACCGCCGCAATTGGTTTTGCGTAGGTATTCCCTTTATTCGATGGCTTACTCATGGTTACTCCGAGGTTTAAACTAATTAGGTACATGTTGAATTTCGGCAAAATCCTACCACCGCCACAAATAAATGTAAACGCCAATTGTTATCAGTTGCGTTGTTATACCTGTTGTTATATTGTATGCGCACTTAAAAATTAACAGTAATTGCTCCGTGTAATTACTCGTCGTAACTTTCAGGGTCTTTGTTGAACAATGCGAAGTTTAATTAAACCAATCAGTATGGTTATCGCGCTTTGTTGCGCTATGACAGTGCAAGCCGATACCGTTAGCGAATTAGAACAACTCATCAACAAATGGCTGCAAATAGAAAATCAAAACAATAAATTAAATACTCATTGGCTTGAACAAAAAAGCAGTATGGAGCAAACATTAACGCTTTTAGATGCTGAGCAGCAGCAACTTAGCGAGCTTAATCAGCGTAGAAAAAAAAGCACCAGCGAGCTTACTCAAAAACGCGAACAGCTTGTTACTAAACAATCTGAACTTGAAAACGATCAACAACAATTAAACGAACAACTTACACGCATTTCCAAGCAATTACTTTCATTACAAGTGCAATTACCTCCGCCACTTTTAAGTAGTTGGAAAAACACAGGTGATTTAACTAACTCACAACTAAATACCACAGATAAATTGCAAACAGCACTCAAGATGCTGGGGTTATTACGTGATTTTCAGCAACGGATTTCTATACACGAAATGGCAATTCTGCACCCTGACGGCCAAGAAGTATGGGTAAAACAGCTTTACTTAGGTGCAGCCCAAGCTTGGTTTGTAAGTGAAGATTTAAGTTATGTAGGCATTGGCTTTCCAAGTGATTTAGGCTGGCAGTGGGAGTTCGATCCGAGTATTAACGCTGAGCAAGTTGCATTAGGAATAGCTGTTCAACAAAAAAAGCGCGCTGCTGACTGGGTAACACTACCTATCTTAAGTTATGCAAAAAATACACAAAAAGGGGCTAAATAATGATTTTCGCCCGCATCCTTAAAATAGCTAATATTTTAGCTTTACTCTTTAGTGCAAACATCGTTTTTGCAGCAAGCAGTGATGACGCGCAACAAAGTATTTTAAGTGACATTAAAACAGCTCAACGCGCGTTGAATAAAACTCAAAATAACATTGCCAAAGAGCAAGCCGCTCTTGCTAAAAATATATTTAACAAGCAGCAATCACTGAGTAAATTACGTGAGCAGGCTGCCATTAACCGCCGCCTTGCTGATGAAGATACTTTGAGTTTAAATCAGCTGCAAACACGCCTAGATACATGGCAACAGCAGCAACAATATCAGCTAAATTTGTTAAATCGATTTGTACGCCAAAATAGTAAAAACCAACACATTACTAATGATCAAAACGAATTGTTGAAACAAGTAGTATCACTTATTAATGACCAAAAACAGGCACTTTATCCACAATTTAAAAAGCAATCGGTTGTGCTAAGTAATGGCGAATTAAGCCAAGCGAATACCCTGCAAGTAGGCCCAGTTGCTTGGTTTAGTACACAAACCCCAAAACTAGCTGGATTACTCGATTTAGACGACAAATCTAACGCGTTAAAGGTAGCGCTAGTGCAATCTACGAGTGACGATAACCCTCTCGATAATACCTTAAAACAAAATGGCGTAGGATCTACACTCCTCACTTTTGATCCGAGTTTAACGCATTTAGTAACGAGTCAGTCTCAACAAGAAAGTCCGCTGGAGCATTTAGAAAAAGGCGGTTTATGGGCTATTCCTATTATTTTATTTGCCTGCTTTGCACTAACTATCGCATTACTGAAAGCAGCTCAGTTACTGCGTTTAAATAAAATAAAAATGCACTCGCAATTGCAATTACAGAAATTGTTTATAAGTAAAAATAGCAGCGAATTTAATGGCATGCAGCAACAGCTATTTAACCTAACCTTGCAAAGCGAAAAAGGCCAAATACGAGATGATCAGTTATTTAACCAACTTATCCACGATAAACACAAGCTCGATAACTTTATTGGTGCAATAGCCGTTACTGCAGCAGTAGCACCACTACTTGGCTTACTGGGTACTGTAAGCGGTATGATCGAAACATTCAAAATGATGACCTTGTTCGGATCAGGCGATCCTGAGGTCGTATCAGGTGGCATTGCACAAGCACTCATAACCACAGAACTTGGTTTAGTCGTTGCTATACCAGCTCTGGTACTAAACGCTTTGTTATCGCGTAAAGCTAAAGCCTATTACAGCCAATTAGAAGGCTTTGCATTACAGCTAAGTCAGCTAGATGAAGGAAAAAACAATGTTTGATCAAATCATTAGTAACCCTATTTGTTGGTGCATTATTTTACTGGCTTTATTTGTGTATCAATTGATTTTTCATGACTTACTACATCTGAAACATTATCAAACACAGCGCAAAGGTTATTGGCAAGAAGTAAGCTCTATTTTAACTGCGGCTTTGCCACTACTTGGTTTACTAGGCACAATTGTTGGCTTACTCGATACCTTTAAAGTTATGGCTCAGGGTCATAATGAGTTAATGAGTGATGCAATTGGCCATGCATTACTAACCACTCAACTTGGTCTGGTGTGCGCTATTCCTGCTTGGTTAATGCAAGCCTATTTAGCATATTCGCAGCGCAACCCTAAATTACATGCACTAAGTAAACAATTAGGGTAATAAGCATGCAATCACGTTTAAAACATCGCTTAGAACAAGAATCTGGCCAACATATTGATATGTCGCCGCTACTTGATGTGGTATTTATATTGCTAATATTTTTTATTGTGACTACGGTATTCGTACGCGAGAGTGGCGTTGAGGTTGATAAACCACAAGCCGTATCGGCCAGCCGTCTAGAACAACAAGTTATATTTTTAGCCATAACAGACACCCAACAAGTATTTTTTGATGGCAGCCAAATTGGTGTTGCTGGCGTGCGCAGCAGCGTTGAACAAATGCTAAAGCAACAACAGCGCCCTGTGGTTATTCAAGCCGATAAAACAGTACCTACCGAGTTGCTTGTTCAAGTGATTGACGAGGCAAAGCTTGCCGGTGCTGCACTAGTTAATTTAGCGACCAAACAATAATATGTACGCGATTACACCGACCCAAAAATCACGAAATATTCGTCATCCATTGTTTGCATTTGCGCTAAGCCTAATAGTACTTACTGCTGCATTGTTACTTTTATGGCTCGCTCAACTAGCTGAACATATAGTGCAAGATAAAGTTATTGTACGCGAGGTAGCTATGGTGGCATTACCGCCACCACCTCCGCCTTCAATACAACAGCAACAAGCAAATGAGCCTGCGCAAAGCTTAATGGTGGAAGGCGCTGGCGCTTCTATTCAAGCAGTTAAAATTAAAATAAAGAGTAAACTAAAAATTGTAAGACCCGATACGCCAAGCGTAAAAGTAAGTACGCCACAATGGCAATCGGTCAATGTAAATTGGGATGCACTTAGCCTAAACCAGCTCGACGGCCTACCCACTTTACTCACACCAGTAAAAGCATTACTCCCAAAAAGCTTAACTCGCCAAGGTATTGATACATTTACCGTAAAGCTCGATGTACTAATTGATGAGGGTGGCAATGTAAGTTTGATTGAAGTGGTGCAAAATCCGTATCCGTCGCTTAAACCTGCAATCGATAAAATAATTAAACAGAGTCGCTTTAGCGCACCTAAAAAAGAAGGCGAAGTCGTACGCGCTCGCTTTATTTGGCCCATCGAATTTAAACCTTAAGCTTTAAGCCTTATTAAAATGAAAAATATGAACGTAATTAAAACGCTAAAACCTTTCACTCACGCATTACTAACAACTTTAATGTGCTCATTGCCTTTATTAGCTGTTGGTAATGTGAATGCAAACACAGTAAGTACTCCACTGAAAGTAATTTTATCTCCTAGCGATCCAACATGGCAATTGGCCATAAATAATAAATTACTTAGTCCTACTGAAATGCTTATTGAACCGACTGAACGTGGCTTTGCACGCCAAGTGCAACCATTACTACAAGCAGGTAATTATAACGAAGTAGCCGCGCTATTTAAAAACCGCGACCTCACGCAAGATAGCACCGCACTCAATTTATTGCGTGCTCAGGTTTTACTCACCTTAAAAGAGTTCGATAACGCCGAAAATGCATATTTAGCATGTTTAAAAGCCGCACCTAACTTAGTAAAAGCACACCAAGGCTTGAGTCTTTTATACATGCAACAAGCAAATTACAACAAGGCACAAACACACCTAGTACACAGTATTGAACAGGGCCAAGCAGATGCACAAAGTTATGCGCAACTTGCTTATATTCATGTACAACACAGCCAGCCTTGGAGCGCAGTAGCCGCTTATCGTCAAGCACTGATGCTTGCTCCTGAAACGCCTCAGTACCAACAAGGGCTATTGTTTGCCTTAATTGAATCGGGCGATTTAAATCAAGCAAATGCATTATTAAAAGAGTTACTTAATAAAACACCTGATAATGCTCAATTGTGGTTGCAACGTGCACAAATAGCACTGCAATTAGAGCAAAATAAAAAAGCACTTGCCGCCATTGAAGTGGCCTTAAAACTCAACCCTAAAGATACCAGTAACCAGCTTTTAGCAGCTCAGCTGCATTTAAGTGAAGGCAGCACTGAACGCGCTGTTAGTTTATTAAAGCAAGGTTTAAAACACGCCACTAAACAGCAGAAAATTGAGGTTATTAATACCACGATGCAAACTTTAGGCTGGATTGTATCTCAACAAAAATGGGATTTAGCTAAAGAGCTAATAGGCAGCGCAAAAAGATTAACTAAGCAGCTACCCCGTGATGAACAAGCGCAGTTTTCTGTATACAGCGCACAAATTGCTATGCAACAAGGTAATACTAAGCGTGCTCTTAAAAGCTTAAATAACGCACTTAAAATAAACCCGAATTTAGGTGATGCTTTACTTAGTTTAGCGAGTATATATCGCAGTAAAGGCCAACTCACCCAAGCTAAACTTATGTATGTTCGTGCACTGGCACTTCCTGATTACCAACTATCGGCATGGCTTGGGTTATCGCAAATAGCAATTGATTCTAAAGACTACCCGAGTGCGCTGAAGCATCTTAGAAAAGCATTGCAAGCTAACCCGCAACGCCAGGATTTGATTACCAATATTCGTGCACTTGAAAATATTGTGCGCCAAGAAGGGTAAGTTTATAGCTTTAACGTGAGCAAGCGAGGCGTCTACATTTTCAGCCATTGAGTTACCCTGTAGACGCCCAGCTTGCTGGCGTGTAAAAACGCCGTTTTTAAAATAGCTTTATAACTAGAAGCTATGCTTCTCGCGTGAGCAAGCTCTACGCCTACAGATAAAGTTTAACGCCGTGGTTAAACTCACTTGTAGACGCACAGCTTGCTGGCGTGTAAAAACGCAGTTTTTAAAATAGCTTCTCGCGTGAGCAAGCTCTACGCCTTCAGATAAAATTTAACGCCGTGGTTAAACTCACTTGTAGACGCACAGCTTGCTGGCGTGTAAAAACGCAGTTTTTAAAATAGCTTCTCACGTGAGCAAGCTCTACGTCTACAGATAAAATTTAGCGCCGTGGTTAAACTCACTTGTAGACGCACAGCTTGCTGGCGTGTAAAAACGCAGTTTTTAAAATAGCTTCTCGCGTGAGCAAGCTCTACGCCTTCAGATAAAATTTAACGCCGTGGTTAAACTCACTTGTAGACGCACAGCTTGCTGGCGTGTAAAAACGCAGTTTTTAAAATAGCTTAATAACTAGAAGCTGCGCTTCTCGCGTGAGCAAGCTCTACGCCTTCAGATAAAATTTAACGCCGTGGTTAAACTCACTTGTAGACGCACAGCTTGCTGGCGTGTAAAAACGCAGTTTTTAAAATAGCTTAATAATTAGAAGCTCACGCTTCTCACGTGAGCAAGCTCAACGTCTACACTATATATCAAACCAAAGCGTTACCAATTTTGCATTTCGACTATGCGTGATTGTGTGCGTGCATATTCAAAGCGCAATTTTTTACCTTTATACAAATGTTCAATGTCGGTTTGCGCATTTATTACCAGCAATTTATGGCAATCGTAAAATTCATCTACTAAGGCAATAAAGCGACGCGCTTCGTCGTCAAAAGTGTGCTCATCAAGCGTTTGTTTTTCGCGCTGATAACTATCTTCTATACCGTGAACTATAACTTTACCCGTCGCCTTAACACCCATTTGTGGCACATTCGATACATATAACACATAAAATTGCGTTGCTAAAAACATATAATCGTTAGCACTACGCGGGCCGGAGCATAGCGCCATAAAATCAATCATTAAGGCATTATCGGCTTTTAATAAATAAGGTAAATCGCGGCCATGCACGCTAATTTTATTGCTGTATGTTGCAGCAGGATAAGAAACTAAAAACTCATTTTGAAAATCATGTTTAGGTAAATTAATAAAATAGTGCCGGCTGTTTTTACCATATCTAAAGCGGTGATCGTCCTCCCCTGCCACGTTAATTATATGGCAATGGTTATTAATTAAATCGATAGTAGGTAAAAATCGCACTCGTTGTAGGCCGTTGTAATAAAGCTGCTCTGGCTTTGCGTTCGATGTGGCCACCAGCACAACACCTTGTTCAAACAACGCATTGAACAATCTGGCCATAATCATGGCATCGCCAATGTCGCTCACAAAAAACTCGTCAAAACACAATACACGAATATTTTTAGCCCACTGTTTTGCAATTAGAATAAGTGGATTTTTTTGACCTTGTAGCTGCGAAAGTTGGGTATGCACTTGTGCTATAAAATGATGAAAATGCAGCCGTTGCTTTTGCTCAATAGGTAGGTTTTTATAAAATAAATCCATCAGCATAGATTTACCGCGCCCTACTGGTCCATATAAATAAACACCTTTTGTTAAGGGCGCTTTTTGCCACCATAATGTGTGAACTTGAAGTTGCTCGCCTAGCGTATTTAAAGCTTCCACCGCATTTTGCTGCGCAGCATCAAAACACAGTTCACCCGTGTCTATTTTTGCTTGGTAAAGGCTTAATATTTGTGTGCTGTGCACTGTCATGGTATTTCACTATCGGCTATAATCGCGCCCATTGTAGCCGACTAAAAATGTGAACCAAAATGAAATTCCCTTGCCGCTTAGATAAATTTATTAGCCACTTAGCTGAAATACCGCGCACCCAAGCTCGCGCTAGTATTAAGCGAAAAGAAGTAAGCGTTAATGGCGAAATAATTACCTCACATAATTTTCAGCTAGCCCAGCAAGATGAAGTACTGCACCAAGGTACGCCTTTGGTATTTTTAGGTAAGCGCTATTACATGCTAAATAAACCTGTTGGCTATGTATGCGCTAATAGTGACGAGCTGCACAAAACCGTTTTTGACTTACTTGATGAGCCAAATATGAGCGACTTTCACGTGGCAGGCCGCCTTGATATAGATACCACAGGATTAGTTATAATTACCAATGATGGCGATTGGTCACATAAAATCACGTCACCTAAAAGTAATAAATTTAAAACCTACTTAGTCGAAACTCAAGAGCCTATAACCGACGAAGCGCTTGAGCAATTACGCACAGGTGTGATGCTGCATAACGAAAAAGATTTAACCCGCCCAGCGATTGCCGAACGACTTGCTAATTACGGACTGCGTTTATCAATAAGTGAAGGTAAGTATCATCAAGTTAAGCGTATGCTTTACGCGGTAGATAACAAAGTCGTTGAGTTACATCGCGAGCAGATTGCAGGCATTAAATTAGATGAAAACTTGGCAAGTGGTGAATATAGATTGCTAACAGCTGATGAGATTAAATTATAAAACCTCACCTACGATATGTAAAACCCTGTAGGTGCGAATTTACTTCGCGCTCATGTAACGTGGCTTGGGTGTTTAAAAAAGCGAGGTATAAAACCTCACCTACAATATGTAAAACCCTGTTGGTACGAATTTACTTCGCGCTCATGTAACGTGGCTTGGGTGTTTAAAAAGCGAGGTGTAAAACCTCACCTACAATATGTGAACCCTGTAGGAGCGAATTTACTTCGCGCTCATGTAACGTGGCTTTGGTGCTAAAAAGCGAGGTGTAAAACCTCACCTACAATATGTAAAACCCTGTAGGTGCGAATTTACTTCGCGCTCATGTAACGTGGCTTTGGTGCTAAAAAGCGAGGTATAAAACCTCACCTACAATATGTGCAACCCAGTAGGTGCGAATTTACTTCGCGCTTTTATAGTTAATATTTAAATTACGATTTTATCTGTACTAAATCAAAGTCAGCCATGCCTGGTACAATTGCCTGCAGGCGAGACTCGGTAACATCGAGCGCGTTCAAGCATTCGCAATATTCTGAAGCTTTTAGCTCAAGTTGATGTGCTTTTTTTTGCAATGATTTATCAATTTCTTTTGAAATGATATCCATTCGCTGTCCCATATCGTTAATACGATCTTCTATATTACCTTCTCGCGACTTAAACGCATCACCTAGTGACACCAAAATGGCACCGAGAGACCCATGAACTGCGGAATGAATTTTTTGGCTGATCTCTTTAGTAAAAAAATCATCTATTTGAGAAAGTGATTGTGGGGCTATAAAAAAGAAATCATCGCCGCGCTTAAATTTATCCATTAGCGCACGCTCTACATATTGCAGTTGGGTTTTAAGCACCTCAGGCTCTTTATCTGACATACCTTCAACCACGTGCTCAATAGCACTTAAACCTAAATTAACACCATCGGTGGCTAAATTAACTAGTTCAGGGACTGTATGGCGAATACCATTACTAAACTGCTCGAGCACTTTACTTTCGTCATCACTTAAATCAACCCAATAACCGCGAATAAACAGTTGGTTATTGTTGTTAATTTGCACACGTGTTTGGCCTTTATCAACAATTCGAATTACATCGTCGGTGATGATTAACCCATGCCTGAGTTCTACATCACATTGCTTTTGAGCAAATACACTGGTGCTTGAAAGTGCTATGGACAACGCCAATATCGAACGAGATAGAAACGCCATAAACACCTCAAAAAGACTAAAATGGAAGGCGAGTAGGTTAACAAAAAACCAACTTTATGCAAGTAAAAGAACATGCACAATACAAACACTACACAGCTAATTAAGCGAGGTGTAAAACCTCACCTACAATATGTAAAACCCTGTAGGTACGAATTTACTTCGCGCTCATGTAACGTGGCTTGGGTGTTTAAAAAGCGAGGTGTAAAACCTCACCTACAATATGTGCAACCCAGTAGGTACGAATTTACTTCGCGCTCATGTAACGTGGCTTGGGTGTTTAAAAGCGAGGTGTAAAACCTCACCTACAATATGTGAACCCTGTAGGAGCGAATTTACTTCGCGCTCATGTAACGTGGCTTGGGTGTTTAAAAAGCGAGGTGTAAACCTCACCTACAATATGTAAAACCCTGTAGGTGCGAATTTACTTCGCGCTCATGTAACGTGGCTTGAGTGTTTAAAAAGCGAGGTATAAAACCTCACCTACAACATACACCAAACCGTAGGTGCGAATTTACTTCGCGCTCATGTAACGTGGCTTGGGTGTTTAAAAAGCGAGGTATAAAACCTCACCTACAATATGTGCAACCCTGTAGGTGCGAATTTACTTCGCGCTCATGTAACGTGGCTTGGGTGTTTAAAAAGCGAGGTGTAAAACCTCACCTACGATATGTGCAACCCTGTAGGTGCGAATTTACTTCGCGCTCTTAAACATGCCATTGGCGCTCAAGAGCGAGGTTTATAATTAAATTGGCGATCCAGGTGGTATTGGTAACACTTTAAAATTATTTGGCCATTGCCCTTTAATTAAAAATTGATTTACTTGTTCGGCTAAATATTGCTTAAACGCACTCTCGCCAGTACTGGTATGGCTCAATATTGAGTTTTGGTTAAAGTCTTCACTCAATTTAACTAAGTAGTAACGTAACTGCGCCTGCACTTCAGGGCTTGCACTATCGCTTGCTACTAAGTCAGCCATGGTTTTTGCTGTTAAAAATTGTACGCGCTGAGTTATTTTACCTGTCATTGTATTAGGCGACGATACGTTAAAAACGTGGCTATAAAGCGTTTTTAATAGTTCATCTAAACTATAAAAGTCGTTACTACGTGCTTGTTGCTGCGCTAGTCGATTTAAACGTTGTGCGTTTAATAAAAACGACAAGCTGTGCTGCACTGCAACCTCGGGTAATGCCATTGCATCGAGCGTTAACCCTGTGCGTCCAACTATGCTCTCGCGCGACTTAGACTCGCCATACGCTTTTGGCGGAATTAGCGATAATACAGATTCAGGAAGTAATAAGTTACTTGGCTTAAGCGTTGCAAAAAGAGCGTTTACCGCTTCTTGTTGCATTTTTTTATCAACGACTTGTGCACCTTTTACGGGTGAATCACCACGTGTTTCGTATTCGTAATCAACGCCGGCTATGAGTTTCACTGCAGCCTCAACCTGAAAACGGTGAAACAGATAAAGCGGAACTAGTTTTTCCTCTAATTGCGATAGTGAGTCGCCCGTTTTAATATTATTAATACCAAACTGCGAAAGCGCTTTTTTGCGTACGTCGAGTACTCTTAAAAGTTCCTGCGAAGGATTAGTGCCGTTATCCCATAAATGAGCGGTTGGATGCGCGCCACCTTTAGCACGAGCGTCGCTATCTGATATAAACTCAAGGCCTTTAGTTTTATTCTCCTTTAAAATAGCAGCGAGTTCTGCGCTTTCATCTTGGTTAGTAAAATCGCTATAACCATATTTAACTACTTGGGTATCCCACACGCCCATACCTGTTGCATAGCCGCGCGTTACATCAAGCTTACCTTGTTCATTAAAACTAAGTAGCGGATGTGGGTAATCCATTACAGAAGCTCTATCACCTACCGATGCCGCAAAGTTATGAGCAATACCTAACGTGTGACCAATTTCATGCGCGCTTAATTGACGAATCCGATCAAGCGCCATTGCTTGCAAGTTTTTAGCAACTTCATTGCCTTTTAAATAAGGAGCAGCGAGTGCTTCAGCTATTAAAATATCTTGGCGAACACGCAATGAGCCAAGTGTTACGTGCCCTTTAAGTATTTCACCTGTACGTGGGTCGATCACCGAACTACCGTATGACCAACCACGCGTTGCGCGGTGTACCCACTGAATGACGTTGTAACGAATATCCATAGGGTCGGCATTACTTGGCAGTACTTTTACTATAAATGCATTTTTATATCCTGCAGCAGTAAATGCATCGTTCCACCACTTTCCACCTTCAAGCAAAGCGCTTTTTACAGGCTCTGGAACGCCAGGATCAAGGTAATAAACAATTGGTTTAACAGGTTCACTAATAGGTAAGCTTGAGTCCTTTTTAGTTAGACGATGACGCGGTATATAACGCACATACATAGACTCACCAAGCGGCGCTGCGTAATCTTTATGTTCTATACTCCAAAAACCTGATTGCGGATTAAACTTACGAGGCGTGTAGTTATCATCTGGTAATTGAATAAGTGAATGATGCATATGAACAGTAAGCGCATAAGGGTCGGCACTTACTTGGCGAACAAATTCACCTGGTTTTGTGCCCTTAAATGTAAGTACGGCTTCAAGCTCGGTGTTTTTTACAAATGCTTTTGAGCGATTTATATAAACGGCGCTGCGTGATTCATCAAGGCTAAAGTTGCCTTGTTTACGTGCTGCAAGCGTCCGGCTTACGCCATGTACATCACTTAATAAGTAAGGTGTGTAATCAATAAGTGCTGTGGCTTTATCTTCTGCAACCACTTTAAAACCAGCAAGTATACTTGATGCAAACGCTTCTTTAATGCTTTGCTGCTCAGCCTTGTTACTTGTATTAGCACGATAGTAAGTATTTACAGCCCGCAGCATTACCTTGTCGCCAAAACGCTCAAACTGCACAAGGTGAGTATTACCAAGCTGACCTCTATCAAGGCCTATATCGTTAGAGCCAATACCGTAAGGCAAGCTTTGCTGCAGTAAAAATTGTTGTTCAAACTTATCAACTTTTAAATATACTTTTGCGTTTTGGGTATCGTAAAAAAACGAATAATAGCCCGGAAAATGATTCATTTGCGTAGTAAATTCATCAATTGACTTAATTGCTGCGTGCGCTTGAGTTATGATAGAGCACAGCACAGTAAAGAATATGTAACTTAGTAGTGGTATTTTTTTCATAATCTTATCTTTGTTATTTGTGTTTTAAGTACGATTAGGTGGTCCCATTATAGGGTGCTATTTAAACAATACAGTTATTTAAGACGAATTTCAGCGCTCTAAGCTAATCTCTCTCACATTATGATTGGTTTTAACACGTTATCAGGAAAATAGAATGCGTAGACTCCCTCCAGTATTACTTGAAGATGGTTGTTCAAGAGAACTTTTATCATTAATTCGAACAATTTTAGCAGCATGTAAAGAAATTTCGTTTCGCGTTGGTCAAGGCGCGCTTTCTGGCGTATTAGGCTCAACCCTTGATGAAAACATTCAGGGGGAAACTCAAAAAAAGCTCGATGTATTATCTAATCAGCTGTTAAAAGATATTTTACTGGAATCTGGTACGGTTAAAGCAATCGCCTCTGAAGAAGAAGACTACACAGTAGCAGGTAATCCAGATGCTAAATTTATAGTGGCATTTGACCCACTTGATGGCTCGTCAAATACTGATATTAACTCGCTTGTCGGTACTATATTTTCTATTATGGAAGCGCCTGAAGGCTCTGACGCCGCTGATGAAAGCATTTTTATGCAGCCAGGCCACAAACAAGTTGCAGCAGGTTACGTACTTTACGGGCCATCAACAATGCTTGCGCTGACTACAGGTAAAGGCACGCGTATGTTTACCCTTGATAAAACACAAGGCAGCTTTTTACTTACACAAGATTTTGCTGATATTCCTGCTGATACAAACGAATTTGCCATTAATACGTCTAACCAACGCCATTGGCAACCAGCTATGCAAAACTACATCGATGATTTGCTAGCAGGTGATACAGGCCCGCGCGCTAAAAACTTTAATATGCGCTGGATTGCAGCAATGGTGGGCGATGTGCATCGCGTACTTAGCCGTGGTGGTTTGTTTACTTACCCTACCGACACCAAAGATCCTAAAAAGCCAAATAAATTACGCCTACTTTACGAAGCAAATCCAATGGCTATGTTAGTAGAGCAAGCTGGCGGTATCGCTTCCACCGGTACTGAGCGTATTATGGATATTCAGCCTGATGCAATCCACCAGCGAGTAGCTGTTATTTTAGGTTCTAAAAACGAAGTAGAAACGTGCTTGGGATATCATAAATAATCGCTTAAAACGATTATCTTCAATTTAAAAAACCGCATTCAATTGAAGTGCGGTTTTTTTGTAGGTAAGGTTTTACACCTCGCTTTTTAAACACCCAAGCCACGTTATATGAGCGCGAAGTAAATTCGCACCTACGGTTTGGTGTATGTCGTAGGTGAGGTTTTACACCTCTCTTTTTAAACAAATCAAATTTTTACTAACGCAACTATTTGAGCAAGCTTTTGATGATTAAGCTCTCCCATTTGCTCGCTATTACTGAGCGCATAAATAAAACCTTCATGCTCAGCACAATCAATGTCATCTCGCGATTCAATTACGTTTGCCCAAAGATCTAAATCATCCAAGTCTATTTCGTTATTTAGGCAACGTTTAAGTACATCAATTAAAACCTCGGTTGAGAGAGTATAGTGAGTTTTATTGCTATCAGCAGGGCTTGAAACGATAACCGATATAGCTTCATCTCTTTGCTCACCAAACGTAATAAATTCAGCTAATGCTTTTTGTGTATTCATAATATTTGTTATTCTTGGCTCACTGTTACTAAAAAGAATTATAATGACTCAACTTAACTGCACTCAATGCCACAGTACTCTAACGTGTAATGTAGACGATATATCAGCGTGTTGGTGCAATGAGCTGCCAGCTATTTTACCGCTTGATATCACAGCAACAAGTTGTTTATGCCGCAAGTGCACGCTTAATAAAATAAATATTTTTTTAGAGAGGATTTATACACAGCCTATTAAAACCCAAATAAACTTTGCAAAGCAATTTAGAGGTAACGACAATTTAATTGAAGGGCTCGATTACACCATGCAAAGTAGTTACATGATATTTAGTAAGTGGTTTTTTTTAAAGCGCGGTTCGTGTTGTAAAAACGGTTGTAAAAATTGCCCTTATGGTTATAAAAAATAAAGCAAAAGCTGCGCTTTTAACGTGAGCAAGCTCTACGTCTACAGCTAATCTTTACTCGGTGTTAAATTTATCTGTAGATACGCAGATTGCAGGCGGACTAGCGAAGCTTGTAAATTAAACCGCAAAGCTGCGCTTTTAACGTGAGCAAGCTCTACGTCTACAGCTAATCTTTACTCGGTGTTAAATTTATCTGTAGATGAGTAGATTGCAGACGGACTAGCGAAGCTTGTAAATTAAACCAAAAGCTGCGCTTTTAACGTGAGCAAGCTCTACGTCTACAGCTGTTTTATGTCTCGTTCGTAGCAATTGGAAACGAATCACTTGCGCCCCATTCACTCCACGAGCCATCGTAAACACTTAAATTTTTGTACCCACATTCAGTAGCCAATAACGCTAAAACACACGCCGTAATACCTGAGCCACAGCTAAATTGTAACTGCTGCGCATCACCGACTACGTCATTAAATATCGCTTTAATTTCAGTAAGTGGTTTGGCTTCACCTTTATTAAGTAAATCCATAAAAGGTAACGAGCGACTATTTGGGATATGCCCGCTACGCATACCTTTACGAGGTTCACTTTCTTCACCAGTAAAACGTTTATAAGCACGTGCATCAAGCAATAAAGTATTAGGATCATCTATTACGTTAAGCACTTGTTGACTATTAATAAAATACTCACAATTATAGCTTGTCGTAAAATCACCTTTACCTGACGCCTCGCTATAACTTTGTTGTACGTCGTAGCCGTACTCCAACCACTTTTTAAGACCACCGCTGAGTATTTTAACATTGTGATGCCCCATAGCTTTAAACATCCACCATGCTCTTGCTGCGCTAAATAAACCGCCATCTTCGTATACAACTATAAACGAATTGTTATTTACGCCTGCATTTTGCATAACATGAGTAAATTGCTGCTCGCTGCATATCGTACTTGGTAGCGGGTTTGACCTATCAGCCAGTTCGTTTTTTATATCAAAACGTTTAGCGTTAGGCAGCATTGCTTGCGGCGAATAAGTACCCAAAACACCTGGGCGCAGCATACCTGCATCAAATATCACTAATGCAGGATTATTAAGTTGCTCGTGTAATTGCAGGCAGGAGATAAGGTTTTTCATGATTTATTTCGTGTTATTTATTTTATCTAATACGTTTCTTAACATTGTACTCGACGTATGAGATGTATACGAAAAGTAACATATCTCTACATTAAACTTTGCAAAGTCAGCTTCAATCTTTTGCCACTTTTCAGTGCCCTTCCAGTCATCACCAACAAACATTTTATCAAACTTTAAATTGTTCCACGCTTCTTCTTTATCATAATTAACCTGCGGGACAACTTCGTCAACAAACTTAATTGCTTCAACTATTTCCATGCGTTCTTGAAAGGGAATTACTGGCTTTTTATTTTTAGCTGACTGGCTTAACTCATCCGTTGTTATACCTACAATTAGGTAATCACACTCTAATTTTGCTCTTTTAAGAATATTTAAATGACCAATATGAAATAAGTCAAAAACACCCGTTGTATATCCAATTTTTTTCATTTAACAAACCTAGTTTATTATTTTTTAGTTTAAGAAATCCTTTTATAAAATATAGTAACGTCCAGTTAGCTTAGTTATTTTCAATTATGTACTCAACAATTCTTTGGCTCGCTTTGCCGTCTAACTTGCCCGCGAGTTTTTCCGATAAAGCTAACCTAGTATTAGCTAGCTTTTCTGGTTTAGCTAATTGTTCTACAACTAGTTTTTTTAGATTTTTATATTTACTAGCATGCACCGCAATATTTGCGTATTCCCCGTAATCTCGGTCCATACGTTTTTTAAAACGAAAAGAAAAAATTCCTTTATAGCTCCATCTCAACTTTAAAAAATCACACCAAATAACCGGCTTATTTAATAGTGCGAATTCAAATAAAGCTGACGATGCATCACTAATCAACAAGTCGGCTTTATCTAAAAAAGGCACCAGAGAATAATCCTCAACCTTAGCCAAATAAACATTTGGGAAAGTAGACCAGTGATTTAGCAGCGCTAAATGGCATTTATACTTTTCTTTACTAATCGAAAAATAATGAGGCTTTATTAAAATATTGTAATCACTAAAATGTTCAGGCCAGTTTTCAGGAAACAGTTCTAAGCTACTTGGATAAAATGTTGGCGCATACAAAATGGTCTGCTTTTTATCACTAAAGCCTTCTAATGAGAGTGCTCCATCAATTTCTTCATTATTAAAAATAGGATCTAATTTACAAAAACCTACATCAATAAACGTATCATCAGGGTACATACTCTGTAAGCGGCTTAATCTGTATTCACCTTCTACAAAACGTACAGTCATAGCTTGGCTAGATTTAGTGTAATAACTTGATTTAGGGCCGATCCCATGTCCAAGCTGAGCACTTTTAGATACCTTATGTAAACGCTCTAGATGGCAAAATGAGTTAGCAAAAAATACCCAATCAGATTTTTTTTGCTCGTAGTAATCAATAGCTTGTAGCTGATTTTCAACCCATATATGTTCTAAATTGTAGTTATCTATAACACCTTGAATCAAATCCTGATGACTATTTTTATAAAAAACAAACTGACTTTTAATGCCTTTTTCGCATAACTTTTTAAATACTGGAATGTACTGGGGAAGGTAATAAAGGCTTTGAGTGTCAAAAATTATATTCATAGTATCGTCACAGTTGTTTTCTTTATATTCTACATTGAAAGCCACATAACAAAAACCAAGGTACTTATATTTTTATTATTCCACCACGTAGTGGTGCCATTTTTGAAAGTATTTTATTTTGCACGTTATAACTAATATTTTGCTCATTCATTGCGTTAATGAGTAAATCGACCACATGATTAAAGTCTTTTTCCGATATATTCATACCCGTATGAATAGCAATCATAGAATCGCCCCTGTACTCACATGGGCCTTCAAATAACATACACATATGGGAAATAAAACCATCACGAAAATGCGTAATATTAGCGTGTTCAAAGTAATGAAATACTTGCTCGTCGTTACCTATTTGATAGATAAAACTATCAACAAGCTTAGCTATACCTACTTTTCCATCTAACTGCTGATAAAGCGACAGTGCAGGTTTATTTGCACAGCCTACTAATAACCCTGCGCATAATAAAAATACGGCTATATTTTGCATCACCAATACCCTGTTACCGAAAAATACCAACCAGTTTGATCATTAGCACCGGCAATGCGTCCTAAGTCTAAATAAGCCGCTGTTATACTCACGTACTTATTTGGCACCCAAGCCACAAATACATCTTTCCAATCTTGTTCGCCTAAATTAAGATTATTCGCTTTTTGACGATACTCAACACCTACGGCCAATTCACGGCTTAAAAAAAGTGCAGTACTGACTTCAAACAACACCCTAGTACTGTCGCTTTCACCACCATAGCCTAGCAAGCCTAATTCATTTGCTTCGCTGTAGCGTGTCGTTAAGTTCCAAAACCAGTTGTAACCTGCAATCGCGCCTAAATGTAATTTACTGGCCGCTAAATAAAAATCGGTTCCACTGGTACTTTTCGCGCCAACTAACTGTGCAATAGAACCATCATCCAGTGATTTATGTAAAATGCCTGCACTTAATTGTGGCCACTCACTGTAAACAATATCCCCATATAAACGAACTTTAACGCCGCTAATATTTTGCTCTATCTGCGCATTGAATGCCGGTACATCAAATTGCTGTATTGCGTAACTAAATTCAACACGATTAAACAAGTTTAACTGGGCACCGCACACATCAAGAGTGTAATCGGTTACATCTGCCCGGCTACAAAAGCCATTTATCGAAAACTCATCATCACTGGCATAACCAGCTAGTTGCGCCCAAGGAACAATGCCTCCACCCGCATTGCCTTCAATTTGAGACACACCAGGAGTGGCCAGCAGTTTTCCACTGCTGGCTACACACGGTAAACTCATTAAACAAAAAGCAACTACGCTCCAATATTTAATGTGATACATAATGATCTAGAAGCCATTCTTCAAGTAATTCAGCTTTTAACGGTCTACTTAAATAATAGCCTTGTGCATGATCGCATTGCATATTTTTAAGCAACTCTAAAGACCCCAATGTTTCGACACCTTCAGCAACAACAGAAAATCCTAATTGATGACCTAACGTAATCGAAGACTGCACAATAAACTGATCTTTTTGTGACTCATCAAGTTTTAAAATAAAACACTTATCTAATTTTAACTCATCAATAGGTAGCATTTTTAAGCGCCCAAGTGACGTTTGCCCTACGCCGTAATCGTCTAGTGATATTTTAACGCCAATTGCCTTTAAGTTTTCGAGTGCTTTAATACCTTTCTCTTCATTTTCGATCATATCGCGCTCGGTAAGTTCAATCGTAATCAACTTAGGGTCTACTTTGTGTTTTTCAAGCGTACTGACCAAAGCTGAATGAAATCCCGAAAAGGCAATATCTTGCGCCGATACATTAATAGCGGCTTGTAACTCAATGCCTTTTGATTGCCAGTTAGCCACCTGTGCAACAACGGTATTAACCACCCACGCGGTTAGCTCAACAATAAGCCCCGACTGCTCAGCTAAATCAATAAATAGCTCTGGATTAACCCAGCTACCATCTTTTCGTTGCCAACGTATAAGCGACTCAACTTTATCGATTTTTTGCGTTTTCATATGCAACTTAGGCTGATAGGTCATAAATAACTGGCCATCATCGTCAATAATTGCTTGTTTTAACTCATCAAGCATTATCAAGCGCTCTAAATGCGCCTCATCTTCGCCACTTTGATAATAATGAATACTTTCATGATCGCTCGCAGCACTGTCGACAGCAATCAATACACGGCGCATTAAATCATCGCTAGTAATACCTTGCGCTGGGTATTGCACAATACCGGCACTAAACCGTAAATTAATTTTTAACTTTTGAATGGTATAGCAAGCCTGTAACTGCATCATTAAGCCGTCAATGCCACTTTTTAGCTCTTGTGCTGCAGTTGCTGGGAATACCGTTAAAAATTCATCGCCGCCAATTCGCGCATGAAAACCACCTAGCTCATCAGAAAACTCACTTATACGACTTGCTACCGCTTTTAAACAGTCATCCCCAACACGAGGGCCTAACTTATCGTTTATGTGTCGCAAACCCTTAATATCAATAGCAACAAGTGTGTATTCATTCGTTGCATCTAATTCATCCCCCAACACATCTAGCATTGCTGAACGATTATAAAACCCTGTAAGGGAGTCATGGCGAGCCTGAAAACTAATTTGTTTCTCACGTTCATTAATATCGTTACCCATGCTATTAAATGCATCAACTAGGGTTGTTATTTCTGTACTTTGTTTTTTTCCTTTAAATTCGAAACTATAGTTACCTTGTGCAAATTGCCTAGCAATAACAGCGAGTTGAGATAAAGGAGTAGTAAGGTTGTTTGCTAATAAGCTACTTGTTATAACACCTACAAACATGGTTAAAATAGCCAATATCATTAATGTAAAAAATAGCTTTTCAAAATCACTGTAACTTTGCGTTAAATCGGCACTGAGTAAAATAACTATTGGGTGAGAAAGTAGCGACGGTAAATCAATATCACGATTGCGATACACTAAATATTCACCAAAAAAGCGTGATGTGGTTAATGTATTAAAATAGTTCACAGGTTCGAAAGGGGTTGGGCGTTTAACTAAAGAGCTAATAACTAAATTATCCGCACTGCCTATAAAGCTTACATCCATACCTGTTAAGCTTTTAAGCTCGGCGGCCACTTCGTTATTTATTTTAAATCCAACTAAACTATAAGCAACTGTACGTGGCGCTTTAACGGGAAGTAAAATCACTTGGTAAAGTTCGTTATTTAAAACAACAAAACTAGATTGCTCCGAAGTACTTAATAATTCTTTCATTAGCGGCTGTAAATCATGCCCGTAAATATCTTCGCTAGTATTAGCCGAAATTAATTTACCCGACAAATCAATTAACAACATTAGCTCGGCGTTTATACGCTGACTGTGGTTAAATAATACGCTACTTATTGTACCGGCGTCTCGTGTAGCAACAGCTTGTTTAAAGCCAAAGTCAGAGGTAAGTACTTTAGCGGCGGTTAATAATAGGCTCTCTTTTGACTTTAAGTATTGCTTGTATACACTTTGGGCAACGCTTATATCTTGGTTAACTTTTTCTTCTTGGAATTTACTCGTAGACCACCAAAAACTAAATAAGCTAACCACAGTGGTTAATAGCACTAAGCCAACGCAGAGTATGGTTATACGGTTTTTTAAACTATTAGTCATTTTGGGCCTTAAATTTACTGCCAAATGTATTTCGAAGCTCTGGGACCGAAGTATTTATGGTTATTAAAAGCTGAGTTTGAGAATTAATAGTAATTATTTTTTTATTCTCCAATGCGGCACGCTGAAGAGGATGCCATACAGTCACCTCAGAAGAAGTGGCTGGCAAAGTAACACGCCCTCTTTCATCTGTTTTATAAACAAGATCATTATCTGCCACATAAATATAGCCAATCATAGAGTCATGAATATTGCATCCTAAAACAACCACACCGGGCTTATCAAATACAATAGGGTCTTTTGGTTGCCCTGAATATAATTTTAGCTGAAAAGGCTTGGCTTGTGAAAAAGAATACACATGATGGCGAATATTATCGCTATTAGGAAAATTTACTTGCTGCCCCTTTTGAACAATTAATAATTCAGGTGAAAATTGCTTATTAACTTGATCCATTGTCGCAACCGTCTTTGGTGTAAAAGCAGACTTTATATTATTTTGATTTAGCTCAACAACCGCATCTGGTAATGCTTGCCCATGTTGGTCTTGTATAACTAAATCAATATTTGCGCTCAAAGCAAAATGGCTAAAAAACAAACCTATCGCTAAAAAACAACGATTTTTTGCAATTTTTTGCAATGCTCGCTCTAACATAACAACACCAAACTATTAACGTTAAGCTAAGTTAATTAGAGACGAGCACTAATTGCAAGAATTATAGCCCAGTAACCACAAATAAAGACCGAGTAACTAGGTTAAGCCATCCTTTAGTCGTGTTATTTTACAATCAATCCGTATTCAGCATCTAAAATAGCAATTACTTCTTGGCGAGGATCGCTAGGTATAACAATATCTTTGCCAACAATTTTACTCGCAATACCTACATAGGTATTTGACACTTCAAGCATGACTGATTCTGGTAAAATATAATCTTTAGCAAGTTGTTCACGTTCACTCATACGGTCTTTATTTAATAATACATCGCTTTCTGGCACATTATTAATTAGTAACTGGCGAAAGCCTTCTTTAGAGTTTTCAACAATTTTGCCATCGCGATAAGCGGCTTCATCCCAAATACGTGACGAATCAGGCGTACCTACTTCATCAATATAAATAAGTTGCTGCGCGCCATTTAAATCTTCCACATAACCAAACTCAAATTTTGTATCCACAAAAATTTGATCAAGCTTTGCAAGCTCATCGCTAATTAACTTAAAGCCTTCAACTAGCAGTTTTTCGTACTTAGTTACATCATCTGCCGACTTAAAGTTAAATACATCTAAGTTATTAGTAATATTAGCACGCGTGATATTTACATCATCAACAGGTGGAATGTCGGCAACACCTTCAATAATACCTTTTGTTGAGGGTGTAATTAAAACGTTATCAAGCTTTTGGTTTGCTTTTAAGCCTTCTGGTAAATCAATACCACAAAAATTACGCACGCCTTTTGCGTAATCGCGCCACATGCTGCCTGTAATGTATTGGCGTGCAATCGCTTCTACTTTTACTGTACTGGCTTTGCGTACAATCCATACGTAAGGATGCGGAATATCAACAATATGGTTACCTGCAAGGCCTGCTTGATCAAATAATTTAAACCAATGCGATGCAACCGAGTTAAGGGCGATCCCTTTACCTGGCACGCCATTTAACCCGTTTTCGCCTTGCCAAATACAATCAAACGCCGAAATTCGGTCTGAAATAACCATAATTGCAAGCTCAGTGCCTGCAGGTACTTTATAGCCTTTGTCGCTAATTAATCGCGCGCTGTCTTCATCTGTTAGCCAATAAACTGAACGAACCTTACCGCTATGTACTTCACCTTTGGTACGAATTGGTAAATCATCGTTTACATCTAAAACTTTATAGCTAGTCATGCTATCTCCGGGGTTAGGGATGCTCTTTGAGCAAAGTATGGTATGGGGTTATGTGAGCTGTATAATAATCTAGCCAACCCTAAAGCTCAATCGGATGCTTAAAACAAATAAAGGCACATATTTATATGCTCGTTGGGATAAGGTAAACTTTACGGGTAAGCTAAATAACCTGAACTCTGGATAGTAAATCAATCTTAAGCAGTTATTTTCAACGCTAACTGCGTTGAATTCACTTGCAATAGGCTCACTATTGACGCGTAAATTCGCCTTGTTTGCACTTAAAAATTTTGACTAACAAAAAGCAACTTTAATTATATTTACAGGTCAACCTCTTAGTTAGTTTCTTAACCCGAGTTTTATCTTCGTCAGATTTATACAGGTATACATTTAATGATCAGCCTAAAAAACGTTACTTTTAAATGGCATAAAAACGATAAAAAACCGACTCTAAGGATTGCAGAGCTGGCTGTAAAAAAAGGCGAACGTATTTTTTTATATGGCCCAAGCGGTTCAGGAAAATCTACTTTATTAGCGTTACTTACGGGAATTAATACAGCCACCAGCGGTGATGTGTATATTTTAAATCAATGCCTAAACACACAAAGTAATACCAAGCGCGATGCATTTAGAGCCGACCATATTGGCACCATTTTTCAAAACTTTAATTTATTACCTTATTTAACACCTATCGAAAATGTCATTTTAGGGTGTCAATTTTCTAAAGTACGGCAAAGCCAAGCACTTAAACACGCCACAACATTACACAAAGAAGCTGAGCGCTTATTAAACGCACTTGGCTTAATTGAGCAATACCATCATAAAAACGTAGCACAGCTCAGTATTGGCCAACAACAACGTGTTGCAGCAGCCCGTGCTTTTATTGGTAACCCTGAGCTAATAATAGCTGACGAGCCAACATCAGCACTTGATGCTAATAACCGCGAAAGCTTTATAACGTTATTATTTGAACAGGCATTGCATTTAAATAGCACCTTAATATTTGTAAGTCATGACGAAAGCTTAAAACCGTTATTCGATCGTTCAATAGATTTAACCCATTTGCAGGAGCAAATATGATCCTTGCTAAACTGGCTTATAAAAGCTTATTAAATCGTCGTGCCAGCGTATTTTTAACACTGTTTACTATTGCAATTAGCGTTATGTTATTGCTAAGTATTGAGCGTGTAAGAGTTGATGCAAAAAGTAGCTTTAGTAATACAATTTCGGGCACTGATTTAATTGTGGGCGCACGCACTGGTGATATTCAATTATTACTTGCGTCGGTATTTAGAATTGGCCATACCAACAATGGCGTAAGCTGGCAAAGTTATGAATATATAACCAATCAGCGAGGCGTAAAATGGAGCATACCTATAAGCCTAGGCGACAGCCATAAAGGCCAAGCTGTACTTGGCACTACTCTTGACTACTTTGAACATTACCGCTTTGCTAAAAAACAAAACTTAAGCTTTAACCAAGGCCATCCATTTTTAAATATTAACGAGGTTGTACTGGGGAGCAGCGTAGCTAACAAATTAGGTTATAAACTTGGCGATCATATCGTTATATCACACGGTATGGGCAATACTAGCTTTCACCATCATGACGACAACCCATTTAAAGTTGTCGGTATTTTAAACCCCACCGGCACACCTGTTGATAAAACGTTACACATACCGCTTGCCGCTATCGATTTAATACATGCCAGAGCTAGCACCAAACATGACGAACATGACGAACATGACGAACATGACGAACATGACGAACATGACGAACATGACGAACATGACGATCTTATAGGACATCCAAAACAAATCACTGCATTTTTAATGGGTTTTAAATCACCGCTATACACATTGCAAATTAGGCGCAATATAAATCAATATAAGCAAGAAGCATTGCTTGGTATTATGCCTACCGTAACACTGAAAGAATTATGGCAAATGCTCGCCATAGTAGAAAAAACACTGCAACTATTTTCCGCAATCGTCGTACTTGTTAGCTTACTAGGCATGCTAACCACACTGCTTGCAAACCTAAGTCAACGTCGCCGTGAGCTTGCTATATTACGTTCAGTAGGTGCTCGCCCTTGGCAATTATTCACACTTATAAGCATAGAGTCACTGTTAACTACTTTATTAGGCTGCTTAGTTGGCTGTGCATTATTTTATTTAGTTATGTATTTAGGTGCCGGCTACCTACAAAGCCATGCAGGTATTAGCGTAAATATAGCGATGCTCTCTTACTATGAACTCACATTAATAGGCGTTATTATGGTAGCTGGTTTTATTATTGGTTTAGTACCTGCCACACGCGCTTACTTTTATTCTCTCAGCGATGGCATGAGTATAAAAACATAATTTTTAGGTATCCCATGACGTTTTTTAAAACAGCTTTTCAATATATTACTATTATTAATTTACTACTCGTAAGTTTTGCAAGTAATGCAAATCCACCAAAAGATATTTTTTGGGAAGACTTAATCCCTAAAAATCACGTGCAAATAGACACACAAGCACAAGCCAATCACGAAGGCAGCGATCAAAATTGGGTGCAACCCGATCTAGACGCACCTGTAGTTAATGCGTTAAACGGTCAGTCTGTAAGCTTACCTGGCTTTGTAGTACCACTTGAAGGTGACAGTGAAATTATTACTGAGTTTTTACTCGTCCCATATTTTGGTGCATGTATACACGTACCGCCACCGCCGCCAAATCAAATTGTGCATGTAACTATTAAAGGTGGCGTACCTATAGATAGCCTGTATGACGCAATCGTTGTAACTGGCATTATAAGCACAGAAACGTGGTCAGGCGAAATAGCCCAAGTAGGCTATAAAATGAAGGCAGTTGGCGTTGCGCCATTTGAACTTTAATTAACTAACCTGAACTGCTGATAAATTTATACCAATCTGCTTATATATGGGACCTATTTAACGTTAAGAAAATTACGCTAGAACTAGGCAAAAATTTTTGTATCTAGTTATTCTAAATAAAAAATTTTTAACGACGTTATAGTGCAATTTAATCCGTTAAATTGATCAAAGATTTATGCAGGTTGGTATTAAATACCAATATAGCGCAATATGTTATTAGGGCGTGTTGTTCTCTGGTGGTTTAATTTGCAGTAGTATGTTTGGTTTTTAGGCAAGGCAGAACCTATGTTGTGTGGTGTTCTTGTGTGGTGTTCCCCATAAATAGGCGATACGCAGCATAAATGCCAAACATGCGCCACCCTTGGGTTCGCCCTAGGGCCGATTGACTCTTTGTTGCTCGGCTTTGACTTATTCTTACATGGATGTAAGCCAGTAGGGTAAAGCAGGAGCCGTTATCAGGTTACAAATCTCGAGCCGAGATTAAATTGCCCCTAGATTGAACAAATTTCAACATGCCCTAAACCGCTTAGTCAAAGTTTAGGTTAAATACTTTTACTTTTTCAGTTAAAAAAGGAACCACCAGTGCTAAATAAAGATCTGC
Source organism: Pseudoalteromonas sp. 20-92 (assembly GCF_030847595.1). Classification (NCBI taxonomy): domain Bacteria; kingdom Pseudomonadati; phylum Pseudomonadota; class Gammaproteobacteria; order Alteromonadales; family Pseudoalteromonadaceae; genus Pseudoalteromonas; species Pseudoalteromonas sp. 20-92. The sequence continues at coordinate 101,534 of NZ_JANJGQ010000014.1, forward strand.
CTTCTCTAAACAAAACAAGCGAATTTAAATATTTGTTTTTTGTAAATTTATCGTACTCGTTTAACGTTTTAAGACCCATAGAGCACGAAATAAAAAAGCGAGGAGGCAGCGTTGCTTGGTTTATTCCTACTGGAAGTGAGGCAGAGGGTTTTTTACAGCCTGATGATTACCAGCTACTCAACATAAAAGAAGTTAAAGAATATAACGCCAATGCCACACTTGCGCCTGGTAACGTGATCCCTCATTTTTTTCCTGGAATTAAAGTGCAGGTTTTTCATGGTTTTGATTCGGGCAAAAAGAACAAATTTAATATTAGAGGATTTTTTGACTTATATTGCACACAAGGTCCAAATATTACTCAAGGGTTTAATGATATTAACGATGGCACTTGCGACGTAGTCGAAACCGGCTGGTCAAAGTTAGATCCTTTATTTACTGAGCATAAAGACATAGCGCTATATCAATCTGATAAGCCTACCATATTATATGCCCCCACTTTTTCGCCAAAGCTAACAAGTACCTACAAGCTTTACCCTTATATTAAAGCGCTATTAAAAACACAAAACTGGCAGTGGATAGTAAAGCTTCATCCAAAAGCAACAAGCGAAGAAATTGAAATGTATAAATCACTCGCCTGCGAAAACCTCACCTTTATTACCACCGGTGATGTGATTCCAATTCTACAGGCTACCGACATTATACTGTCTGACACATCATCAATTATTATCGAATTTGCATTACAAGAAAAAGTAGCCGTTGCGTTTAACAACCGCAAACCTAAAGACTGGATGATTAACTTTAGTAACGAAGCCGACCTAGAAAGTACTTTAATAAGCGCTTTTCAAAAAGATGAGCACACATTAGAAAAAGTAAAACAATACTGCGACAGCGTTCATCCATACAGAGATGGCAAGTCGAGTGTGAGGGTATTAGGCGCTATTAATAATTTAATTTGTTCTGGTACATCTCACCTAAAAAGAAAACCTTTAAACTTACTTCGTAAATTTAAAATTAGAAAAAGCCTAAATTACTATTGGTGGTCATAACTTTAAAGCCAAACAATCACATATAAAACAAAGGATTATTGGATTTTTAGGGTTGAAACTTGTTTTAGCTAGGCTTTTATATCAATTAGCTTAATTAATACCAATTCACTTAATTAAGTGAGCTATTTTGAGGTAAGAAAATCGTGTCGATAACAAGGCAAAAATTTCGTTATTTAGTTATTCTATATCAGAAATTTTTAACGCAGTTAACGTCAGATTTGATCCCTCAAATTGATTAAGTATTATTGCGGATTGGTATAAGTAACCTGAACTTTGGATAATAAATCTATCTCAAGCAAAGTTCAGGTTAAGTATTATTGCGGATTGGTATTTATGCGCCGTTATAACCTATGTATGGGAAATAAAAACACTCTAAACTAGATACGATTTTAATCAGGTTTTATATTTTACTAAGTACTTCACGTAAAATAGTGCTCGAAGTATGCGTAGTGTAAGGGAAATACATTATTTCAACTCCCCGCTTAGCAAAGTCTTCTTCTATTGCGTTCCACTTGTCAGTGCCTTTCCAATCGTCTCCGACAAACATTTTGTCAAATTTTAAATTATTCCACGCTTCTAGTTTGTCATAATTAACTTGAGGAACAACCTCATCCACAAACTTAATCGCTTCGACAATTTCTAGCCTTTCTTGAAAAGGGATTACCGGCTTTTTGTTTTTAACCGATATAGATAACTCATCGCTTGTTACCCCAACAATAAGGTAATCACACTCTAGCTTTGCGCGTTTAAGTACATTGAGATGACCAATATGAAACAGATCAAAAACCCCAGTGGTATAGCCTATTTTTTTCATTTCAAAACCTACGACTAAAAGTAATACCCTAACAATTTAGTACGTAGGATAACATAAGCATAAACATGAATAAAAATCAGGAACAGACCAATACAAACCTGCACTAAAGCTAACATAGTATAATTAACCTAAACTCTGGATAATAAATCTATCTTAAGCAGTTCTTTTTAGCGCTAACTGCGTTAAATTCACTTGCAATAGGCCAGCTATCAATGCGTAATTTCGCCTTATTTTCACTGAAGCTTTCTGACTAGAGGAAATAAATTTAAATACCATTATGGTTAAATGAAGTTGTAAAAAGCCTGAATTTTATCCACGTTTAAAATGTAACTCTACTTTTTATACTTTACAGCTTTTCTAAAACGTATTCTGCGCGGCTTACTGCAAATTCTTTATCTTGTTCTACAAACAAACCGGTTACTACCGAGTTATCAACAATCATTGCGTAACGTGAAGAACGTATACCGCCAAAGCCAGCGGTGTCTTTATCAAGGCCTAATGCCTTAGTAAAGCTTGCATCACCATCGGCAAGCATGGCAATCTCTTGTGCGTTTTGTGAATCGCCCCATGCTTTCATCACAAATGCATCGTTAACTGATACACAGTAAATAGCGTCAATACCTTTTGCTTTAATTTTATCAGCGAGGGTAATAAATTCTGGTAAATGAGCATTTGAACAGGTTGGTGTAAACGCGCCTGGCACAGCAAACAGCACAACTTTTTTACCTTCAAATAACTCACTGTTCGTCAATGTTTGCATGCCGTCGTTAGTTAATTGCGTAAGTGTTACAGCCGGTAACGTTTGGCCTTGTTCAATCATAATAAATCCTTAAAAAAATATTGAAACGTAATGAATTTTTAGCTTATCGCTTAATGCGACTAACATACAGCTTTGTTTATTTTTTAAGGCCCAAGCTACCTTTTATTGTTTGCATTTGCTGCTGTAGCTGATTACGAATATCATCAACAAGTAAACTTGATTCACTCACTTGCCCTTTCATGCTTTGCATTGATTTACTAAAATTGTCGAGTAAGCTACTTTGTTGCTTTGCCAGTTCCATTGCCTCAAAAGCAACGCTGTTTGCACTTTGAGCATTACTAGCTACCCCTTCGGAGTTTAGTTTTAGCTCTTGAGCATTTTGTGTTTGCGACTGTGCACCGTTGGCCAATGCTGATATTTGCGTAGACACCACTCGCGAGTTTTCAGTTAGCAAGCTTAGTTGATCGTTTATATCGCTAAGCGATCCTTGTGTTTGCCGCGCTAACTGCCTTACTTCATCAGCCACCACAGCAAAGCCACGTCCGTGCTCTCCTGCACGCGCTGATTCAATCGCTGCATTTAGGGCTAAAAGGTTAGTTTGATCGGCAATATTACGAATAACCTCAATAATTTTACCCACTCCATCAACACCTGTTAGTAACTCTTGTATGCTTTGCATTCCTTGTTCTACACGCACTTGCGTATCAGAACTGGCATCTAACATATTTGCTGAAAAGCCCAAGCTTTGCTCCATTGCAGTAAATGTACTTTGTGCGTTATCGGCCACCTGTGCATTTATATCATTTACCTGCTCGCCAATACGTTGAATATCGCTTAATAAGTTTTGATTTTGTTCTACTTGCCCATGGCTAAGCGATGCTTGTTGACTAATAGTGTATAAGTTTTCGCTCATTTGCTGCATAAAACTGTTAACCACCTTTAGCATTTGTGCCCGCTCTTGCGCTTCAGTTCGCTGCCTATCGATGAGTTGATTAAAAAACTGCGCAATCTCACCAATCTCAGTTTTTGAATTTTTACTTTCAATACTCTTAAGCTCATTACTTTCAATTAAAAAAGCAAAGCCATCTCGCAATTGCCTAAGCGGGTTTAGTACTTGATTACGTTGTACAAAATAAACGCTCGCAGCCAATATAACCAACGTACCTATTGCAACACAAAATACCCAAAGTACTTGCTGCTTTAAATTATCTTGCTCCGCCTTTAGCGCCTGCTCTGCATTAATAACCGTATTTGAAAGTGCACTAATTTGTGAGCGTAACGCATTAGAGCCATTTTCTCGTAACTGAGTTTGCTCAAGAGTACTTGCTAAATCACGCGGATAACGATTAGGCCAACTGACAAGCTCTGACTTTATTTCGTCGCCAAGGTCCTCAGCTTCTTCATCAATAAATAGAGCGTCTTCGTCAACGGCACTCATAACACCTAAATTAGGAAGCTGCTCAATAGCTTGTGCTAATTTATTTAAATTTACGGTGCTTTGTTGCAAGCTTTGTTATGTGTTTTTATCGTACTGAACAATAAGTTGATAGGTAAATAAAGATAAATTAATTACTTCAGTGTAATAATCACTCGCCAGAGAGTAATACATTAGCGCATGGTTGTTTTGCTCAGGTGCTTTTTTAGCATAGCTAATTAATGTTGATGCTGAGCCTGCCATTTGCCTAAGCGCGTTATCAAGTAGTGCGGTTTCGTTACCCGAAAGCTTACCAAGTGCACGGTATTTGCCATTTATGTCATTGTTGAGGGTCGTTAATTGCTGTTCAAGCGTTGTGCTTAACTCACTTGGCAATATAGATAATTGATTAACTTTAACATTGTTAATTAAAGTAGAGGCTTGATTTAAATATTGGTTGTCACCTTGGTCTAAGTAACGCCCTAAATAACCGGCTAAATCAACTAAAATAGTATTTTTTAGTTGGCTGTATGCGGTATTTTGCTGCTCTAGCTTAAGTAAAGTTTGGCTTGCCCAAAATAAGGTAGAGCCTAATAAAATACTCGCCAAAGCCAATAATATAGCCAGTAACCGGGTAATAGATGACACGCGCATAAATCTTAGCTCCAATAGTGAGTGCGCGCTTAGAGTATTAACTATTTATGACAGTTTTATGTAAACCATCTTTAAAGGCCGAGTTATACAACAATTTTTAATGTAACCAATACAAAAGAACTGCTTATAACAATATGACAAGGCTGCGCCTAATAACCATAAATACCCTCAATGATTGAAAGCTCAAAGCGGTAAACTTTTCGTTTAGCCTTTGCTTTTCTTCTTTCTTACTCAAGCGTTTATTGTTAACCTCGCATTTACGTTTTTACTTGAACTAATTTTGCTAACGGAATAATTATGCTAAAAAAAATATCGCTGCTCGTCGGGTTGGCAATCAGTGCAAATGCGATGGCTAAAGGTGGCGTATCTCCTTATTTACCTTTAAATCAAGCACCCGAACTTGAGCACCAAATACAACGTCTTTTAGCGGTTAGTAAAAATACACATATAATGAGTAAGCCTTATAAAGCGCACGATATTTACAAGGTTTTGCAAACTGTAAGACACTCCTACCCTGAGCTTTATCAAACATTGTCGTATCAAATTAGTCCTTACGTGCAAAGCGATGCCGGCACTTTTGCCAAAGTAACACTCGCTGCGGGCACAAAAGATAAAACTCTCCCTAATCAACGCGGCCAAACCACTAAAACTAACTTAATAGTTGAAGGCGGTGCGTATGCTAATTTTGGCCGTTACTTTGGTGTAAGTGTTGCTGGTATAGCCAACGAAGACGAAATACTCCCAACACAAAGCTTTGTTTACCTTGGTTATAAATATGCTCAGCTAGATATTGGCTACCGCGAGCATTGGTACTCACCATTTAACGACAGCGCCATGTTATTAAGCACGCAAGCTAAAACCACGCCTTCTATCACGCTGAGCAATGTAGAGCCAATTACCAGCTTTAATATTCGTTACGATATGTTTATTAGTAAAATGACAGAGCAAAGCGGGATATTAAAAACGGCTAAAATTACAGGAACTAAAAGACTGTATGAACAAGGAGAACCTTATTTATTTGGTTTACATACCAGTTTCGCAGCAACCGATAATTTAACAGTAGGTTTAAGCCGTTTAATGCAGTTTGGTGGAGGAACTCGCAAAGTTAGCTTAAAAGACTTCCTTGAAGGCTTTTACCAACCAGGTACAAAAGATAATGTGGGAATAGGTGACTCAAGTGATGCCAACTTTGAACTTGGTGATCAATTAGGCTCAATAACCTTTGCCTATAATAACAGTATTTATGCACTACCGTTCGAGCTTTATGGTGAGGTAGCGCTTGAAGATACATTGGGTGGTGGTAGAAATAACTCTTATAGCTTTGGGCTATATTTACCATTTATTACAAATAATCACAGCTTGCGTATTGAACACAGCAACTGGCAAGATGGTTGGTACTTTAATGGTATATATTTAGATGGCAACCGAAACTCAGGTAATGTAATTGGCCACTGGGCAGGTGATGAACACGATTACAACGACTATACACCTGCTAAATCGATGAGCGTAAACTGGCATTGGCAATTAAGTAAAATAGAGAGCTTAAATACCACAATTCGTATGCTTAAAAATAAAAATGAAGCTTATAAAACAAGCTACGAATTACAAACAGCGTACACGCGTAAATTAAGCAAACCTATTATGGGCGCAAAAAGTTGGGGCGCGGAGCTATATCAAGGGAAAGATGTATACGGAGAAACATTTGCTAGGTTAGGCTTATTTGCTAATTTTTAACACCTCGTAGGTGCGAATTTACTTCGCGCTTTGTAACGTGGCTTAGGTGTTTAAAAAGCGAGGTGTAAAACCTCACCTACAACATACACCAATCCGTAGGTGCGAATTTACTTCGCTCTCATATCACTCATATCACTTAAGCTTTAATGCTTAAAAAGCGAGGTGTAAAACCTCACCTACAACATACACCAATCCGTAGGTGCGAATTTACTTCGCGCTCATATCACTCATATCACTTAAGCTTTAATGCTTAAAAAGCGAGGTGTAAAACCTCACCTACAACATACACCAATC